>NZ_JARKPQ010000007.1 GCF_029975155.1 Propionicimonas sp. | reverse complement strand
TGGCCATGCCCGTGAGGGCGGAGTGGCTGGCCTGTCGAGCCGTCAGCTGAGCGCCGTCGTGGCCCAGGAGTGGGGCGTGTGCGCTCGGACCGTGCGTCGTCGCACCGCTCGCTGCGTGGCGGCCCTCAGCGAAGCCGCCGGCGAGTACCTGAGCGCGGTCGGCTGACTGTCCACCGATGACGGGCGCGGCCCGTTAGGGATGGCGGAGGTGATGTCGAGATGACCAGCACTCCGGCCGACGTGGCCGCCCTGTTGAAGATCGCGGCCATGGAGCCGGAGACGCTGGACGACCTGGACGGCTGTTTGCGCAGGCTCCGGGACGTTCAGAAGGCCAGACGTGAGCTGGCCAAGGTGCCGCCGGCCATGCTCTTGTCCGGACTGCTTGATCGGCGCCCTCGGGGCGGTGATCCGTCGTGACCGCGCACAGCGTGGCAGAGCTTCGCGAGGCATGGCGCGCGATTGAGGCGGGCGAGTTCACCCACGGGCCCCGGTCCGCGCCCGCGGCCCGGGGAGGCGCAGCCGTCTGGACTCCAGCGCCAGGTGAACGGGTGGTCGCCGTCGTGGGCTGCGCCGGCGGAGTGGGGGCGTCCACGCTGGCGCTGGCTCTGGCCACTGCAGCCGGAGTGCCGGCGCGGGTGGTGGAGTGCTGCACTCCGTTGGTGTCCGGCTTCTCTGCCGCAGCCAATGCCGAACTCGGGACCGAGGGCCTGTGGCGCCGCGGCAGTCGTGGCGACGTCTTGCTGGAGCGCCCCATCACCGGCGACGCGACCGTGCCGGTGCCGACCGAGTCATCGATCGAGTGGACGTTCGTGGACACCAACTGGACGACCGTGTCAGGAACGGGCGCGGGGTGGCTCGGGTCAGTGCTGCGCACGCTCGACGACGTCGTCCTCGTCACGAATGCCACCGTGCCCGGGATCCGCCGCCTGGAGTCCTGCGCCGAACTCCTCGGCCGCGACGCGCCCGGGGTGGTCGTGGGGCCCACGGCCAAGCGGTGGCCGCGTCCGGTCAAGGTCGCCGCAGCCGGGATGCCCGCGCACGTGCACTTGGCCGCCTTCCCGCTCGACCCGCGCCTGCAGGTCACCGGCCTGACCCCCGACCCGTTGCCTGCCTCGCTCCTCAAGGCGGCCCAGACCGTCCTCGCCCTCCTCCGAAAGGAACCGACATGAACCCGCTGATCGTCCCGCTGGAGATCTGTCCGGTGGCGCCCACAGGCGTCGCCGCCTACACCGACCAGATCTCGGGCATGGTCCTGTGGTCGGAGCTGTGGCTGTTCGGCATTGCGGCGCTGGTGTCAGTCGGGGCGATCCTCGTCGGACGAGCCACGCACTCACCGCACCTCTCGAAGGGCGGCATCATCGGCCTGGCCGGCGTCCTGGTGCTCGCCGTAGTCCTGATGGGCGGCTACGGGATGCTGAACGGCATCCTCGGCGACGGCTGCGTCGGCTGATGTTCCGCCGTCGCCCACCCCGCCAGGCCAGCTCAGCCGAGGTCGTACCGCTCTCGCGCACTCAGCTGCTGGGCGTCCTCGCGGGGCTGCTGCTCGTGGGCAGCGTCCTGCTGTACGGGCTGGGCTACACCCTGGTATCGAGTTTCTCGGCGGGGAACGCGCGCGACGACGTCCACAGCAGCGCTCACCCGTACGCCGACCCTGCCCAGCGGCGAGACCTCATTGCTGCAGGGCCGATGGCCAAAGTGGCCCAAGACGCCAGCATCACTCCGGGGGTGGCGATCGCCCTGCCTCCCGCGATCAGGCTGCCCGCCGCCACGACCGTCGGCGTCAGCGGTGTGCCGTCGGGCTTCCCGCGCACACCGGAGGGTGCGGCCGCCCAGCTGGCGGCCATCGAGGTACGCGTGCTCTCGGCGATGTCGCTCCCGCTGGCCACTGAGGTCTACCGCGACTGGGCAATGCCCGGCGGAGTGGGTGCGGCTGACTGGTCGCAGACCCGCAACGTGCAGTCGTTCCTGACCCACGCCCGGCAGTCATCCAACGAGTTGGACCCCGGGACCCTGGTCAGCGTCACGCCTGCGGCCATCCAGATCAAGGGGACCGACGGCCACGACTGGGTGGTCGCGTGCGTGCTGCTCGACGTGCGCGCCGCCCTGAAGGCGGAGGCCCGCATGGGTTACGGCACCTGCGAGCGCATGCAGTGGACCGGAGACCGCTGGCTGATCGGCCCCGGCGCCCCACCCGTCCCGGCCCCGTCGACCTGGCCTGGTTCGGACGCCTCCGTCGAGGCTGGTTGGCTGCCGGTCGCCTCCAACTGAAGGAGCTGCCATGCCCATCGATCCGTTCGGCTTGCTCGGCTCGGCTATCGCCAACGTGGTGACCGACAGCCTCACCGCGGCCATGCTCGCGCTGTGGAACGCCGGCCTGTGGGTGCTCCGGGCGGTCCTCGAGTTGGAGGACGCGATCCTCACCCCGAGCCTCGGCGAAGGCGGACCGGTGGGCGAGCTGTACGGGACCACCTTCTGGATCGCCCTCGCGCTGGTCGGGATCCTCATGCTGGTCCAGGTCGGCGTCGCCCTTGGGAAGCGGGACGGGCACAGCATAGGCCAGCTCCTCGTCGGAGCCGCCCAGTTCGGGTTCGTGTGGTTCGCGTGGGTGGGCTACGGCGTCACCCTGGTCGCCGCCTGCAGCGGACTGACCAAGGCCCTCATGCAGTCACTGCTCAACGTCACCCGCTGGAGCGAGTGGGAGCCCTGGGAACCGTTCACCGCCAGCGACATCACCAACGGCACCGTCGCCGTCATCCTCGGCATCATGGGGATGCTGCTGTGGCTAGCGGCGATCGGCCACACCCTGGTGATGGTGGCCCGGGCGGCCTCCCTGCTCGTGTTGGCCGCGGTCACACCGATCGCGGCGGCCGGGCTGGTCACCGACTTCGGACGCGGCTGGTTCTGGAAGTCGTTCCGCTGGTTCCACGCCGCCGCACTCACCCCGCCCCTGATGGTGCTGGCCCTTGGCATCGGCGTGAGGATCACCACGGAGGTGGCGGTCGGCGGTGAGGACGACGTCCTCAAGTCGATCGGGACGGCTTTCGTCGGCGTCGTGCTCATCTGTGTGTCGTCGTTCTCCCCGCTGGCGCTCTACAAGCTGTTCGCGTTCACCGACCCGGGCCGCACCTCCGGGTCCGCCCTGCGCGCGGGGATCGCTGCCGCCGGTGGCATCGGCGGCGTCCTCGCCGGACGCCAGACCGGCAGCAGCGCCGCCACTACGACCGACAAGGCCGGACGCACCGCGGGCGAGGACGGAGCAGCGGCCACCACGATCGGCCGATTCGCGGCGGGCATGGGTCCGGTCGGTCAGGCGTTCTCGACCGGCATCGGCGTCATGGCGGCCGTGGGCGGGACCGCCGCCGCCATGGGCGCCGATCAGACCAACCAGATGGGAGTCGGCCACAACAACTTCCCGCCCGACTACTCGCGCCGCGGCGTCCGGGCTGGCAGCGGTCAGTCGGGATACGACGGTGCCACCGACGAGTCTGCCAACCCGGACGACCCAACTGTGGCCAACGGCAACGACGGCGGCGGGTGGGGAGGCCCACCCCCGGACGCCGCCGGGCCAGGCTCGGTGGCCGCACCAGGTTGGCCGCCACCCAAGAACCAGTCGGCGGGCGCCGCCGGCCCCGGCGCGACCGGCGGTGGCGGCATCACCAACGCCGAAGCGGTTCAGGTCGCAGAGGTGGCAGCGATATAGCCGTCCACGAAGACCCGGAGCGAGTTGCCCGGGCACTGCAAGCTGTCGTGGTCCCACAAGAAATGGCGTCGCGTTAGCTGATCGTCGTGGACATGCCAACGTCTCCCTCGATGGCGTGAGCAAACCAGATTGTGGGTCCAATCGCGCACTTAAGTGCGGCACCCTTCCAGCCCGCCTCGAAACAAGGCTAGTGTCGAACCGTGCCCGCCCCCGCCGTCGCTCAGATCGCGGGGCATATTGCGCCTGCAGACAGGGCAGGCCGAATGGGAGTGATGTACGTCCGGGCGTTGATGGCGCAGGCCGGCGTGGCCAGCACTGAGATGTCGCCGGGCGAGGATTACTGGGGCATTGACGCGATTGGCCTCCTCCGACATGGTTCCGTCTTCATTCAGATCAAGGCTGGCCGGGCCCGGCGAAACGCGGACGGGTCCTATTCGGTCGCGGTGACGCCCGAATGGTGTGAGAAATGGTCACGTCAGACCACACCGATCTACCTCGTGTACGTGTCGCTCGCTCGGCGGGCGGACGACGCAGTCGTTACCCACCTGGTACGGAGTACTACTTGGCACGCGCACGCCTACTGGGCTCGTGTGAACGACGCCCAGCCGGGGACTGTCAGAGTCCCCGTCCAGAATCGACTCACCCTCGACACCTTCCTCGACTGGGAGGCCGAGTTGCGAAGCGGCTACCAAAGGAGGACGGCATGACCACCGACCTCCGCCGCAACCTGACTCTCTACCTGGAGCGCACCGGCTGGCTCCGGCCAGCCATGCCGGGGGAGCGCGGTGAACTCTGGGGCCACGAGCCCTCGGGGCTGTTTCTCCCCGTCCCGTTCAAGGTGCCGGATGATTCCCTTGACTGGCTTGGAATTGCGGAGCGGATCGCACAGGTCGAGCAGTCGACGGTCGCTGACGTTGAAGCCAGAGTGCTGCGGTTGTCCATGGACGTGGCCAGCTTGCGAGCGGCCAACGACCTTGTGATCCACGACACCATCCCGTACGAAGCCGCAGCCACGATGCTTCGAGCCTCGTGGACCATGCTTCGATCGTGCTCTACGACATCGATGCGCGTCACCTCGTTCATCAGAGGCAACTACAACCGCAGAGCGGACGAGGTTGCACGGGGCGCGAGGATGGCGCACACGCGCAAGGGTTCGTTCATCATCCCGATCGTTATGCCCGTAACGGATGTCGTGGAGATCGACCCCGGCATGATCGAGAGGAGTGAGGCTGAGCCTGAGCCTGTCGAGCGGCGAGTGATGAGGACCTTCGCGGAGTCGCTCTCGAAGATCGTGAGCACCGTCGTGGAGCCAGCTAGGGAACCACGCCCTGACGATGTCCTTGGACTCATCCGGTCAGGGGTTACGGCGGAATTCGCGGGGGCCCTGCACGCCATCCTGTCCGAGGACTCGGTCGCTCAGTTCGAGGCCGCCTTCGAGTGGTCACCCCTTGGCGGACGGCCGCCTGAGGGGATCCGGGACGTGTCCATCCCTAGCGACGCGGCGGACTTGGTGGAGACCGTCGCAGCCCGCCTTCGCCATGCCCCGCGCAGTCCGGGTGCCGAGGTCTTGACAGGTCCCATACATGCCGTGGCACGGGAGGACCCCGGCGGCGTGGTGACCATCGACACGTTCCGCAACTCCCGCCCATCCAGGGTGAGCGTCCGTGTGACAACAGATCCCATGCTGGACGAGGCCATCGACTGGATGAAGCGCCGCGTGACCGTCGTCATTACGGGCAGGATCGCGAGGCGGGGTGCCGATCTGTTCGCCGAGCAGGACGACAGCGTGACGACGCTGGCGGCGACCCATCTGCCAGGACTGAGCTAGCTGTACGTCGCGCCTGAGAACTCGAGCGCGCGAATCACCAGATCGTCGGCCTTCCATCCGAGGGCGGCCGCCAGACGTTCTGCTTCCTTGCGGGTTTCGGTGTAGACGCGCACGCGGCGACGTTTCCAGCTTCGGCCGAGGCTCGTCGTGGTCTTGGTCGCCACAGGACACACGACCGCCCACAAGCTCCGCGCACCGTCCCTGTCGGTCCCCCAGATTGCAGCGCCGCCGCCAGTGGCGTCCGAGCCACGCGCGAGTGTGCGTTCGATCGGCATGGCTCCATCCCAGGCCGCTGGCGGAACGCCAAGCCAGATGCAGCCAGGCTCCAGGACCAGAACGGCGTCCTCGATTGCGAGTTGCAGAACGCGTTCCTGTCGCTGATAGAGGGCAGTCAGGTTCGCGGCGTGTTCTGATTGGCGACGCGCTTGCGCTCCGTGTGCTCGCTTTAGGGCTGCTGCTTCGTCGGTCGGGACCAAGAGGGTCGCGTTCGGGGTATAGGCGACGTGGTCGCCGATCGTCTCCACGAATCCCACTTGGCTGGCGGTGGTGATGCGCCCGCGGAGCAGACCGAGGGCAACAACTTCGAATGTGGTGGGACTCGCGGGGAGCCAGCGGTCGGACGACTCGGGTGGACCTAGCCGCCCGAGCCCCCGGTCGACGATGAGACGGCCGTTCTCGTCGGTGATGCGGCAGCTCGGTAGCGAGCAGACCCAGTGCGCGGGTCGTGGAGTGATCCACACGCATTGGACGCCGTCCCGTTCGTACCGCGCAGTGCGCTGCGCGCCTTCGTCTATCGTCATAGGTGCTAGCTGGATCTCGAACGCGACACGTCGACCGTCGGGAGAGATTCCGAGGACGTCTGCGCGCCATCCACCGTGGTCACCGGTTGACGGGATGGCCTCGATCTCGGCGTGGCAGCCCAACTCCCGCACAATGCTCGCGATTCGCCGCTTCAGCTCGCGATGCTGTGGAGTCTCGCCGAGCGAGGGACAGATCGGGTTTAGGGCGTCGTGGGCGAAGAACCTCGATCCAGCCGACGAGACCTTGGCATGCATCGGCGCGCCGCACCCTCGGCAATGGAGGTCGACCCGCGGCCTTCGTCTATGTATCTCCGCCCATTCGCTATCGGGGCAGTCGGTGGCGTCGAGGTCGTGACCATCGGGTCCAGTGGCGGTCAACGGCATGTCAGGACTCCGCCGTGACCACGGTGTGGGGGAGCTGGTCGTACTCGGTGGGTTGGCCGTAGAGGTAGCCCGCTTGCCGAAGGATGGCTAGACGCCATTCTGCGCTGGCGCTGATCCGCGTGACTAAGTCCTCCACCTCTGTGGCGCCGGGTGCACCACTGGCGAGGTAGCTATGGAGGCCCCGCACAGGCAGAATCTCGGCACGCCGCACCGCATAGGTCGGGTGAACTAGTGCATAGCAGCTGGCGTGCCTGGTGGCATCCAGTAGTGCATTCAGCGCGATCTGGCTCTCCGCCGTGACGTCGTAGGCAGGTGGTGCCTCCTCATCTTCGGGGAAGGGGAAGATCAGCCCATGGAACTCTTGCGAGAAATCCGAACTCTGGTTGCGGTCGATGCCAGCTGCGGCCGCCATTGACATCAGCACGGTCAGGGACGCCTGGAGGTTCCAGTTCGATGGTTCGATGATTGCCACCAGGCGGTGAACGGTTGCGTACTCCCCGTACCCCACTGGAGCCGAGGTCACCCTCCCATCGCGGTCGAGCACCCAGCCAGCAGCGAGCGCGCTGGCCCTGGCCCGTTCGGCGTCGGCGAACAGGTCACCGGCAAGCGTTGGTCGGTGAGTGCCGGCGCAGCGCGCGCTGACCACGGCGCCGTTGGCAAGGTCGAACCTCACAGTCACGGAGGCATCGATCGCTTTCGCGAACGAATCGATCGTGTCCCATCCCGGTCGAGCCCCATCAAGTTCGATCTGACTCTGAGCCCCTCGGGAAACGTGTCGTGCTGCCGCGACGGCGGCTTGCGTAAGGCCCGCCGCTTCGCGGGCGGCAACCAGGAGTTCGGATATCTGCACGTCAGGGAGCGTAGTCGATTGCTAGCCATAACAGGCGGAACGCTCGTCACAACGAGCATCGCCCGTCCGGCCATTGCACGGGAGCATGAAGAGCGAGTTACGCCATATCCCGGGCCATCCGTTGCTGGCGCTTGAGAGTCTCACTACCATCGCGTGGCCCTGCGGAGCTGTCCACGAAACAGACCCGGGTTCCGTTATGTGGCTGAGTGGCCTCTGCCACTGCACCCGACAGGAGCCCGCATGGAGGATTGGACCTACCCTTAACAGGACGTCGACGTACCGGCCACGCAGCCACCACTCCTGAACCAGGACTGGCGCGTGATAGAGACCCGTCGCGGCAGGGTGCAGCGGGCGGAGGCCGCCCGCGTCGCCGAGCTCGAGCAGACCCAAGCCCTCGACGACGTCGGCAGCCCCGCCGAGGCAGACGTCCCGCTCCCGTTCGCGACACCGCCCAGTGCCGCGCTGACTTTCTGACGACGGGCGACGTCATGGCTGCGGTGTACGACGACTACGGCCCGGACCGCGTCGGGTTCTTCTTCGGTTTGACCGGACCCCGGCTGGCGGCCTTGACCGTCGCGGTCATCCCGGTGTTCGTGGCCGCCAACCAGCAACGCTGGGTGCTGGCGGCCGAGATGGCCGCCCTCGCCGCCATCGTGACCGTGCTGGTCGTCGTCCCCGTCCGCGGCCGATCGGCGACCGGCTGGCTGCTCGCCAGACTCAGCTTCACCTCCGGCAAGGCGTTCGGCTGGACCTCGTGGCGCAGCAGAGCCGCGACAGGGAAGGCGGAGGCCCTCGAGAACGCGGACCTGCCCGGGGTGATGACCGGCATCGAGGTCCACGACGGCGCCCCCAAGGGCCCGTCCCAGACCCGGTACGCGATCATCCAGGACCACGGCCTGCGCACCTGGGCAATGACCGCCGCGATCCGGCACCCCGGCGTCGGCATGGCTGAGGGCGACCGCCGCGACCAATACGGACGCGGGCTCACAGAGTTGCTTGATGTGGCCGCCCGGGCGTCCCTGATCAGCGACGTGGTGTTCCTGGTTCGCAGCGTCCCCGACGACGGCGCCGAGCGGCAGCAGTGGATCGCGACGCATCGGCGTCCCGACGGCCCCGAGTTGGCCCGGCGCATGAACGACGAACTTGCCACCGCCCTCACCCGCGCCGCCGTGCGCACCGAGGCGTTCGTCACGTTCGTGGTCCCCGAAAACCGGATCACCAAGCAGGCGCGCGAGTTCGGCGGCGGCCTGGAGGGGCGCACCCGCGTCCTGTATGCGCTGGCCGACGAGATCGCCGCGATGCTCCGCGGCGGCATGGGCATGACTGACGTCGCCTGGCTCACCTCGCCCCAGCTGGCGCTCGCGGTCCGCACCGGTTTCGCGCCCGCAGACCGCGCCGGGATCATCGACGCCCTCGCCGCCCACCAGACCGACCCAGCCGTGTGCACCGAAGTGCCGTGGGCGATGGCCGGACCTTCCGGCGCCGACACCACGATGCGGCACTACTCCCACGACGCCTGGAACTCGATCAGTTCCACCATCAAGCTCCCCGACCGTGGCGCCTGCCTGGGCGCACTTGCGCCGGTGCTGACCCCCAGCGAACCGGGAGAGCGGCGCAGCTACACCGTCGTGTTCCCGATCCTGCAGTTCAGCCGCGCCGACCGGCAGACGGCCTCCGGCGAATGGGCCGCCGACATGGGGGAGGGGCTCCGTGGCCGGCTGCAGATCCGGCAGCGCTCCCGCGACCGCGCCAACGTCACCCGCGCCCACCGCCTCGACGCGAAACTCGCCTCCGGGCACGCCCTCACCCGCCCCTACGCGGTCGCGTGCGTCACCGTCGCCAAGACCATGCGCGTCGCCGAGTTCGGACGCCGCCTCGACGCGTCCATCCGGCGCGCCGGCTTCGCCCCCCTGCGCCTCGATCTGGCCCAGGACGCCGGCTTCGCCGCCGCCACCCTGCCCCTCGGGCTTGGCCTCACCCGGAAGGCCGACGAATGAGGACGCCGCCCCGCGGGCGTTCCACCGCCCAACTGCTCGCCGACTTCGGCCACGACCTGCCCACCAAGCCCGAACCGGAGAGGCCAGGCAAAGAGCCGTACCTGTTCCACGCGTCGCCGCGGCGGGGGCAGCGGCGTCCGGGTCGGGGATGGAGCCCGGCGCGCACGCCGGTCGTCCAGTACCGGATGACCAGCGACCAGGCTGCTGCGTGGTGGCCGTTCATCGCGAACCCGCCCCTGTCTCCCACCGGTGCGCAGATCGGCGTCGACGAACTCTCCGGGGGCAGCTTCTACGCGGACCCGCTCGGCTGGGTGCTCGACGACACCGTCCCGGTCACCAACCCCAACGTGATCACGTTCGGGAAGCCCGGTGGTGGCAAGTCCACCAACACCCAGAACTTCGCCACCTTGACGATGGACTTCGGCTACAATGAGTTTGTCCTCGGCGACCCCAAGGACGATTACGAACCGCTGTGCCGCGCGTTCGGCGTCCAACCCTGCGCCGTCGGACCGGGCATGAGAGCCCGCATCCACCCGCTCGACTTCGGCCCTGTGGGCGACGGGTGGGACACCCTCGACCGGGTCGAAGCCCAACGCCGCGCCAGCTTCATCTTCCTCCGCTGGTTAAACCTGATCCGAGGGCTGGTCGGCT
>NZ_JARKPQ010000042.1 GCF_029975155.1 Propionicimonas sp. | reverse complement strand
GGATCGACCGGGCGGTGGGCCGTTCGGTCGAGGTCGCGCGGAAGCTTGCCGCCCGGACGTCGGCTTCGACCATGGCCGCGGCGACCGCGGAGTTGATGGGCCGGTAGAGCAGGGTGACGCGTTTGCGGGCGATGTCAGGGTGAGGGGCCAGCAGCCGGGCCAGCACCGAGGATTGCACGTTGCCGCGCGGTGCGCTGCTCATCTGCCAGGTCACCGAGCAGGCCGAGTCGTGGCGGTAGGCGTCCCAGCCGGCTTGGTGGGCCACCGGGCCGACGTCGGTCCAGTCCAGGGTGACTTCTTCGTTGTCGGCGTGCGCGGCCGCGATGAGATCCGCGGTTTGCGGGTCGTAGGCCACCCGGACGATTTCGCACAGCTCGGCCGCGTCCACCAGCCGGGTGGCGCCGGCACCGGTGGACCCGAGGGTGCTCATCAGCCCGGGCAGGCGGGCGGCAAGGTCCCGGCCGACCTGTTGGGGTGTGCGTTTCTTGCCGGAGCTGTTCGCGGCGGTGAAGGTGATGGTGACCCACGCGTGGATGGTGGACGAACCTGCCGGGTATGCCTTGACGATCTCGGTGAGCATGGCGCGGGCGAACGCGGGTGCGCTGGGGTCGATGGCGCCGCCCACTTCGTGAGCGAGCCGATGCCCGGAGTCGGGTGCGGTTTCGATGGTGACCGCTGCTGCTTCGATGCCGGGTTCGTCGCCGAGGTTGGTGAGCCATTGACCCCAGTCGGCGACCCAGGAGTCGATCTGGGGCTGGTCGACCAGGGCGGCCCCGTCGGGTTCGGAGGCGATGACGACGGTGTGGGTGGCGGTCGAGGGTGCGGAGATCAGCGCGAAGGGCCGGCCGTAGGCGTCGAGGTGTTCGCTGAGCCGTAGGCAGGCGGCTAGGCCGGGCAGTTGGCAGGTGCCCCAGGGGACTGTTCCGAGGGGGCCCGATCGGTACAAGGTGAGGCCACGCTGGGCGGCCAGCTGGTAGGTGATCTTGGCCGATGCCCGATCCAGCAGGCTGGAGCCGTGCTCGTCTCGCACCGCTACCGAGGCCAGCACGACCGCCAAGGCCGTGAAGGCGATCGCGCCCCACAGCAGTCCGGCGATCATGACGACGAGCACGACCAGGATCAGTCCGGCGAGTAGCACGCCGGTGCCCCACGAGCCGAGGCCGAGCAGGCCGGCCGTGGTGGGACGCCGGAAGTTGCCGTAGGTGCGGATCTGAGTGAGTTCACCGCTGCGCTCCATCTGGACCCTTCTCCTCTCCCATGGATTCGTTGATTCCACGACGCGCGCCATCGGCTAGCGTCATGCCGGCCGCTGCGGCCGTGCCTACGGGTGTGGCTCCGCTCGCCGTGTGGGCTACCCCAGCACCGGGCATACCGGTCGACGCCGGAGCTCCTGGTGGAGGACTTCCCGTGGCCGACGGGGCAGGGTGTTGGCCTGGTCCGCCCGGGCTCGCCGCGCCTGGCTGGGGCGCGTTACCACTTGGCGGTGGCGGATTGCCGCCTGGACCTGGCGGTCGGGGACTGCCCGGTCCGGGATCGCTTGCTCCGATGCTGGGTGGCGTGCCGCCGCCGCTGCTGGCGGGACCGCCGGATCCGTGGGTGCTGACGCCGGTTGGTCCGGTGGGCCCGGGGGTGCCGCCGGTGGGGGCTGCCGGGGTGCCGGATGGTCGGCGTTGGGCGGACATCGCGCCGGTGGGTAGGGCCATCGCGGCCATCGCGGCGGTGCCTGCGAGGCCCCCGCCGGAGGCGACCGCGGAGGTTGCGGGCACGATCAGCGACATCAGCGCGGGAAGCGCGACCAGCGCCATCGTGATGAGGGTGAGTCCGGTGATGGTCGACAGCACGGGATCGTCCGAGCGGTCACCGACGAGCATGAACGCGGTGGCGTAGACCACGGCGGCTGCCGGCTTGTAGAGGATCATCCCGATCAGCCAGCCGGCGGTCTTCTTGAACATTTGGCTGCCGACTGCCGTGTTGGTGGCTGCGGCGGAGATGGGGAGCATCCCCGACAAGACGACCAGCATCGCGGACCGGATGATCATGAGGATGATCTGCACGATCACGGCGAGCACCGACAGCCCGCCGAGGATCACCGTGAGGAGACCGGGCAGCGTGATCGGGCCCGCCCCAGCGCCCTGGACAAGAAGGTTGCCCATGGCTTGGGAGAAGCAGGTGCCGCCCTCGTCCAGGCTGCAGCCCATCGCCCCGTCCAGGATCCACACGGCGAACTGGTCGGCGGCGCCGGTGAGCAGCGCGACCGCGCTCAGTCCGGCGCCGGCGACCGCGGCCAGGGTGAGGATCGAGCGCAGCACGTCGAGCCCGGCCTCGGCGCGCTGCTGCCAGGCCATCTTCACCGCGCCGGCGATGACTCCGACGATCGCGACGGCGAGCATGTACCAGTACAGGGATGCCTGAAGGTAGGCGACCGGCGCCGAGCCTTGGACGCTGGTCGCGGGGACCACGGCCGCGGTGATGCCGGTCGCGGCGGAGATGAGGATCGTGGCGACCAGCACGGTGCCGATCCGTCCGACGTGTTGGGATGCGTCGCGGTGTGCCGTGCCCATCCGGACGCCGGCCGCGATCAACGCCAGCACCATGATCCCGAATGCGGTGTACGTCACCCAGCCGAGCACGGTCTCGATGCCGTCGGCGCCGGGAGCGTGGTCACCGGCCGCGCGGACCGTCGATCCGCTGCCGTCGATGAGGATCGGTGTTTGGATACGCACCCACGAGGTCGCCAGGGTGCCCATCAGGTCGCCGAGCGTTTCGGTGACGGCGATCGCCAGCCGGTCGATCGCGTTGGTGGCCAACGACGCGGCGCTTTCCTCGACGCGGCAGCCGATGTCGAACAAGGAGCACGACATCGTCAGATCCCCGACCACAACACGAAGCCGACCAGCGAGGGCGGCCACGAATAGGTGACGGCCATCTCCTGGGCCTCGCCCTCACCGCGCACACCGATACGCCAGTCGCCCTCATGCCACACGAGCTCGATCGTCGCAACCCCGTAGCCGCCCTTCTGGGCCTGCATCCCGAGGTTGATCGCCGCGGCCGTGCCGTCGTAGCTGACCATCTGGAAGCCGCGGATCTGGGCGCCGCCGGCCGTGGCCGAGCTCGGCTCCGGGGTCGACAGCAGCCGATCCCGCAGCGCCCCAGGCATCAACCCGTCGTCCGCAAGACGACTTGCCAAGGCAGGGTCTGAGCCCATCGCCGCCAGATTGGATGCCGCTGTGAGCGCCCCGATCGGGGTGCGGGCGTAGCAGCGGCGGTAGCCGTCGGGATCGATC
>NZ_JARKPQ010000038.1 GCF_029975155.1 Propionicimonas sp. | reverse complement strand
AGTCGGCGTGCCCGGTCCAGGCTGGTGTGATCAAGGGTGAGCGTGGCCCCGCTGGTCTTCAAGAATCTGGCCTTACGGGGCGGGTGGAGGCCATCGATGATCGCTTGGGCCCGGTTCTGCTGCGCGGTCAGGGTGTGTTGGTCCCGGACGGCGCGTTTGCGGGAGTATTGCCAGACCGCCCGCCACGCTAGCGGATGGTCTTGGGGGTTCCATACCGGCTCGTCTTGGGTGTCGAGCCTGGCCGGGTCGGGTTTGGTGCGGCGCATCGTGATCGTGTCGATGATCTGGGTGTCGGTGAAGTGGTCACCGTGCCAGCAGAAATGCTTGGCCAGGTCGTGGGGTGCTTTCGTGACCCGGGACCCGACGATGAACCGGAGCCCGGCATCGTCGAGGGCTTGCAGGTTGGTCGCGGACAACATGCCGGCGTCGGCGACCACGACCATGTCAGTGATCTGGTGACGGTCCTGGAACGCTTTGACGATCGGGATGATCGTGGCAGTCTCGGCCTTGTTACCCTCATAGCAGGCGATCTCTAACGGGAACCCGCTCCGGTCAACGACCGCCCGACCACGATCTGCGGATCGACACGACGCTCTTTACTGAAGCCGACTTTGCGAAGATCGTCTTCGTTCTCGGCCTCGAAATACAGCGTTTATGCCGATGTTTGGGTTATGCCGATGTCCGGGGTGGGTGTGCTGGTGGCGGCCTGATTCTCCTGTTCGGGGGTCGGCATTTCGGCAGTCTTGTCTTCAAGGGTTTTCGATCTCTTGGAGGTGACGGTGATGTTGAGAGTGATGCCGGACGTGGTGGGTGGTCCACTATCGCAGCTGGTCAGGCATGGGTTGCCGGTCTGGTTGGAATCGGAGGGTTATGCGGGGTCGACGGCGAGCCAGGTGTTGGCGGTCGCACGCGGGCTGAGCCAGTGGATGGATGATCGCGGTGTGGGGATCGACGGCCTGGACGTGGGGGTCCTCGATTCGTTTGCGGCCGCGCATGGTCCTGGTGTCGCGGGACGCGCGATCGTGGAGCAGCGCCTGCCGACCATTCGACGCTTCTTGATGGGCCTGGGCCTCGTACCTGGGGCGGTGAGACCGCTGAAGCGGCCGCGGCCCCCAGGCGGCGCGCCGCCGCTCAGGGTCGATGCGGTGGTCGAGGCGGAGTTGGCGCAGTGGGGGTACTGGCAGCGTGAGATGCGCGGGATCAGTGAGGGCTGCATCCGCACCCGCCGACACTGGGTGTCGCCATTGGTGGCGTCCCTGCCACAGATCGAGGGCCGGGTCTGTTGGGAGGGGTGCGACGTCGACGCGCTCAACGCGTTCGTCGCTCAGCGTTGCCGGGGCTGGTCGCAGGCGTCTGGCGTGCTGATCCTTGATGCGACGCGGAGCCTGTGGGGTTGGGCTGTGGCGACGGGACGCGTGCAGCGGGATCTGCGCGGAGGAATCCTGCGCTCGAAAGGCACGCGCGCAGCCCTTCCCAAGGGCCTGACACCAAGCGACGTGGCAAGCCTATTGGACGTGTGCGATCTGTCGACGCCTGCGGGAATACGCGACCGCGCAGTGATTCTCGTGCTGTCGCGGCTGGGTTTGCGCGCCGGGGAGGCCGCGGGTCTCGGGCTTGATGACATCGACTGGAATGGCGGTCGTCTCAGTGTGGTCGGCAAGGGGCGTCGGCTGGATCTTCCCCTCCCCGTCGACGTCGGCCAGGCCCTCGTGGACTGGCTGGAAGTGCGCCCCAGATCCGCAGACCGCCGGGTCTTCATCCGAGTGCGCAAGCCCGCCGAGGGCCTGAGCCCTGCGGGGATCTCCGGAATCGTCAAGCACCGTGCGAGGGACGCTGGCCTGGGCGTGGTCCACGCTCACCGACTGCGCCACAGTGCGGCGACGAACGTCGTTGGCGCGGGCGGCGACCTCGTTGAAGCCCAGGAACTGCTGGGACACCGCAGCGCGGAATCGACACTCGTCTACGCCCGCACGGATCTGTCTTCCCTGAGGATCCTGACTGTTTCGTGGGGGAGGTGGCCCAGGTGAGCCTCGAGGATGAACTCGACATGTACCTCGCCCAGCGTCGCGCCCTCGGCTTCCAACTCAAACCGGTGGAGACCCTCCTGCGCCAGTTCTGCCGATGGCTCACCCAACGCTCGAAGACGGAGTCGTTCACCGTTGACGACGCTGTCGAGTGGGCCACAGAACGCCCCGACGCTGCGCCCATCTGGTGGTCTGGGCGCCTGGCCGCGCTGCGTCCCTTCGCCAAATGGCTGGACGCCCGCGGCAAGGACGTCGCGCCCATCCCCGCCGGGCTCCTTCCGGGCGGGACAACCCGACGCACCCCATTCATCTACACCCAAGACGACCTCGACCACCTGCTGGAGGCCTGCCCTGAGGTCTTCTCGGGAGCGCGGGTGGCAGAAACGATGCGCACGATCATCGCCTTGTTGGCCGCCACAGGAATGCGCATCGGCGAGGCCCTGAACCTCACGATCCCCGACTTCGACTCGGATGCCCACACGATCACCGTCCGCGCGTCCAAGACTCCCTTGGACCGGATCATTCCCGTGGATCCCAGCGTCGCCGACGCCGTGTCCGCCTACCTCGCACTACCCGAGCGCACGGCAACCGGACCCTCACCAACCGGTCCCGTCTTCGTCAACAACCGCGGCACGGCCTTCGTCACCGCGACGATCGAGCAGCACTTCCGCAAGCTGTGCAACCACACCGGTGTGGGAACAGCAGGTGGACCCACCCCGCGCCTGCACGACCTGCGCCACACCTTCGCCACCCGCCACATGATCGCGGCCTACAGGTGCGGTGACCCCGCCCAGACCATGAACCTGTTGACGACCTGGCTGGGACACACCAGCACCCAACACACCTACTGGTACATCCAGGCCGTCCCCGAACTCCTGTCCGCCGCAGCCACACGGCTGGAACCCACTCCCGAAGGACGATTCTCATGAATGCCCTCGCCGCACACCTCCAGACCTACTTCACCAGCTTCGCCGGCCAGCAGCGCGACCTCTCACCCCACACCATCGCGTCCTACCGCGACACCTGGAGGCTCCTCCTCACCTACCTCGCCGACACCACCCACGTCAGCGCCGACCGCATCGACTTCCCCGACATCAACGTCGAGTCCGTCTGTTCCTTCCTCGACCACCTCCAGACCCACCGCCACAACACCGTCGCCACGCGCAACGCCCGCCTCGCCGCGATTCGCGCCGTGCTCACCCAGGCCCTGCCCCGCCATCTCGACCACGCCGGAACCATCACCCAGATCCTCCACATCCCACCCAAACGCCACCCCACCACAACCATCGAGTACCTGACCCCCACAGAGGCCGACGCGCTCATCAACGCCCCCGACACCACCCGCTGGACCGGCAGACGCGACCATGCCCTCTTCGTCCTCGCCATCCAAACAGGACTACGCACCAGTGAACTGCGTTCCCTCAACCAGGGCGACATCACCCTCACGGCCAGCCCGAACGTCACCTGCACAGGGAAGGGACGCAAACACCGGGCCACGCCCCTGACCCCCACCACCGTCACCGTCATGCGCTCCTACCTCGACGAGCGCGCCACACGCCCCGGGACCGCCCTCTTCTGCGGACCCACCGGCGACCACTTGTCCCCAGACGCCCTGGAACACCGCCTGCGCACCCACTGCGCCACCGCCGCCCACACCTGCCCATCGCTGACCGGCAAACACGTCACCATGCACACCCTGCGCCACACCGCAGCGATGAACCTCCTCACCCAAGGCACCGACATCACCGTCATCGCCCTGTGGCTGGGACACCAGCACACCACCACCACCGACATCTACCTCCACGCCGACATGACCATCAAACAAGCCGCCATCGACCGCACACGACCACCCCACACAGCGCCCGGAACATACAAGCCCGCCCCCGACATCCTCACCTGGCTCAACAACCTATGAAAATGCCGACCCCCGAACAGGAGAATCAGGCCGCCACCAGCACACCCACCCCGGACATCGGCATAACCCAAACATCGGCATAAACGTTGTACTTCGAGACCGACACCGAAGACGACCTCCGCAAGGTCGGGTTCAGCAAGGAACGTCGGGTCGACCCACAGATTGTGGTCGGTCTCCTGGTGGACCGCACGGGCCACCCGTTGGAGATTGCCTGCTTCGAGGGCAACAAGGCCGAAACGCACACGATCATCCCGGTCATCAAGGCGTTCCAGCAGCGGCACGGTGTGGCCGACATGGTGGTCGTCGCCGACGCCGGCATGCTGTCGGCGGCAAACCTGAAGGCGATCGACGAGGCCGGGTTGCGGTTCATCGTCGGGTCCCGCGTCGTCAAGGCCCCGCACGACCTGGCCAAGCACTTCCGCTGGCACGGCACTGCGTTCACCGACGGCCAGGTCATCGACACGATCACGATGCGCTCCACCGCCCCCGACCCCAACCGCGTGAAGACACGCGCCGAGCCGGTGTGGGACCCCGCGGTGCATCCCACGGCGTGGCGAGCCGTGTGGCAATACTCGGCCAAGCGAGCAGCCCGGGACACACGCACCCTGGCGCTGCAACGCAACCGCGCCCAGGCCGTCGTCGACGGTGACAAGCCGGCCAAGAAGGTCCGGTTCGTGAAGACCACCGGCCAGCAGGCGAGCCTGGACGAGGCCTCCCTCGCTCGCGCGGAGGCCCTGGTCGGTTTGAAGGGGTACGTCACCAACATCACCGCTGCAGTCATGCCCGCAGCCGAGGTCATCGCCAGCTACCACGACCTGTGGCACGTCGAGCAGTCGTTCAGGATGTCGAAGAGCGACCTCGCCGCCCGCCCGATCCACCACCGGCTGAAGGACTCGATCCAGGCCCACCTCACCATCGTGTTCACCGCGCTCGCCGTCGCCCGCGACCTGCAAGCCCGTAGCGGGTGGTCGCTGAAGAAGATCGTCCGTGGACTACGCCCGTTGCAGCAGGTCACCATCCAACTCGGTGGTCAACGACTCGACGCCGAACCCGCCATCCCCGACGACATCGCCGAACTACTCACCGCCCTCCATCGAGGGCACTAAAGAGGTCCAACTCAGGT
>NZ_JARKPQ010000001.1 GCF_029975155.1 Propionicimonas sp. | reverse complement strand
CAGCTCGACACCATCCGCAAGCGAATCGACAGCCTCACCCAGAGCGCCACAGCCGTTGAGTCCTACCTCTCCGACCTCGATCCCAGACGCACCGCCACTCGTTGAGACATACCCCGAAGGCCGCTGCTAACCGCAGAACTGCGGGGACGCGCACGATCACAGGTGGGTGTGCCTTGCAGGGGTCTTGCGGCGGTGTGCGCGTGCCGCTCGGACAGTTACTCGGTCTTGGAACTGGGCCGAGCGGTCAGGCGGAGCAGAATCTGTGCGGAAAGCGCAGCCATCGCGCAGGCGAGTGCGGTGGTGACGACGCTGCGCATCCAGCCTGCGGGTTCGGTTTCTGAGCCGATGATGTAGACAGAAAGGGAGAACGCGATCAGCCCGAGCACCGCCACGAGGAGATGGAACAGGCGCAGCAGGGCTGCGTTTTTGGTCTCGGGACCGGCGCTCGTGTTGCGGTCGAGGAAGAGTGAGATGAACAGCATGGGGACGACCTGGATGGCCGCGAGAAAGAGGTCCACAGTTCTGTCCTTTCGTCGGGTCAGATCCAGCCGCGCGTCTTGGCGTGTTTCGCGGCGGCGTGGCGGGTTTTCACTCCGAGTTTCGTGATTGCTTCGGAGAGGTAGTTGCGGACGGTTCCCGCCGCGAGATGGAGCTGTGCGGCGATCTCGGGCACGCTCTTTCCTTCTTCGGTGAGGCGGAGGGTGTCGAGTTCGCGTTCGGTGAGGGGGCAGTCGATGCTGATGGCGTCGAGGGCGAGGTCGGCGTCGACGTAGCGTTCGCCGTGGTTGATGCGGCGGATGATTGTGGAGAGTTGTTCGACGGGGGTGTTCTTCGGGACGAATCCGCGAACGCCTGCGGCGAGGGCGCTGCGGAGGATGCCGGGGCGGGCGTGACGGGTGACGATCACGGTGCGGCGATCCGGGTTCTCATGCAGGAGCGCTTTGGCGGTGTCGAGTCCTCCGAGTCCGGGCATCTCCAGGTCGAGGAGGAATACGTCTGCTTCTGCCCGTGTGGGGTCGGTCAGCACGGCGTCGCCGGAGGCGGCTTGGGCGATGACGGTGAGGTCGTCATCGAGTTCGAGGAGCGAGGCGAGGGCGGTGCGGAGCATTTCTTCGTCGTCGGCGAGGTAGACGCGGATCATGCGTTCTCTCCTTCCGAGGGGCGGGTGGCGGTCAGCGTGAACACGTCGCCGTCGAGTGCCCAGTGCACGGTGCCTCCGTGTTCGGCGAAGCGATCCCGGAGGCTACTCAGCCCGTTGCCGCCGCCTGTACTGCCGGTGTCGTGGTCGGTTCGCGCACCATCGTTGCTGATCACAAGCGCGGTGCTGGTGAACCGCAGCGTGACCTCGGTGGGGGCGGCGTGACGGAGGATGTTGTTGACGGCCTCTCGGGTGGCGGTGGCGACAAGTGGTTCCCAGTCGCCGATCCCGGCAGGGGCTTGCTGGATCGTCGTTCGTATTCCGGCGGCACCGAGGAGTTGTTCGGCGTTGGCGAGTTCGGTGGCGAGTGAGACGGTGCGGTAGCCGTTAGCGATCTGTCGGGTCTGCGCGGAGGCCTCAGCGACCAGGCGTTCGATGTCGGCCAGCTCTGTGCGAGTGGTGTCCAGGTCGTGGTTCAAGCTCCGGCGCGCAAGCTCCGCCTTCATCTTGATGGCCAGCAGGGTGTGGCCCTGCACGTCGTGGAGTTCGTTCGCGAACCGGAGCCGTTCGCGCGTGATCGACAGCTCGTTCTCGCCTGCGCGGTGAGCGTCGATGCGAGCCACAAGAACCCACCCGAGCTCGATGCCCAGAAACACAGAGACTTCCGCCCCCAGGAGGGCAACAGCGATGAGCTGATTCGTCACCCAATCCTCGGAAAGGTGCCCGCCAGTTCGTGTGATTAGCGGAGCGACGATCAGGGTGGCGAGGGCGCAGGCGACCCAGGGCCACCACGGACGCCGGGTCGCGATCCCGTAGACGAAAGGGAGGAAGAAGGCGAACCCCGCGACCGGCCCTGCCCCGGCCCAGACCGCCGCAATCCAGCCGATGACCGCCGCGAGTGCACTGATTTCTCCGAGCGCGAACCGTGGTGAGCGTGGCCACTGCACCGCAGAGAGAAAGACCAGCACTGTCGTGAGGATCGCTGCTGCACCGACCCACGGAGCAGGTGCCGTGGTGAGGAACGCAGCAGAGACACCGATGACCCCGAACGGCACGGTCACGCCCGCGTAGACCCAACGGGTCACATCACGGTAGGCAGTCGTAGAGAGACTTCCTGAGAAGGCATCAAGCACTTGTTCCTCCTTTCCTGCGGGGCTCGTTCGCGGTTTTACCCAGGCCAGGCGCGTGTTCTTGGCACCCTTTAACGGTCTCACAGTCCATCTGGTCGGCCTAGTGGGAGCGATCACCTCGCGAGGTGACAACTGTCAGACGGACGCCGGGAGCCTGGTCAGGTGAAGACATGATCCGATGCTCTGCCGTGCCTGTGCGGGATTCTGGACGATGAAGATGTGCCCGAAAACGCGGGCATCACAACCGACGAACAGGGAGCATCTTCATGAGCAGAGCACTACGGCGCATCGGGGTGTTGATCCTGACGCTTGTCCCGGCAGGGTTCGCGGTCTTCGTCACCGTCGAGGCGATCCGAACGGGTCGCTTCGCCCTCGGCGGCGACAGTGCGGCTGACAGCGTCCCGGACAGCTTCTACGCGACCGACTCGTTCCTGCCCGCCGGAATCCTCGATAACGCCGGATGGGTGATCGCCGCGTGCATCGTCTGGATCGTCGTCGTCGCCCTCCTCGCCGGACTCAGCGCACTCCGCCGTGGAAACACTCGGCGAACGAACTGAGCAGAAAGGACGCTCACATGCCTACGCCCATCATCGAGGTGCAGAACCTCACCAGCAGATACGGCGCGTTCACCGCCGTCGATGACCTCAGCTTCCACGTCAACCCCGGCGAACTCTATGCCCTTCTCGACACCAACGGGGCAGGGAAGACTACGACTCTGGAAACCATCGAAGGCCACCGCTCTGCGAGCTACGGCACGGTGTCGGTATTCGGCGGTTCCCCTGACGACCGCACAAGCATCCGCCCCAGAGTCGGCATGATGCTCCAGGAATCGGGCTTCGCCGGTGACCTCACTGTCGAAGAAACCATAAGCCTGATCGGTCGTCTCTCCGGTCGCACAGACGACACCGACCGCCTGCTGGAACGAGTCGATCTGACCCGCAAAGCCACCGTCCGCGTGGCGCAGCTCTCCGGTGGCGAGAAGCGCCGTCTGGACTTCGCGACCGCGATCTACGGCACCCCCGAACTCGTGTTCCTCGACGAACCGACCAACGCACTCGACCCCGCCGCACGCGACGCCCTATGGAGCGTTGTCGATGAGCTGCGCGGCCAGGGTTCCACGATCCTGCTCACCACCCACTACCTCGAAGAAGCCGAAGCCCACGCCGACCGGATCGGACTCATGCACCGTGGACGCCTCGCCCACGAAGGCAGCCTGACCGAACTGGTTGCCGCGTTCCCCGCCCGCATCACCTTCGAAACCGACCTCCTCAGCCCGGACATGCCCGTCGCTCCCGCATCCGTGACCGGTGATCGCGTCGTGATCGAAACCCACGAACTGCAACGAGACCTCTACCAGGTGCTCGGCTGGGCCGACGCCAACGCCATCCACCTGCGCAGCCTCTCCGCCACCACGTCGAGCCTCGCCGACGTGTTCCGAACGCTCACCGACGCCCCGGAGGTCACCCCATGATCGCGATCGCCCAGGCAGAAGCACGGATGCTGCTGCGCAACCGTCTCGTCGCCGCAACCGCCGTCCTCGTCCCCGTCGTCTTCGCCGCCGTCCTGATCTTCACCCAGGACAACTTCGGCGGAGCCAGCATCGTCGCCGCCCTCCTCGTGATCGTCGTCGCCGCCCTCGGCGTCTACATCACCGCAACCACCACGCTCGCCGCGCGCCGTCAGAACCTCTTCCTCAAACGGCTCCGCAGTACCACCGCCAGCGACACCAGCATTCTCACCGGCCTGCTCGCTCCCATCGTCCTCATCAACCTCGTCCAGTTCGCCGTGATTCTCACCGCGCTCGCTTTCACTGGCACATCGCCGCAGAACATCCCTATGCTCATCGTCGGCGTGCTCGCGGCCGAAGCGTTGTTCCTCGGGTTCGCACTGTGCACCGCAGGGGTCACCAACTCACCGGAGCACGCCCAAGTCACCACCCTCCCGATCTTCTTCCTCACCTTCGGCGTCGCATTCTGGATCGCCCTCACCGGAACCGCAGACCTCGCCCTCGTCAAACGACTCATCCCCGGCGGAGCCGCCGCAGAACTCATCATCGAAGCCTGGAACGGCATCGACACCGGAGACGCCATCTCCCTCCTCCTGCCCACGCTCGCCTGGGTTCTGGTGACCTTCGTCATCTCCACCCAACTCTTCAAATGGGAACCACGGCGATAGATCGCTCCACAGGACCGCGAGGCAGTACGGGTCCGTTCAATCTCGGTGTCACCGCGTCTTCACCCACACTGTGCCCCGATGGATGCCGTACTGCTTCGCCAGGGCTTTCACGCTGACACCGCGCTCACGAGCTGTTCGCATAGCGTCCACTTCCTTATCCGTCAGCCGTGTTCGAGGTCGTTTCTTTGGTTCCGCCGACGCCCCGATCAGAGCGTCATCAGCCTCACCCTCGGTGTCGGCGTCATCGCGAGTCCCTTGATTCCATGCGGAAACGAGCTTCTGAACCCGTGGTCGTCTGTTCCCGCAGCGCTCCATTGCTTCCACATAACCGGTTACGTTCGAACCCTGCCCCGCCAGGGCGGCACTGTTCCCGGCGCCAGCACCGGTGGCCAGCAGGTACAGGGTTCCGCGCTCTCGGATGAACGTCTCCGGGTCGAAGCTCTCCCCATCGGCCGGGGAGACGGCATCGAGGACGCGCGGATCTGCCAGGGACG
>NZ_JARKPQ010000404.1 GCF_029975155.1 Propionicimonas sp. | reverse complement strand
CGTGGTGTTGCGCCACACCGGCAGGATCGGGAACAACCCGTCCTTCTTACGATCACCGCTTACATAGCCCACACCTGCCCGGACCGCCAGATCCGGACGACCCTGCGGCAGCGGCCTGCCGAGCAGCTCGATCCTCCCGGTACCGGGATCGGCGCCGAACACGATCCGGGCGAAGTCACGCTGACCCATCCCGATCGCACCGGTCAGACCGACGATCTCGCCAGCATGCACGGTGAGGGACACGTCACGCAGTAACTTGCCGGAGACGTGCTCGGCTCGCAGTACGACCTCGTCGGTGACCGTGGGCAGGTCGGGGAACAGGTTGCCCAGCTGCCGGCCCACCAACAGCGGGATGATCTTCGCGGGCACCGAGTCCTCATGGCTCAGCCCGCCCACGTTCTTGCCGTCGCGCAGCACCTCGACCCGGTCACAGATCCTGGGGATCTCGTCCAGGCGATGGCTGACGTACAGCACCGGTAGGCCGGTCGCCTTCAGTGTGCCGATCAGCTCGAACAGCTCATCCACCTCATCGGGGTTCAACGCCGCCGTCGGCTCATCCAGGATGATCAGCGTGTCCGCTTCGGCCGCAGCCCGGACGATCTCGACCCGCTGCTTCTGCGCAACGGTCAGGTCGTCCACCAGGGTGGTCAACGGCAGGTCGATCCCGAACCGCTCGGTGATCTCCCTGGCCTTGGCCAGGATCGCCTTCTGTCTGATCCAGAACGGCAACCACGACAAGCCCGGCTCCCGACCCAGGATCAGGTTCTGGGCCACGGTCAGGTTGTTCGCCAGCGAACTGTGCTGATGCACCGTCGCGATGCCGCGAGCCAGCGCATCGATCGGCTGTGTGAAGTGCACCTTCTCACCACGGACGTGGATGTCGCCGTGCTCGGGGATGTAGACGCCGGCCAGCACCTTGATCAGGGTCGACTTGCCGGCACCGTTCTCGCCGAGGAGACCGACGACCTCCCCCGGGAACAACGTCAGTTCGACGTTGTCGAGGGCGGGGACGCCAGCGAAGATCTTGGTCACCCCGCGGGCCTCGATGCGGGGGAGGTCATCGGTCGTCATCTCACCAGTCCCCGGGGTTCGCCGCGGCGTTGTCCTTGGTGACCACCATCGCGGGCACGACAACGGTCGGACGCTCGCCGGACGTGTCCACGGTCAGCTCCGAGCCCTTCCCCTGCACCAAAGCGAAGAGCGTCCGCACTGAGGTAGCGCCGTCCTCCATCGAAGACACCTTCACGGTGCCGAACATGGTGCCTGCAGCGACCGCCTCCACGCCCGCGGTCGAGCCGCCGATGCCGATCACGCCGATCTTGCCCTCGAGCCCCTGCTCTTTCAGAACGGTCGCCACTGCCAGAGCAGACGGATCCTCCTGGGTCAGGAAGAACTGCACGTTCTTGTCCTTCTGCAACATGGTCTGGGTCACGTCCGCGGCCTTGACCGGGTCGAAGTCGTTGGCCTCCCGCATCGCGATCTTGATGCTCGGGGTGCCGGCGATCTTGTCCATCAGGCCCTTCTCCCGGTCGACCTGTGGACTCGAACCGAGGGTGCCCACCTGCAGCGCGACGCGGCACGGATCCTTGCCCTCGCACGCCTTGATCAGCAACTCGCCCTGCATGGTGCCGATCTGGACGTCGTTGAAGCCGGTGTGAACCCGGGGGTTCGCACCGTCGATGCCGCCGTAGGGCATATCCAGCGTCCGGTTGGAGGTGATCATCGGAATGTTCGCATCGGTCGCAGCCTGGGCCGCGCTCTTGTTGGACGCGGTGTGAACCGAGGCCACGGCGAGGCCCTTGATGCCGCCCACGATCATGGTGTTGACCTGGTCGTTCATGGTCTGGGCGTCGTTCTTCGCGTCCGTGATCACAAGTTCGGCACCGAGCTTGTCCGCCTCTGCTTGGGCGCCCTTGATCCAGCCGGTCCAGAACGTCTCGTTGCTCGCCGGCAGGGCGATGCCCAGCTTCACTTTCTCTGTCGATCCGCCGGTGCTGCCTGATTCGGTGCTGGCCGGCGTGGTGCCGGTGCACGCGGTCAGAGCCACGGCGCTGAGGGTGGCCAGAGCGGCCACCAGGGTCTTGCGCATCTGAATCTCCTTCATTGGGGACTACTTCACAGTGGGGGCGGGTGGTGCTGCCTTCACTCCAGCAAGGTCCAGGCCGGTCAGGGACGCGCGCTCCCCCACCAGCAATGTGGTCAGGAAACGGGGGTCAGACTTTCCGAGAAGGCTGCCCAGGCGTCTTTCAGGACGGTGGCGGCGACTTCGAGGCCTTCGATGCGGCCCAGCTCGTTGTCCTCGTGGTCTATGTTCAAACACTTGGCGGGGTCCACCTCGCACATCGGACGTATGTAATCCGTCAAGTACGCGGTGTCATGTCCCTGACCCAGCTCCACGAAATCCCTAGAGGAATCCTTCGGCGACTCCTTCGC
>NZ_JARKPQ010000399.1 GCF_029975155.1 Propionicimonas sp. | reverse complement strand
GCCTCGAGATTTCACGGGGGTGTGGTCTCGACCGGCGGAATGAATGGCGAAAGGTGCTCCTGGCCTGGGATGATACGAGGTGTTGAGACCCGTAGCCATCCGCTGGAAGGAGCACCTTTCAGGTGTCCCACCCTACCTTGTTCTTCTACCCCCGTCCGCGGGTGGACGTCGCCGAGGTTCCGGCCCTCGCGCATGCGGGCGCTGTGCTGCTGACCGACACGATTCACGCCACTGGCCTCGCTGCTTCGCTGCGTGAGGCGCTGGATTCGTGGACGAAACCGCTGGCAGAGCATCACAGCTCGAAGGTCCTGCTGGATCTCGCACTCACTCTCGCGATCGGCGGCGAGCACGCTTCGGATGCTGATCTGCTGCGGTGCGAACCGGACCTGTTCGGTGACGTCGCCTCGGCCCCCACGATCTCCCGCATGCTCACCACGCTGGCTGAGGACGCGCCCGCCGTGATCGAGGCGATCTCGAATGCCCGTCGCGCCGCGCGGGAACGGGCCTGGGCCTTGGCCGGGGAGCACTCCCCCGCCGCGGGGGCCAGTGCGAAGAGCCCGCTGGTCATCGACCTCGACGCCACCCTGATCAACGTCCACAGCGAGAAGGAGCAGGCCGCACCGACGTTCAAACGCGGCTTCGGCTATCACCCTCTGTGCGCGTTCCTCGACCACGGCAGCGAAGGGACTGGGGAACCGCTGGCGATCCATCTCCGCCCCGGCAACGCCGGCTCGAACACCGCGGCTGATCACATCACCGTCACCAAGGCCGCGCTCGCGCAGCTCCCACCAGCCCAGTTGAGTCCCGCATAGTGGTGTAGCGCGGTGGCAGCAGTGATCGTCTCGGACGTGGGCGCGGCCACCGTGTGATCCTTCGACTGAACCTCTCACAGCACTCTCGAACGGAGTCATCACGATGACCGCTCCCCATATTGTCGACCCTTCCGGCCTGCTCGGTGAAGCCCTGGCTGAAGCGTCCCCGGATCTGATGCGCAGCCTGCTCCAGGACGTGATCAACTCCCTGCTCTCCGCGGACGCAGACGCTGTCGCCGGCGCGGAGTACGGTCGGCCCAGCGCTGGTCGTTCTGCGCAGCGCAACGGCTACCGCCACCGCGACCTCGACACCCGCGTCGGCACGATCGACGTCGCAGTCCCCAAGCTCCGCTCTGGCACCTACTTTCCCGACTGGCTGCTCGAGCGGCGCAAGCGCGCCGAATCCGCCCTGATCACGGTCGTCGCGGACTGCTACCTCGCCGGCGTCTCCACCCGCCGCATGGACAAGCTCGTGAAGACCCTCGGCATCAACTCGCTCTCGAAGTCGCAAGTCAGCAGGATGGCGGAGTCATTGGACGAGCACGTCGAGCAGTTCCGCCACCGGCCCTTGGACGAGGCCGGGCCATTCACGTTCGTCTCCGCTGACGCGCTGACGATGAAAGTCCGCGAGGGCGGGCGCGTGATCAACGCCGTCGTCCTGCTCGCCACCGGCGTCAACGGCGACGGGCACCGCGAAGTCCTCGGCATGCGTATTGCCACCTCCGAGACCGGAGCGGCGTGGAACGGCTTCTTCGCCGACCTCGTCGCCCGCGGCCTCGCCGGAGTCCGCCTGGTCACCAGCGACGCCCACGCCGGCTTGGTGGAGGCGATCGCCGCGCACCTGCCCGGCGCGGCCTGGCAACGGTGCCGCACCCACTACGCCGCAAACCTCATGGCCGTGACGCCAAAGAGCATGTGGCCGGCGGTGAAAGCGATGCTGCACAGCGTCTATGACCAGCCCGACGCACAAGCGGTGAACGCCCAGTTCGAGCGGCTGCTGGACTACGTCAGCGAGAAGCTCCCGGACGTGGCCGAGCACCTCGACGCGGCCCGCGCCGATCTGCTCGCGTTCACCGCGTTCCCCAAGGACGTGTGGGTGCAGATCTGGTCGAACAATCCCACCGAGCGGCTGAACAAGGAGATCCGCCGCCGCACGGACTCCGTCGGCATCTTCCCCACCCGCGAGGCGATCGTCCGACTCGTCGGCGCGGTCCTGGCCGAGCAGACCGACGAATGGGCCGAAGGACGCCGCTATCTCGGCCTGGACGTCCTCGCCCGATGCCGCCTCACCGTCGTCCCCGACACCAGCACCGAGGAGGTCACCACAAGCTCCCTGCCCGCCCTGACCGCCTGACCCCCAAACGAAGGATCGCTACACCACTTCCCGGGACTTGACCACCAGCCCTGCTGGCCCGGAGCAGGCGGGGGTCGAAGAAGATTCTGATCCGCACCGACGGAGCCGGCGGCACCAAGGAATTTCTCCAGTGGATGACCAGGCGGCGGCTGGCCTACTCCGTCGGGTTCACTCTCCCCGCGCACACTCCTGACCTGCTGGAACATATCGATGAGGCGCAGGCGTGGACTCCGGCCTATGACACCGATACCGACGGGATCCGCGAGGGGGCGTGGGTGGCGGAGCTGACCGGACTGCTGGACCTGTCCGGGTGGCCTGCCGGGATGCGGGTGATCGTGCGGAAGGAACGCCCCCACCCCGGAGCGCAACTACGGATCACCGATCACGAAGGAATGCGCATCACCGCGTTCGCCACCAACACCCCGCGCGGCCAGCTACCCGTCCTCGAGCTGCGTCACCGCCGCCGCGCACGATGCGAAGACCGGATCCGCAACGCCAAGGACCTGGGCTTGATGAAGTTCCCGCTGCAGGGCTTCGCGCAGAACCAGATCTGGTGCCAGATCATCCAGCTCGCCTCCGAGCTCGTCGCCTGGATGCAGACCATAGCTCTGACCGGCCATGACGCGAGGAAGTGGGAACCCAAACGGCTCCGCGCACGCTTGTTCGAGATCCCCGCGACTCTCGTGCGCCGCTGCCGGCACAAGGTCCTCCATCTCGCCGAACACGCCCCCGAAGCCCGAACCGTCCTAACCGGCATGAACCGGCTCCGCACCGCCGTCGCACAGACCTGACCAGGCGGCTCCACCCGCCCCACCGACCAGCAGAATCCTCCTCTCGGGAGTGGAACCCGACCGCCCGCAACGGACACTGCGACGATCTGTCACACCCACATGCCAGAATCAGCAGCTGAACACCGGCAACGACGCCGAACGCCCCCGCTCACCAACCCGATGAAACATCGAGGCTAGAG
>NZ_JARKPQ010000360.1 GCF_029975155.1 Propionicimonas sp. | reverse complement strand
TGCGCGACGCGGCGCACCTGCAGCAGAACGAGGCCGAGGACGCCCGCCGCGAGGGCTGGTCGAGGCACGCCAACCCGCTGCCGCTGTACACCACCGATGACGTCGAACAGACCCTGCCCCTGATCTGCGCGGTCGAGGTGCACAAGCCGATCGACCTCGGCGATCGCCTGTCGATGCGGCTGTGGCGAGCCGGCCATATTCTTGGATCGGTCTCCATCCGGATGTGGACCGGCGCCGACGAAACCACCGAAAACGCGGCCGTCTTCTCCGGTGACCTCGGACGTCATCACCACCCGGTGCTCGCCGACCGCGAGGTGCCCATGGGCGCGCCCAGTGTTCTCATCGAATCGACCTACGGCGACCGGGAACATCCCGAGCCGGGGGTGGCTCACGAGGCTTTCGCCGACCTGATCAGCCGGACGATCGCCCGGGGCGGCAATGTGCTCATCCCGGCGTTCGCGGTCGATCGCACCGAGGTCGTGCTGCTCACCCTGCAAGAGCTCATGGAGGCGGGCCGGATCCCCAAGGACGTGCCGATCTGGGCGAACTCGCCGATGGGGCTGGCCGCGCTCGACGTCTACTGTGACCCGGCGATGGCCGAGGAGATCGGTCCCGAATTCGCGGGACGCCGTTTCATCCACCTGCCGACCCTGCGTGAAGCGCGTTCCAAGGAAGACTCGATCGCACTCAACAACCCGGCTCAGCCATCGATCATCATCTCGTCGTCCGGTATGGCCACCGGCGGACGAGTCGTCCACCATCTGCAGTACATGCTGGACGACCGCAAGAACTCGGTGGTCTACACCGGCTTCCAGGCCCCGGGCACTCGGGGCCGCATGCTCGTGGACGGCGCCACCGAGCTGAAGATGTACGGCCGCTACGTTCCGGTCAACGCCGAGGTACTGCAGGACGACGAGTTCAGCGTGCACGCCGATGCGTCCGATCTGATCGACTGGCTGGCCGAGATGAATCCGCGCCCCAAGACGGTCTACTGCGTGCACGGCGAACCGGATTCGGCGAAGGCTCTGGCCCGGCGCATCCACTCCGAGCTGGACATTTTGGGTGTCGTCCCCGAGCAGGGAGAAGTCGTGCGGCTGTGAGCCGATAGTCAACAGCCAGGGGGGGCGGTGTTCCCCGGACAAGTAGCCAAGGCTATCCTGCGCGTGTGATGTCTCCTCGGCGGTCTTCGTCTTGGATCCGGGTGCTGCTGGTGGTGTTCTGCCTGGGCATCATCGGCCCGATGCTCAGTGCGCCCGCACAGGCCGACGAGAAGGACTGGAGTGCAGTCGGCGACCAGATGGTCGCCGTCATCGATCAGATTC
>NZ_JARKPQ010000330.1 GCF_029975155.1 Propionicimonas sp. | reverse complement strand
AGGCCGTAGAGCCGGTCGCCGGCGTCTCCGAGGCCCGGCACGATGTACCCGACCTCGTTCAGGTGGTCGTCCAGGGCCGCGCAGACCAGGGTGCACGGCACGCCGATCGGGTCGACCAGCTCGCGCATCCGCTCCACGCCCTCCGGTGCGGCGATCAGGCAGATGCAGGTGATGTGGTCCGCGCCACGGTCGACGAGGAACTGCACGGTGCCGCCCAGCGACCCGCCGGTGGCCAGCATCGGGTCGAGCACATAGCACTGCCGCCCGGAGAGGTCCTTGGGCAGGCGCTCGGCGTAGGTGAACGGCTGCAGGGTGGTCTCGTCCCGGACCATGCCGACGAAACCCACCTCGGCGGTCGGCATCAGCCGCATCATCCCCTCGAGCATGCCGAGTCCCGCACGCAGGATCGGCACGACCAGCGGACGCGGCCGGCTGAGCTCGACCCCCGTCGTGGTCGTGATCGGGGTCTTCACCGCCACCGCATCGACCCTCACCTCACGGGTGGCCTCGTAGGCCAGCAGGGTGACCAGCTCCTCGACGAGCTGACGGAAGATGGCGCTGGCGGTCTTCTCGTCGCGCAACAGGCTGATCTTGTGAGCCACCAGGGGATGCTCGATGACGTGTAGTTCCACGACGGATAGGTTCCCACACCTGCCGCCGGCGCAAATGCCCTGACCGGACTGTGCTCAGTCCCGGACATCTGACACGATGGGGAGGTGGTCGAGGGCGAGGAGGCGGCGATGAGTACGTCGGACGAACTGGAGTTCGAGATGCCCAACCGAGGCGACGACCGTCCGGGCATGGACGAGGTCGACGACCTGGTCACCGAGGACGAACTGGACGAGTCCGACGACATCGACGACGAGGACGACGGGGATGACGACGACTATCCCGACGACGCCGGCGAGGACGATATCGACCTGGTCATCGCGCTGTACCGCGAGGACGGCCAGCCCGTGGCGCTCGCCCTCGAGTACGACCTCGCGAACGACCTGGAGGGCCTGATCACCCAGCTGCGCCGGATGCCCGGTGACGGCGGGGCGGTGGCGCTGGTGTCGATCGCCTCCGAGGTGTTCGTGATCGTGCGGGTGCGCGGCAAGCACGTCCAGGTGTTCTGCTCGGACGCGGTCGCAGCCACCGACTGGCCGCTGGCGCGGGACGTGGTGGACCTGCTCGGCCTCGAGGTGCCGGACGAGGACGAGGACTCCGGTCCCGCCGGCGATCTGGACATCCTCGCCGACGTCGGCCTGCACGACTTCGAACTGGAGGCCATGGCCGAGGACTACGACGAGGACTCCGCGACCCTCGTGGAGCGGATCGCCGACCGGCTGAAGTTCGGTCCCGAGTTCCGCAAGGCGCTGTCGTCGTTCGAATGAGCCGCTGGCGGCCGGCGATGGCCGAGGCGCTCGCCGAGGCCAGGCTCGCGCCGACCCACGGTGACGTCCCGGTCGGGGCGGTGGTGCTGGACGCGTCCGGTCAGGTGGTGGCGCGCGCCCGCAACGAACGCGAACTCACCGGCGACCCCACCGCGCACGCGGAGGTGCTGGCGCTGCGCCGGGCCGCCGCCGAGCTGGGGTCGTGGCGCCTGGACGGCTGCACGCTGGTGGTCACGCTGGAGCCCTGCACGATGTGCGCGGGCGCGCTCGTGCTGGCCCGGGTCGGTCGGCTGGTGTTCGGCGCCTACGATCCGAAGGCCGGCGCGGTCGCGTCCCTGTGGGACGTGGTGCGCGACCCGCGGCTGAACCACCGTCCGGACGTCATCGGCGGCATCGACGACGCCGAGTGCGGCGCGCTGATCCGGGAGTTCTTCGCCACCCAGCGCTGACCCGGCCGACAACTCGGCGTGATGGCGTTGATTCGCCCGTCCCACCGTCGCTCGGTACACTCTCCGGCGGTGGCGTGTCTGAGCGGCCTAAAGAGCGCGCCTCGAAAGCGCGTGAGGGGCAACCCTCCGAGGGTTCAAATCCCTCCGCCACCGCCGAATGGCCCGCCACGAAGGTGGCGGGCCATTTTCCTTGCGGCGCAGAGTTGACCACGCTGCCGCCGACGGATGTCAGATCGACACTGCTGGTCCCCGTTCGCCGGCGGCGCGTGGGCTGAGGCTTTCGGCGCCGCCGGCAAACGTCCTCGCGGTGATTCCGGGGAGCACTCGGACGCACCGGCGAGGACCCACCCTGGGTCTTGTGGTGATGGTGAGGATCAGGCCCCGATCGGCCAGACGGCGAAATCGGTCGAACCGGCCAGCGTCCACACCATCAGGGCAGTCACCAGAATCGAGCCGACGAAGATCCGGCCGGTCTTGCGGTAGTAGAAGGTGAGCAGGCAGGCGCTGACCGGCCAGAGCACCAGCATCGGCACGTAGTTGATTCCGCCCATGCCTGCCGTCGTCGCGGTAAGAGGGTCCGAGCCGAAGATGGAGGTTCCCCCGGCCATCAGCGGCGCGTAGCACAGCACCAGCCACACCAGTGCGCCGAAGGTGAGCACGATCGAGTTCACCAGCATCTCCTGCCACAGCGGCGCCTTGCCGCCGCGCCAGCGCAGGAAGCCGGCAAAGATGATCGCTTGGGCGACGAAGTACAGCCCGAACGGCAGCAGGTAGGCGAAGAACGCTGCCCAGCGGGCGTCCGACATCGGCATCAGCGTGACTAGCCACATCCGGAAGTCGACGTGCCACACGCCCTTGACGAAGACCAAGGTCAGGTAGACCGGGGCCATGATCGCGACCACGAGGGCCGCCGAACGTCCCACGGCACGCCAGTCGATCCCGCCGTCGGGCTCGGTGACGCCGTAGTTGGCCCAGGTGGCGCCCTTCTTCTTGGCCACATGGTGGTTCCAGGCCACCAGCGCCCAAGCGATCAACCCGACCAGGACCGTCCACACCATCGGCGCATTGGTGAAGGTCATCGGCCACAGGGCGTTGGGCGCGATCCAGGTGGTGAGGAACATGTGCTTCCACACCTCGAGGTAGAGCAGCGGTCCGACAGCCGTGGTGATGATGGCACCGATCCACCAGCCGGCACCGGTGAGCCCGTGGTACTCCGGGACGGCCCGAGCCAGGCCGCCGAAGGTGCGTCGCCGCAGCAGCAGGCTGCCCATGGCGAACAGCGCCAGGAACGCACCGCCCAGCGCGATCGTGGTTCCGAGCAGCTTCAGTGGCCAGATCTGGTTGTCCTTGCTCAGCCCTTGGCCGTTGGCGAGGGTCTGCTGCATCCAATCGACGGCGTTGCCGATAGCTGCCGGGGAGTCGGTCGACAGGGCGTGGTCCTCCCACGGCGTGTAGAGGATGCGGGCGGTGCCGTCGGCGATCGAGCCGTAGAGCTTGTCGGGGACGATCGGCGTCGACGTGCCGAACAGCGCGAGCAGCTGGGGCGACACATTGGCGTGAGTGCCCTTGTCGACCATGATCATGACGCCGAGTTCGGTCCAGGTGCCGATGTTGAAGGCGATGTTGCGCAGCTTCAGATACGGCGTGGGATCGGCCACGCCCGGCGGGTTCGGCTCGGACTCCATGTAGAAGATCGAGTTGTATCCGTCCGGCTGTGACAGGGCTGCCGCGGTGGCTGCGCAGAAGCCGCCTTGCGACATGCCCACCAGGCCGATGCGCTTGGCGTCGACGCTCGGCATCGCGCGCA
>NZ_JARKPQ010000329.1 GCF_029975155.1 Propionicimonas sp. | reverse complement strand
CTGGTCGGGGCACGCTGCTAGCGGCTCCCATCGTCACCGGAAGTGAGTTTCATCTTCAGTTGCCCGGATACCGGCGGGTTCTTCATGCTTCTCAACGCTCAGCCCGCGCTGTCACCCACCCACCCTCGATTGGGAAGAGCCCTTAGACCGCCGAGTAGCTGCCCCTGCCCTCGAGCGCCGAGTAGAGGGTCTGGCGGCTCACGCCAAGGTCCTTGGCCACCCGCGCCTTGGGCACCCCGACCTCGATGCGCAACCGCGCGGCAGCGATCTCCTCAGCGGTGAGCCTTCGGGCCTTGCGGTACTTGCCTGCGGCCTTCGCGAGGGCTATCCCTTCGGCCTGACGCTCGCGGATGGCCTCGCGCTCGAGTTCGGCGAAGGCCGCGAAGACCGTCAGCATCGCGCGCCCTTCCTTGGTGGTCACGTTGAGCATGGGTGAGTCCAGGAACTCGATCGCCACGCCCTTGGCCTGGAGCTCGTCCACGATCCGCAGCAGGTCCCGGGTGTCACGGGCGAGCCGGTCGATCGACTTCACCCGGATGGTGTCCCCCGCCTGCGCGAACGCCATCAGCGTACGGAGCTTCTCGCGATCGGCGACATTCTTCCCAGAGACCTGCTCCTCGACCAGCACATCGACGCCGGCGAGCGCTTCACGTTGGCGCTCCAGGTTCTGATCCTTCGAGCTAACTCGCGCATATCCGTACACCCGTCCACCCACGTCTAGACCTTCCGTCGGATTCGTCAAAGTGTCGCATGCGAGGCTTGGGTTTACGGTCAGGCTGGGAGCTGTTTCAGCCGTCCATGGAGTACACCCCGTTGGACGTCCGAGCAAGCGACCAAGCGGCCCTCATCCCCTTGGGCGCCCATCGGGTGTGCTCGACTCTGCCGATGTCCGCGTCATCACGGATCTGCCCATGTGCGACTGTTCGCGGTCATGCCGATGGTCGGACGTCCGCGGTAGCCGGCGTGCGCCCACCCAATCCACCGTCTGATCGATGTCGTGGTGGGTGACCGACCTGGCGGATCCCCACAGTCGCCGTCCGTTGTTGGTTGCCCTCGTAGCCCACCAATGTTATGTTCCTCTGTAGCGATACATAGGAACATAAAGGAGGGCTCCTGATGGTGCTGTTCATGATCGTCTTGATGCTCCTGGCTGCCATTCCCTTGGCCAGCGGCCCGCCGACCTCCCGGATGGTGGCATGGCTGACGGCTGGGGGGCACGAGGTAGCCGACCCCACGCTGGTGGCCGCGCGGGCGGCGGGGCAACGGATTGGAGCGGTCAGCGGGGTTGTCGCTGGGGTGCTGGCTGTGGTGCTGTTCGTGGCCGATGTCGACTTCTACCTTGCTCCGGTCGGGTACGCGGTGGCGGCCGTCGTCGGCGCGGCGGCGCCCTTGGGCGGTGGCCCGCGCCGACGGGCGGAGTTGACCACGACGCGCGGGCCAGGACCGGCCCGCCTGGTGGGTCTGGGGGTGGGCCTGGCGGCGGTGACGTCGGCATCGGCGCTGGCCCTGGGTGTCCAACTGGCGCGAGCCAGCGGCGACCGGCACGGAGTCGTGCTCACGTCCTTGTTCGGGATGCCGTCGGTCGATCTGCGGCACCTCGCCATCGTGGGATCCGCGTCGGCGGGGGTGCTGGTGGTGTCCCTGCTCGCGTTGGTGAACGTGGGGCGACGGCAGACCGCTGCAGGCGCGGCCCCAGCCACGGATGTGATGATCCGCCAGTGGTGCGCGCACCGTGTCCAGTGGGGCTTTGTGGGGGCCCAGCTCATGCTGCTCGGGGCCCTCGCCCCAGCCGTCCAGGTAGTGTCGCTGCGAAACGCAGGGGATGCCCTCATCGGCGACCCAGGCCTGGCCACGGCGGGGTCGGCGGTCGGCGTGGTCCTCCTCGCTGCCGGAGTGATCGCTGCCGCTGTCGCCGTCCTGGTACCGGTGTGGGTCGGCCCGCGACACAAGATGCGCCCTACGGCGCCTCGTGTCGTGGCCGGGGTGCGCGGGGGGTGATAGCCGTGCAGTTGGAAGTCGACGTCACCAGCCCCACCCCGCACTACGAGCAGATCCGCAGCCAAATCCAACGGTTCGTGTTGACCGGCGCGCTCGGGCCCGGCACGCGACTGCCACCGATCCGGCAGTTGGCCAGCCATCTGGGACTGTCCAACGGGGTCGTCGCCCGCGCCTACCACGAGTTGGAGCGTGAAGGGATGGTCACCACCGGAGGCAAGCGCGGCACCATCATCGCAGCGGCCATCGACAGGTCCGGCGCCGATGATCCTCGCCGGCGCCGCCTCCTGGCTGAGGCCGCAGCCCAGTACGCCAGCGCGGCCCACGCGCTCGGCTTCGACCTGGAGGAGGCAGTGCTCGCCCTCCGCGGTGCGATGTCCGTGCCCCCCACGCCGTTCGCCGGCTCCTGAGGATTTCCTGACGAATGCCGGCACTTCCTGACGTGCCTGGGCCAGGGGATCCTGGGCGTATGACGAACGCGCGCATCTGCCGCGTGGTGCGTAGCCTTCGGCTGTCGCGCCCTCTCTTGCCGCTGGTCTCGCGCAAGGTCTTGACGTCGATGCCGTGAGCGGTCATCTCCTCAACCATCCGCTGGTAATACGGCACAACTACCGGGCCGCCGACCCTG
>NZ_JARKPQ010000312.1 GCF_029975155.1 Propionicimonas sp. | reverse complement strand
ACCTTCTAGGCGCCTGGATCGAACCGTACTCACGATGGCTGACACATGGGGAACGCTGCGTGCCGACCGCTCGTCTGCTCAGGCATCGATCAGTCAGTCATGGCGGAGTCCGGCGCGACTCAGCGCCCGCCGCGCTGCGGCCAGATGTGCGCGTTCGTCCGTGCGTCGCTCAGACAGAGGTCAGCCAGCTGGCGGGGTCGGGGGCTCGCCCCCTCCGGCAGACCAGGGCTGGCCGTCGGCGTCCCATCCGAAAACGACCACATTCGAGGGCGGCGGTCCGTCGTCCAGCAAAGGCCGCGGGTCGACACCGTGCCCGATGGCATCCCTCACCAGACGTCCCCGGGCCTGCTCAGCGTGATATCCCGGAGGCCAGGCCACACCACTGACACGCTCACGTGGGTCACGGTTGCCGGCGTCGATCTCGACTCGGATCCGTCTATCGTGCGCCGACAACGCCGCCTCCCACTCGGCCGCATTGTCGTAAGCAGCCACGGTCACATTGCGCCGCTGCCTCCGTTGCGGGTCGAAGCGATAGTGCTGCAGCACCCATCTCCACACCGAATCGTCGTCGGAATCCACCACCGGCACATTGATCACCTCCCGAGCTGTCCACGCCCAGCCAACACCATCAGCGCCATTGAGAACCAGTCGCCCGGCGGCATGTCGGATGTCGTGATGGACCTGCGTCCCGGCCTCTCATCGGTGGCGCTGCGAGTCGCGGACGCGGTTCCACGCGCCAGTCCGGCGAGGGCGATGACAGCGAGCACGCTCGTCACGTGCAGGGGAACTGCCCCCGAGCGCCAGCAGAACCAGGCACCAAGAGGCGACCATCCGTGGCTGGGCCGCGTAGATGACCGGCTCCAGGCACGCCAGGAGGTGGCCGCATGCGTCAGGGAATCTCAGGAGCCAGCAAACGGGGTGGCGGGCACGGACATCGCACCGCGGAGGGCGAGCACTGCCTTCTCCAGGTCGAAGCCGAGCGCGTGGGCCACGCTGGCGTACTGGGCTGCCGCATCAGCCAGGACGCGGCCCCGGCGAGGATCATCGGCGCCCGACCTGGCGATGATCGGCGCGACGATCGTGCCGCGCTTGCCTCCCGTGGTGACCACCCCCTCACGCTCCAACTCGTGGTAGGCGCGGGCGACGACCCCGTTGGACAGTCCCAGGTGGCTGGCCAACTGCCGGATCGGGGGCAGTCGCATGCCCGGCTCGAGCGCGCCGGTCAACACGAACCGTTCGATCTGGCCGCGGATCTGCTCGTAGTGCGGGGTGGGGCTGGTGACGTCGACCTCCAACTCCACGACCATCACCTCCCGCCCACGCCGGCCACGACACGAGGCGCCGTCAGGCGCATGCGGTGTCGCGGGCCGACCCACACCGGCACCAGGACGGCCACGGCCGCAGCGACCACCCCGGCAGCGAGCAGGGCCACCCCGACCGCCGACCCCGCCGCGGCCAGACCCTGGTCGCCGACGAGGCCGTAAGACCCTTCACTTCGTAGCGACAACACCTGGACGGCTGGGGCGAGGGCCCCGATTAGCATGAGTTGCGCTCCCACCAACCCCCACTGGACCCGGTGCGCGCACCACCGGCGGATCATGACATCCGTGGCTGGGGCCGCGCCTGCTGCGGTCTGCCGTCGCCCCACGAACACCAACGCGAGCAAGGACACCACCAGCACCCCACCCGACACGGAGCCCACGATGACCAGGTGCCGCAGATCGACCGACGGCATCCCGAACGAGGACGTGAGCACGACTCCGTACCGGTCGCCGCTCGCCCGCGCCAACTGGACACCCAAGGCCAGCGCCGAACCCGACGTCACAGCCGCCAACCCCACCCCCAGCCCCACCAGGCGGGCCGGTCCTGACCTGCGCGCCGTGGTCAACTCCGCCCGTCGGCGCGGGCCACCGCCCAGGGGAGCCGCGGCGCCAACGACGGCCGCCAGCGCGTACCCGACCAGAGCAAGGTAGAAGTCGACGTCGGCCACGAACAGCACCACGGCCAGCACCGCCGCCACAACCCCGCTCACCGCACCAATCCGTTGCCCCGCGGCCCGCACGGCCACCAGCGTGGGCTCCGACACCTCCTGCCCCCCAGCCGTCAGCCACGCCACCATCCGAGAGGTCGGCGGGGCGCTGGCCAACGGCACAGCAGCCAGCACCAGCACCATCACGACGATCACGACCATCAGGAGACCCCCTTTATGTCTCTATGTACCGCTACAGAGGAACATAACATCGGTGCCCGCCGAAGGGCAACCAAGGGCGAACGTCGACGATAGGAACGTGACAACGTCGGCGCTCACCCACCACGACACCGAGCCGGTGGATCGGGCGGACGCTCCCGGGGCCCGCGCGGACGCCCGACTCTCGGCATGACCGCGAACAGTCGCACATGGGCATGAGAGCGAGGTCACGACCATCGGGATGACCGTCAGTCAGTAACAAACAATCGTGAGCCTCAGAGACGACCCCTCAGGCCGGCCCTACCGACCGGCGCGTAGCCATCCTTGGACACCGCAATGCACACTCCTAGG
>NZ_JARKPQ010000309.1 GCF_029975155.1 Propionicimonas sp. | reverse complement strand
CATCGAGTTCGCCCTGCGCAGCTCACGCACTTCCTTCTCCAGCTCGACCAGGCGCTGGGACTCGCTGGTCGTGGTCCCGGGACGGTGCCCCTCGTCAACCTCGGCCTGCACGACCCAGTTCCTCAGAGTCTCAGGATTGATCCCGAGCTGCTCGCCCACACGGCGAAACGTTCCCGACCTCGTCGATGGATCGCGCCGTGACTGAACTGCCATCCTCGTGGCTCTCTCCCGAAGCTCGTCGGGGTACTTCCTCGGTGCTGCCATGCTCCTCATCCTCCCGTGGATTCAGAGCCTCCACCAGACCCGGGGCGATTCACCAGGCCGACACCGAGCTGCGGGGCGATGGCACGTATCGACTCTGCGCGCGGGCCTCCCTCGCGCGCCTGGCGCTCGTAGACCATCCGCACGGCGCGGTCACGCAGCTCGGGACTGAACTTCTTGGGCATACTCCGATTCTCCTTGCTGAGACTCGGAACAGAACCCAGGACGCTTCACCCGCACCCCAAAACACGAATCGCGCCACCGTTAGTAAACGATGACGCGACTCATGACATACGGGGTGCCTGAGTAGTACGTTCGGCAACTCCGCCCCCAAGACAAAAACCCTGGTCAACCGCCTAGATGTACCCGGCCAGGACGTGGGTAGCAGCGGGTCGGCTTGATCGAATGAGAACCTCCGAGTGGGATGTGGCTTGTCGAAGGCTCACTCCAACCCGGAGGTTCTCGTGTCCCACGGTAGTGCTCGCACCACGTTCCATGGCCGTCTGCTGATCGTCGAGAGACATCGTGCGGGCTGGCCGCACCCACATCGCCGCAGCGATGGGCCTCTCACGCAAGTGTGTGAAGACGTGGCTCGATCGGTTCGCCGCCCAGGGCGTGGCTGGCCTGCACGACCGGTCCTCTCGGCCGCACTCGATGCCGACTCGGACCAGTCCCGAGGTCGAGGCCAGAGTCGTCGAGCTGCGTCGTCGTGAGCGGCTCGGTCCCGACGAGCTCGGACACCGGCTCGGCGTTCCGGCTCGGACGGTGTCGCGGGTCCTGGCTCGCCACCGGATGCCACCCCTGTCGATGCTGGACCCGATCACCGGCAAGGTGATCCGTGCCAGCAAGGTCACCGCCATCCGCTACGAGCACCCCTACCCAGGCTCGCTGGTCCACATGGACGTCAAGAAGCTCGGTCGCATCCCCGACGGCGGAGGCTGGAAGGCACTGGGTCGCGGGGCCGGGTCGATCCAACGCGACCGGTCGACCAAGGTCGGGTTCGACTACGTCCACTCCTTGGTCGATGACCACTCCCGGCTGGCCTACTCCGAGGCCCTGCCCGACGAGAAGGGACCCACCTGCGCCGGGTTCCTCGAACGCGCCTTGGACTACTTCGCCGCCCACGGCATCGGTCGTGTCGCGCGGCTGATGACCGACAACGCCTGGGCCTACCAGTGGTCTCTTCGCCAGGTCTGCGAAGACCGCGGCAACATCAAGCAGGTCTTCATCAAGCCCCACTGTCCCTGGCAGAACGGCAAGGTAGAACGCCTGAACCGCACCCTGCTCACCGAGTGGGCCTACCGACAGGTCTTCACCAGCAACGACGAACGAACAGCCGCACTTGCGCCCTGGATCGAGCACTACAACACTCGAC
>NZ_JARKPQ010000305.1 GCF_029975155.1 Propionicimonas sp. | reverse complement strand
CAAGGCCGAGTCGCCGCCGCCCCCGCTGACGGACGCGGTGTGGAGCGGAAACACGACGGGATCGATCTACCGGTGCTCGGCTTCCGGCATCTGGTCTGGTCCGGGCTCTTACCTCTTCTGGGCCGATACGGCTCCTGGTGTGGTCCCGGACCCCAGAGTCCTGGCCCAGCAGGCGGTCACCCAGATGCGCCTTCGCGCGGTCACGATCGGGATGGCGCCGGATCCCTCGCCCGGCTCGGTGGGCCTCGTCGGGCTGCCGATCTGGCTGTGGGTGGCGTCGCCGGACCAGAGCACCTGGGGACCCAACACGAAGACCGCGTCGGCGGGCAGCTACTCCGTCACGGCAACCGGGAAGGTCACCCAGGTGGTCTGGAGCATGGGCGACGGCGGAACCGTGGCGTGCACGTCCACAGGCACCTCCTACGCCGACTCGTTCGGAGTCTCCTCATCGCCCGACTGCGGCTATCGCTACGCGAAGCAGGGGACGTACACCGTCACGGCGACGAGCTACTGGACGATCAACTGGTCCGGGATCGGCGAGTCCGGTGTCATCAACCAGACGTACACGAGTTCGGTCGTTGTCACGATCGGCGAACTCCAGACCGTGGTGAAGGGATGAGGACGTGAGGACAGCGACCATGGCGCCGACGACGGCGACGACCACGACCCCTCAGGCACCCGAGGCGTTGGGTCCCGTGAAGACCCGGCGGCGTCCGGTGCTGATCATCGCATCCGTGGCCGCCCTGCTGCTGTCAGCGCTGGGCGGCGTGTGGCTGTGGACGGCGGCAACCTCGTCGGTCGAAGTCGTGGTGGCGAGGGCGGCCGTCCCTCGTGGCGCGGTCATCGCCGCCGGTGATCTGATGGTGGCGCGGGTGTCGCTGGATCCGGCCGTCGCCTCGATCCCCGCCAGCGATGTGTCGACGGTCGTGGGTCAGCGAGCCGCGCTCGACATCTCCGCCGGCGGGCTGCTCACCCCCGACGCCATCGCCCCCGAGACGGTCCCGGCCAAGGGCGAGACAGTGGTGGGGCTGTCGCTGGTGGACGGGATGCTCCCAGCCATTCCCTTGAAGACCGGCGACGACGTGCGGGTGGTTCAGACCCCCGGTGCGCAGGGCCAGGTCGGCGAGGTGTCGCCGGTGACCATCGCGGCCAAGGTGGTCGCGGTCACGCGCTCGCAGGACGGGCAGTTCGCCCTGGTCGACTTGCTGGTGAGCGCGGACGCCGCACCCGATCTGGCAGCTCGCGCGGCGACCGGCAAGGTCGCCGTGGTGCTCGACTCCCGGGAGCGGTGACGCCATGCCGCTCTTCACGGTCGCGTCCGTCTCGGGCTCGTTGGGGGTGACGACCCTGTCGGTCGGTCTGGCCCTGACGTGGCCGCGTCCGGTGGTGCTGGTGGAAGCCGATCCGTCGGGCGGCTCGGCGATCCTGGCCGGGTACTGCACAGGTGTTGCCCGCCCCGGACTCTCCGAACTCGTGTTGGCCCACCGACACCGACAGCTGGCCGACGAGTTGCCCTCGCGGCTGTTTCCCCTGGCTGACTCGAACGCGAGCCTGTTGCCGGGGCTACGGGCGCACCAGCAGGCGGCGTCCCTCCTGGGCGTGTGGGACTCGCTCTTGGACGCCTTGCGTGGACTCGAGGTCGACACGGGCGTGGACATCGTCGTGGATGCCGGCCGGCTGGGCATGGTCGGCAGCCCGGAACCACTGATCTCGGAGTCGGACGTGACCGTGATCGTGACGGGGACCGGATTGCCCGAGCTGGCCCGGGTGCGGTCGTGGCTGCCCGGACTTCAGGAAGGCTCGCTGGGCGACGTGCGGTTGGTCATCGCGGGCCCGGCACGTCGGTACAGCACGTCCGAGGTCACCAAGACCTTGGGCGTGCCGGTGGTCGGCGAGGTGGCGTGGGATCCGGACGCCGCGCGGTGGTGGTCCCACGGGGAGCCTCAGCGTCGGTTCGAGCGTTCGCCGCTGCCCAGGTCCGTGGTGGCGTTGGGTGAGTCGCTGCGAGCCCTCGCACCGCGCACCGAAGACGCGCTACCGCGCACCAGGACGGGGGCGGAACGATGACCAAGCAGCCGCAGCCCACCTGGGAAAGGCCCGACTTGGCCAGCGTGCCCCTGTTCACCGCCTTCGGCGACGGCACCGATCCGGCGCGGCCGGGCCGGGTCCGCTCCGGGTTCACCCTGTCGACGGCGGGCGCACCGACCGCGTCCTCCCTCCACGTCGTGGGCCGCGAGGCGAGGTCGGGCGTCGATGGTCGACCCACGGAGCGGTCGACCGAGGTGGACTGGGACGAGGCGTCGGAACTGCGCGCGCTGGCGTCCAAGCGCTTCTCGGAGCGGATCGGGCAGTCCCCCTTGGGGGACGAGATCGCGCGGCAGGAGCTAGGAGACTGCTGAACAAGGCGCCATTCTGAGGGCGTGTTGAGTATGGGCGACGATCGGGACGCCGCCAAGGCCGTCGAGCGGCGAGTGTGAGTCGGCACCCAGAGTGCGACAACGGGGTCGCCCCGCCCGTCTGAGGTCCATGGTGGCGGCTGTTGGTTAAGGGTTAAGTGCCCTCGGGCGGTCGGTCAGGCCAGCGCCCAGCCGGTCGGTCCGTGGGTGAGGCCGAGGGCGAGGAGTCGGCGCAGGTTGATCGCCGCGACCCGGTTGTGGAGCCAGTTGTCGTTCCTGGTCACGCCCCGGTAGGGCACTTTCCGGTTCCCTCGGGTCAGCCAAGCGATCGTGCGTTCAACCATCGGCCGGTGTTGTCGGTAGGTGGCCTGGAAACCATCGTCGGTGGCTCGTTGACGGTGCTGGCGTTGCAGTGGGTCTTGAGGATGCAGCGTGATCTTGCGGCCTCGCTTCGCGGTGGTGCACTGCTGGGCCAGGGCGCACCCGTGGCAGGCGGCACCGAACGTGACACTGCCCTTGCCACTGATCGGGCGGCTGATCCCGGCCGGGCAGGTCAGAGTGCGTGTCGCGGCGTCGTGGGTGAAGTCGTCGATGGTGAACCCGCCGGCGACGGCGGGTCGGATCGGCCACGGCTTGACCAGCGGGGTCCACTGCTTGGCATCAAGCGTGGCGAGCATGTCACCGGTGGCGTAGGCCGAATCACCCAGCACCTCGACCGGGCCGGTGATCGTCGGGTCGGCGACCACCAGCCGGGCCCCGACGGTGGCGTCGCTGTTGTCCGGGCCGGCAGCCTTGGTCAGCTCGACCATGGTGGCCAGGCCGGTGTCGGGCTCGATCACCACGTGGGCCTTGAACCCGTCCTGGCGACGCTCCACCGTCTTGCGCGCATGCCGGGCCTCCGGGTCGACGGTCGAGATCACCCGCTCCGGCGCCACCTTGTGGGCGATCCGCCACCGGCCATCGGTGCCATCGGAGCCCTCGGCCGGTTCAACGTCCTGCCCAGCGACCAACGCGAGCAGCGCGATCGCCTCGGCCGGCTTCCCGCCAGCGGAAGTGATCGCTTCAGTGTCGAGACCGTCGAGCAGGGCGAGGGCGTCGTTGACCAGTGCGGTCACCAACTCCTCGCGGACCTGGATGTCATCCCACGCGATCCGCGGCTTGGCAGTCAAGTCGTAGCCCTGTCCGGTCAACGCCTCCAACCGGGTGCAGCGTTCGGTGATGATCTGCTGGGCGCCGGGCACCTCCCGGCCGACCCGGCGCACCTGCGCGATCAGCTGGGTGACCGTGTCCTGCCGGGCCACCGCATCATCCAGGATCGTCGAATCAAGAGCACGCCGCTGCCGGCCCTTCACCGCACCGGTAGCGGCGATCACATCCCGGACCACCTCAAAGATCCGCTGCGGCCGCTGCGAGCTGGCGAGCCGGGCCCGCCACACCGTCAACGACGACGCATCGAACCCCTTCTTGTCGACCGGGTACCCGCACGCCGCCTTCCACCGCAGGTCGAACGTGAGCGCGTCGACCGCTTCCCGGTCGGTCAAGCCGTGAAGGGATTGCAACACGATCACCGACGCGATCACCTCTCCCGGGATCGAGGGCCGGCCCCGCCCAGAGGGAAACAGATCAGCGAACAACACGTCCGGGAACAACCGCTGCCGATGCTCGGCCAGAAACCTGAACACACCGCCAGCCGGGAGCAGATGCCCCGCCAGCGACTCCACGTCCAACACGTCCCGCTGCGGACTCGACTCACCCTGCACAACCCAACAATTCCAGCAGACGGGCCGTCAGACCGGCGGGCACGCGGGCGGATTGTTCAGCAGTCTCCTAGGGCGTGCCGTGATCATGGAGGTCGTCCAGGAGGCGACGGAGGCGCGGTTCGCGGTCAACGGCTCCGTCAACTCCGCGACCGCGCAGGACGCCTTGGCGCAGGCGGTCTTCGACCTGATGTTCGGGCTCGGCCGGTTGCAGCCGCTGGTGGATCGCCCGGACGTCGAGAACATCATCGTCGTGGGGCACGACCGGGTGTTCCTGGACCTGGTCGGCGGCGAGAAGGTGCCGGGGCCACCGGTCGCGGCGTCCGACGATGAGTTGATCCAGCTGCTGCAGGACCTGGCGTCCAGGGCCGATCCGCCGCGCGTGTTCTCCGACGCCAATCCCGACCTGCACCTGAACCTGGAGGGTGCCCGCCTCGCGGCGTCCGCGTTCGTCACTCATCGACCCAGCGTCGTGATCCGAAGGCACCGCCTGGTGCGCATCACCCTCGACGACCTCGTGGGCCTGGACACGGTCAGCCCCCTGCTCGCGTCGTTCCTCGCGGCCGCGGTGAAGGCCCGGCTGTCGATCGTCGTGTCCGGCCAGCAGGGCGACGGCAAGACCACCTTGCTGCGAGCGTTGTGCGCCGAGATCGGCCCGGAAGAGGTGCTGGGCACCTTCGAGACCGAGCGGGAACTCGGTCTGGAGCAGCTGGTCGACGAACACCCCGTCGTGTTCTCGTGGGAAGCGCGTCCCGGTTCGGGCGAGCGGGGTCCCGACGGGCGTCCGGTGAACGAGTTCACCCTGCAGGACGGCATGCACGCCTCGTTCCGGTACGCGCTTGACCGCCAGATCGTGGGCGAGGTCCGCGGACGCGAGGTCGCGCAGATGATCATGGCCATGGAGTCCGGGTCCGGCTCCCTGTCGACGACGCACGCCGCGTCGGCGTCCGACACGATGGAGAAGCTCGTCAGCTGCGCGATGCAGTCCGGCGAGTTCACCCGTGACTCGGCGGTGATGAAGCTGGCTCGCTGCCTCGGCCTGGTGGTGCAACTGCGGTCCATGTTCGTCCGCGGACGCGACGGCTCGGTCCGCAAGCGGCGCGTGGTCGATGAGGTGCTCGCGATCACGCCGGGCGAGGAGTCCGCCGGCTACGCCGCGACCACCGTGTTCCGCAGCCACCCCGACGGCCCGGCGGTCGCCTTCGTGCTACCCGACCACCTGCGGATGCTGGCGGGTCACGGCTTCACGGCGAACGAGTTCCTGGTGGAGGCGCAACGCCACGGCGGTGTCGCATGAGCCCGCTGGTTCCCGCGCTGGTGAGCGTCCTCGGCGTTGGTGGCGTGTTGGGGCTGGTCGCAGGGCTCCGTCGGGTGCCTGTCCCGACGGCCGCTCCGGCGACGCCCCGGCTCCTGGTGCGGCTGGCGTCGGTCCCGCGCCGCGTGCTGGTCGCGGGTGTCCTGGCGGCAGTGGCCGGGGTGGTGGTCGCTCTGCTGTCGGGCTGGGTGATCGCCATCGTGGTCTTCCCGCTGGCGGCGGTCGGCCTGCCGGTGGTCCTGGGCGTCTCGGACGAGTCCCACACGATCGAACGCCTCGAAGGCCTGGCGGAGTGGACGCGCAACCTGGCCGGCGTGATCACCGTCGGTGTCGGTCTGGA
>NZ_JARKPQ010000290.1 GCF_029975155.1 Propionicimonas sp. | reverse complement strand
GAGAAGGCGTCCAACTACACCACGACCCCGGCGCAGGGCACGATCCAGCCCACCGAGGGCGCCGCCTACCTGCACTACACCCCGAACGAGACCATCGGTGGTGTCGAATTCGGCTACATTCCCGAGACCGGTGATGTGCCGCTGGTCGCCGACATGAGTTCGACGATCCTGTCGCGCCCGCTCGACGTGTCGAAGTTCGGCGTCATCTACGCCGGCACCCAGAAGAACATGGGGCCTGCCGGGATGGCCGTGGTGATCGTGCGCGACGACCTGCTCGACCGCGCCCGCCCCGAGACCCCGTCCATCTGGCACTACCGCGAGATGGCCGATAACGACTCGATGCTGAACACTCCACCCACCTTCTCGATCTACCTGCTCGGCAAGATCCTCGACTGGGTGGAGCGCACCGGCGGGCTGGACGCGATGGCCGAGCGCAACCGCGCCAAGGCCGACCTGCTCTACGGCTTCCTGGATTCCTCTGAGTTCTACTCCAACCCGGTCGCTCCCGAGGCGCGCAGTTGGATGAACGTGCCGTTCCTGATGACCAACCCCGACCTGAACAAGCAGTTCGTCGCCGAGGCTGCGGCTGCCGGGCTGACCAACCTGGCCGGGCACCGTTCGGTCGGTGGCATGCGCGCGTCCATCTACAACGCGATGCCGATCGAAGGCGTCCAGGCCCTCATCGAGTTCATGAAGGAGTTCGAGCGCGCCAACGCCTGACGCGCCAAGATCACCATGACCCACCGCATCAAGACCCTCAACGCGATCAGCGCGCACGGACTCAACCGGCTGCCCAAGGAGTACGAGGTCGGCTCGGACGTCGAGAACGCCGAGGCCTGGCTGGTCCGCTCCGCCGACCTGCACCGCATGGAGATCCCCGACGAGGTGCTGGCTGTCGCCCGCGCCGGGGCCGGTACCAACAACATCCCGGTGGCCGACCTGAGCGAGCGCGGTGTGGTGGTCTTCTTCACCCCGGGCGCCAACGCGAACGCGGTCAAGGAACTGGTGCTGGCCGGCATGCTGCTCGCCGCGCGCAATATCGTCCCGGCCCTGTCGTTCAGCCGGAACCTGACCGGTGACGAGTCCGAGATGAACGTCGCGGTCGAGGGCGGCAAGAAGCAGTTCGTCGGCTGGGAGTTGCCTGGCCGGACGCTGGGCGTGATCGGGCTGGGCGCCATCGGCGTCGAGGTCGCCAACGCCGCACAGGCACTGGGCATGAAGGTGCTGGGCTACGACCCGGCGATCACCATCCGGCACGCCTGGCAGTTGTCCAGCCAGGTCGACCGAGCCGCCAGCATCGACGAGGTCTTCAAGAAGGCCGATGTCGTCACCGTGCACGTGCCGCTGATGGACGCGACGCGCAACATGGTCAACGCTGAGCGCATCGCGCTGATGAAGAACCGGGGCGTGCTGATGAACTTCGCCCGCGCCGGAATCGTCGACGAGCAGGCCGTCGCCGCCGCGCTGGACGCCGGTGAACTGCGCACCTACGTGACCGACTTCCCCGGGCCCACCCTGCACGGCAACCCGCGAGTGATCGAGCTACCGCACCTGGGTGCGTCCACCGGTGAGGCCGAGGACAACTGCGCGATCATGGCGGCCGACGCGCTGCGCGATTTCCTGGAGAACGGCAACATCCTCAATTCGGTCAATTTCCCGGACGCGTCGCTGGCTCGCAACGAGGGCAACGCCCGGATCGTCATCGCCAACGCCAACGTGCCCAACATGGTGGCGGAGATCTCCTCGCTGCTCGGCGACGCCGGACTGAACATCACCGACCTGCTGAACAAGTCGCGTGGCGACCTGGCCTGGACGATGATCGACGTCAACGGTGAGGTGCCCGAGGCCTTGGTCGAGCGGATTCGCGGCATCCACGGGGTGCTCAGCGCGCGGGTCGTCTGACTGCTCCATTTCCACCCGGTGGCTCGGGCAAGGGCGGATGCGTCCCTGAAGGTCACGTTTGGGTAACGTCTGCCCGTGAAACGTCTCACGGCCCGTGGAGCGCAGGAATGTAGGGTATACGATACGGTTACGAATACTGGACGCTCACAGTCGACGCCCCGAATTCCCCGTGCAGAGGGGCACGCCCCGGTCCCAGGAGAGGAGCCCGATCCCATGTCATTGGCGGACACACCGAATACCGAGGTGGTGTCACCATCCGTTGCCCGATTGCGCCAGATCCTCAAGGTGATCAACCTTGGTCTCAGGCTGGCCGTGTCAGCGGCAATCGTGGCGATGGTCACCATCGTTTTCATGAACGCGCTGCTGCGCTACGTCTTCCGCTCCGGCCTGACCTGGTCTGAGGAGGCAGCACGCTACCTGTTCGTCTGGGTGGTATTCCTCGGCGCCATCGTGGCCACCCAGCAGCGCGGCCACCTCGCGGTTGACCTGTTCACGTCCCGCTTCAAGGGCATCGGCCACCGCGGCGTGATCATCTTCACCAACCTGATCTTCATCACCGTGCTGGGCTTCCTGGTGCATGGCTTGTGGCTGTTGATGGAACTCAACGCAGGCGTGCCCGCCCCGGTCACCGGCGTGCCGCGCAACACCATGTACATGGCCGGCTTCGCCGGCTCGCTGGTGATGATCGGCATCCTGATCTTCCAGAGCATCGTGCTCGGGATCCTCGGCCGGCTTGAGAATGAACCGCGCGGCGGAACGGGGGCAATCGAATGATCTGGGTATTCCTCGGCGTTCTCTTCCTCTTCCTGTTCGCGGGCGTCCCGGTCGCGGCCGCCATGCTGGTCGCCGCCAGCGTCGTGCTCGCCAGCCTCGGGCTCTTCGACACCCAAGTGCTGGCCGAGAACATCATCAACGGCGCAAACAACTTCGCCCTGATGGCCATCCCGTTCTTCATCCTGACCGGCGAGATCATGAACGCCGGTGGCGTGTCCCGGCGCATCGTGGACTTCGCCAGCGCGTTCGTGGGCCACATCCGTGGCGGTCTGGGCTATGTGACGGTTATCACCGGCATCATCTTCGCCGGCATCTCGGGCTCGGCCGTGGCGGACACCGCAGCCCTCGGCGCGATCCTGATCCCGATGATGGTGGCCAAGGGCTACAAGAAGGACAAGGCCACCGCCCTGGTGGGCGCCACCGGCATCATCGGCACGGTCATCCCGCCCAGCATCCCGATGATTCTGTTCGGCGTCATCAGCGGCGTCTCGGTCACCGGCCTATTCATGTCCGGCCTCGTGCCCGGCCTGATCATGGGCCTCGGCCTGATGACGCTGTGGCGGATCACCACCAACCGCGAACACATGGAGACGCTGCCCAAGGCATCGCGCAGCGAGCGCCTATCCGCATTCAAGTCGGCCGGCTGGGCGCTGTTGCTCCCGATGATCATCATCGTCGGTCTGCGCGGCGGCGTCTTCACCCCGACCGAGGCCGGCGTGGTGGCAGCCGTCTACGCCTTCATCATCAGCCTCTTCTACCGCGAACTCACCATCCCGAAGGTGATCGAGGTCCTGATCTCGACCGCAAAGACCACGGGCGTCGTGCTCTTCCTGGCCGCAGCGGCCATGGTCTCGGCCTACGCGATCACCATCGCGCAGATCCCGCAGGAACTGTCCATGACCCTGATGGGGCTGACCACCAACCCGACGGTGATGATGCTCCTGATCATAGTCTTCCTCTTCCTGGTCGGCTGCGTGATGGACATGACCCCGGCAATCCTGATCTTCGCCCCGGTGCTGCTGCCCGTGGTGAACGGCCTGGGCATCGACCCGATCTACTTCGGCGTGATGATGGTCATCAACCTGTCGGTCGGCCTGATCACACCGCCGGTGGGCACCGTGCTCTACGTGGCCTGCGGCATCAGCAAGCTCAGCATTGTCCAACTGAGCAAGGCGATCTGGCCCTACTTCACCTTCTACTTCGGCCTGCTACTGGTGATGGCGATCTTCCCGCAGATCATCATGGTCCCCGGCCAGCTACTCAGATAACCCAACCACCAATCCAACCGCTGTAAGAAGCACGACCTACCAAAGGAGCCAGTAAATGAAGAGAAGGACCTTCCTGTTCGGTGCTGCCGGTTCCGCGGCAGCTGCGACCCTCGTGGCCTGTGGGGGCAACGGCGGCGCCAGCGGTGGCGCGGCCTCCGGTGCCGCCACCACCGCTGCCGGCGGCGGCGGCAAGAGCCTGGATACCATCCGGGTCGCCCACTACTTCAACGAGGCACACCCGAACCACATCGCACTGACCGAGGTCTTCAAGCCGGCCATCGAGGAGGGCAGCAACGGCACCATCAAGGTGCAGGTCTTCCCGAACAGCCAGTTGGGCGATGAGGAAGCGATGTCGAACGGCGTCCGCAACGGCACCATCGAGATGGCCGTTCCCGGTGGCCTGCTGGCCAACGCCGACCGCAAGATCGGCCTGGTCGAGTTCCCCTTCCTTTTCAACGACTACGAGCATGGCCGCAAGGCGCTGGACAGCGAGCCGGGCGAGTTCGTCAAGGAAGCCTTCCGCGGTCTGGGCGCCGAGCCGCTCGGCTTCTCCCTCAACGGCATGCGCGTGGTCTCGTCCAACAAGGCGATCACCAAGCTGGACGACTTCAAGGGCTTCCGGCTGCGGATGCCGAACGTCCCGGTCTACATCATGACCGGCGAGGCCTTGGGCGCGACCGTCACCCCGATGTCGATCAGCGAGATCTTCACCGCTCTGGAGCAGAAGGTCATCGACGGCCAGGAGAACCCGTACCTGACCGTGCTGGCGAACAAGTGGTACGAGGTTCAGTCCCACATGATCGAGACCTACCACCTGCTGTCGGTCAACTTCTACCTGTTCAACCAGGAGCTCTACGGTGGCCTGGACAGCGAGACCCAGAAGCTGATCGCGGACGCCTCTGACAAGTCCTCGCGCCACGCGTGGGACCTGTCGGTCGATTTGGAGAAGACCGTCAAGGGTGAACTCGAGGGTCACGGCATGACGATCATCATCCCGGACGAGTCGTTCAAGGCCGATCTGAATTCCGCCATGGACGGGGTGTACGAGAAGCTCTACGCCGACTACGACTGGGCCGAGGAGCAGGTCAAGAAGATCAAGGACATGGCCTGATCAGCAAGATGTTGGGGGGCGTCGGCCGCGGGGCCGGCGCCCCCTAGTCTTTCCACCATGGACAGTTACAACCGGGCGAGCACCGGGATCCAGGGCCTGGACCGGATCTTCGATGGCCTGCGGCTCGGCGACAACGTCGTCTGGCAGGTCGACGGTCTCTCCCAGTACCGCGCGCTGATTCAGCCGTTCGCCAAACGCGCCCGTGACGAGGGGCGCCGGCTGGTCTACTTCCGTTTCGGATCGCATGCCCCGCTGCTC
>NZ_JARKPQ010000286.1 GCF_029975155.1 Propionicimonas sp. | reverse complement strand
TGGCCATGCCCGTGAGGGCGGAGTGGCTGGCCTGTCGAGCCGTCAGCTGAGCGCCGTCGTGGCCCAGGAGTGGGGCGTGTGCGCTCGGACCGTGCGTCGTCGCACCGCTCGCTGCGTGGCGGCCCTCAGCGAAGCCGCCGGGGAGTACCTGAACGCCGTCGGCTGACTGTCCACCGATGACGGGCGCGGCCCGTTAGGGATGGCGGAGGTGACGCCGAGATGACCAGCACCCCGGCTGAGGTGGCCGCCCTGTTGAAGATCGCGGCCATGGAGCCGGAGACCCTGGACGATCTGGACGGCTGCCTGCGCCGGCTCCGCGACGTTCAACGGGCCCGGCGTGAGCTGGCCAAGGTGCCCCCGGCCATGCTCTTGTCCGGACTGCTGGACCGGCGGCCTCGGGGCGGTGACCCGTCGTGACCGCGCACAGCGTGGCAGAACTCCGCGAGGCGTGGCGCGCGATCGAGGCCGGCGAGTTCGCCCCTGGGCCCCGGTCCACCCCCGCGGCCCCGGGAGCTGCGACAGTCTGGACGCCAGTGCCCAGTGAGCGGGTGGTCGCCGTCGTCGGCTGCGCCGGCGGAGTGGGGACGTCCACGCTGGCGCTCGCGCTGGCCACCGCCGCCGCGGCGCCGGCGCGGGTGGTGGAGTGCTGCTCCCCGTTGGCGTCCGGCTTCTCGGCCGCAGCCAATGCCGAACTCGGGACCGAGGGCCCGTGGCGGCGCGGCAGCCGTGGCGACGTCCTCCTGGAACGCCCTACCGGCACCGACGCGATCGTGCCGGTTCCGACCCGTTCAGCGGTCGAGTGGACGTTCGTCGACACCAACTGGACGACCGTGTCAGGCCCGGGTGCCGGGTGGCTGGTGTCAGTGCTCAGCGCGCTCGACGACATCGTCCTCGTCACCAACGCCACCGTGCCAGGGATCCGCAGCCTGGAATCGTGCGCCGAACTCGTCGACCGGGACGCGCTCGGGGTGGTCGTTGGACCCACGGCCAAGCGCTGGCAGCGTCCGGTCAAGGCCGCCGCGGCCGGGATCCCCGCACGCGTGCACCTCGCCGACTTCCCGCTCGACCCACGCCTGCAGGTCACCGGCCTGACCCCCGACCCGTTACCCGCCCCGCTCCTCAAGGCGGCCCAGAACGTCCTCGCCCTCCTCCGAAAGGAACCGACATGAACCCGCTGATCGTCCCGATGAAGATCTGCCCGGTGGCGCCCACGGGCGTCGCCGCCTACACCGACCAGATCTCGGGCATGGTCCTGTGGTCGGTGCTGTGGCTGTTCGGGATCGCGGCGCTGGTGTCGGTCGGGGCGATCCTCGTCGGACGCGCCACGCACTCCCCGCACCTCTCGAAGGGCGGCATCATCGGCCTCGCGGGCGTCCTGGTGCTCGCGGTGGTACTCATGGGCGGCTACGGGATGCTCAACGGCATCCTCGGCGACGGCTGCGTCGGCTGATGTTCCGACGTCGCCCACCCCGCCCGGCGAGCTCAGCCGAGGTCGTCCCTCTCTCGCGCACTCAGCTGCTGGGCATCCTCGCAGGACTGCTCCTGTTGGGCGGCGTCCTGCTGTACGGGCTGGGCTACACCCTGATGTCCGGCTTCTCGGCGGGAACCGCGCCCGACGGCGTCCAAAGCAGCGCTCATTCGGACGTCGACCCTGCCCAGCGGCGAGACCTCATTGCTGCAGCGCCGATGGCCGAGGTGGCCCAGGACGCCGGCCTGACGCCGGGGGTGGCGATCGCCCTGCCTCCCGCGATCAGGCTGCCCGATGCCACGACAGTCGGCGCGAGCGGTGTGCCGTCCGGCTTCCCGCACACACCCGAGGGCGCGGCCGCCCAACTGGCGGCCATCGAGGTACGCGTGCTGTCCGCGATGTCGCTCCCGTTGGCCACCGAGGTCTACCGCGACTGGGCGATGCCCGGCGGAGTCGGCGCCGCGGACTGGTCCCAGACCCGCAACGTTCAGTCGTTCCTGACCCACGCCCGGCAGTCGTCGAACCAGTTGGACCCCGGAACCCTGGTCAGCGTCACCCCCGCGGCCATCCAGATCAGGGGGACCGACGGCCCTGACTGGGTGGTCGCGTGCGTGCTGCTCGACGTGCGCGCCGCACTGAAGGCGGAGGCCCGCATGGGCTACGGCACTTGCGAGCGCATGCAGTGGACCGGCGCCCGCTGGCTGATCGGCCCCGGCACGCCACCCGCCCCGGCCCCCTCCACGTGGCCAGGTTCGGACGCCTCCGTCGAGGCCGGCTGGCAGCCGGTCGCCTCCAACTGAAAGGGAGCAGCCATGCCCATCGATCCGTTCGGCCTGCTCGGCTCGGCCATCGCCAACGTGGTGACCGACAGCCTGACCGCCGCCATGCTCGCGCTGTGGAACGCCGGCCTGTGGGTGCTCCGGGCGGTCCTCGAACTTGAGGACGCGATCCTCACCCCGAGCCTCGGCGAAGACGGAGCGGTCGGCGAGCTGTACGCGACTACCTTCTGGATCGCCCTCGCACTGGTCGGGATCCTCATGCTCGTCCAGGTCGGCGTCGCCCTCGGAAAGCGGGACGGGCACAGCATCGGCCGGCTCCTCGTCGGCGCCGCCCAGTTCGGGTTCGTGTGGTTCGCGTGGGTCGGCTACGGCGTCACCCTGGTCGCCGCCTGCAGCGGCCTGACCAAAGCCCTCATGCAGTCACTGCTCAACGTCACCCGCTGGAGCGAATGGGAACCTTGGGAACCGTTCACCGCCAGCGACGTCACCAACGCCACCGTGGCCGTCATCCTCGGCATCATGGGGATGCTGCTGTGGCTCGCGGCGATCGGCCACACCCTGGTGATGGTGGCCCGCGCCGCCTCCCTGCTTGTACTTGCCGCAGTCACACCGATCGCGGCGGCGGGGCTGGTCACCGACTTCGGACGCGGCTGGTTCTGGAAGTCATTCCGCTGGTTCCATGCGGCCGCCCTCACCCCGCCCCTAATGGTGCTCGCGCTCGGCATCGGCGTGAGGATCACCACCGAGGTGGCGGTCGGCGGTGAGGACGACGTCCTGAAGTCGATCGGGACGGCGTTCGTCGGCGTCGTGCTCATCTGCGTGTCGTCGTTTTCACCTCTTGCGCTCTACAAGCTCTTCGCGTTCACCGACCCGGGCAGCACGTCCGGGTCCGCCTTGCGCGCGGGGATCGCAGCCGCCGGTGGCATCGGGGGCGTCCTCGCCGGACGCCAGACCGGCAGCAGCGCGGCCACCACCACCGACGACGCCGGTCGCACCGCGGGCGAGGACGGAGCCGCGGCCACCACGATCGGCCGATTCGCGGCCAGCATGGGCCCGGCCGGGCAGGCGTTCTCTGCCGGAATCGGCGTCATGGCCGCCGTGGGCGGGACAGCCGCCGCCATGGGCGCCGATCAGACCAACCAGATGGGCGTCGGCCATAACAACTTCCCGCCCGACTACTCACGCCGCGGCGTTCGGGCCAGCGGTGGTCACTCGGGATACGACGACGGCGCCACCGACGAGTCAGCCAACCCGGACGACCCCACCAGGCCCAGCGGCTACGACGGCGGTGGGTGGGGAGGCCCACCCCCGGACGCCGCCGGGACGGGCGGGAATGGGCCCGGAACGAGCACGATGCCGCCCTCAGCCACGTCAGCGCCCTCCGCAGCGCAGGGAGGTACTGCGGCGACGGGTGCTGCCAGCACCTCCGAGGTGGCTGAGGTCGCCCAGATGGCGGCGCTGTAGCTGTCGGGCGCAGAGTGCGGGTGAATCCGCGATGAAATCAGTGGATTCGGACTCGGCACGGGACCGGGGGGCTTTGGGTAGATCGGCAGCAAGTGCCGACTATCGTGCGAGGAGGTCTATGACAGAAAGTCGGGGCTACGTTTCGACGATTGAAGAGAAGTTGACCGCCAAGCGGACGTAGGCGTCATCTCGCTTGTCAGGGTCCTTCACTTCTCGTATTAGGCTCGCGCTAAGCGCCAGCTTTCGCTGGCTCTCGATCTGTCGACGCACAGCATCGTCTGCGCGTTGGGCGTCCAACTTCGCCTCCGAGCTCAACCTGAAGACTAAACCGCTGGCGCCAGCCACCAAGGCCCCGCTCACTGCGGTCAGCACGGCTGCGGGAACCCAGCCGAGCACAACCAGCACGGCGGCCGCCATGATGAGCGTGATCCCGGGAACAGCAACCCAGAAAGAAAGCCTCGCCATGCGGGCGCTGTATCGGTAGCGGGCGCGCGCTTGTTCCTCCATCTGAAGTGTCTGATTCTGGTGGCTCTCGATCGCAGTCGATAAGAGCCGCTCAGGCCATGGCGTGGAATCTAGTGTGCTGGGCGCATTGGTGATTCCCGACTCTCGAGATGTGGCGTTGATGTTCGCGGTGTCGGCGAGCGCGGCAGCTAAGGCCCGCTGAAGCTCCTCCGATGAGAGCCGGGAATCCTCGCTCAGACTCCTCTGCGACTCATGCGCAGTCCTATTCGTGTAGAGTAATCGGCTTCGAAGGGCTCCCAATGCTGCAACTAGCGAAACTACGGCGAGTGACGTGCCGAGGCTGGAGATCCAGTCGCCCCAAGGGAGAATGTCGAGCGGAATCATGCCCAGAGGCTATCAATCGGCAGGCGGAGGGGGAGCACATGTTCCCCATCCCGGCGTGACAAACGCAACGACGTGGCCCGGCAACAAGGGTCTGACTCATCCGTGCACCACCAATTCCGAACCGGCCCAGTCCTCTATGGGCTGTCCACGAGACAGCCCTCTGTCTCGTCATGCGGGGTGGTGGGCCTCCCGGTCGCCGCGCAAGAGAGGAAGCTCCCCGCATGGATTGCTGGACCTACCCCCGCCCCAATGTCGATCCTCACGACAGGCAACCGGCACACCGCGACGACGACTGGCGCGAGAGCAGGGGCCCACGCATCCGGACCCAGAAGGCCGAGACCGCGAGTGTCGCCGAACTCGAGCTCGCCTCGGTGCGACACGCCGTTGGCGACCTTCGGCTGGACTCGTACATCCCGTTCCCAGTCGCGACATCGCCCGATGCTGCGCTGCCCTTCTGAGTGTGGGTCATGGCTGCCATATTCGACGACTACGGCCCCGATCGGGTGGGGTACTTCTTCGGGCTGACCGGCCCCCGGCTCGCGGCCCTGACGCTCGCGGTCATCCCTGTGTTCGTGGCCGTCAACCAGCAACGCTGGGTGCTGGCGACCGAAATGGCCGCCCTGGCAGCTGTGGTGACGGTGTTGGTCGTCGTCCCGGTCCGGGGCCGATCGGCCACCGGGTGGCTTCTCGCCAGCCTCAGCTTTGCCGTCGGAAGGGCGTTCGGCTGGACTTCGTGGCGCAGCAAGGCCGCCACGGGGAAGGCCGAAGCCCTCGAGAACGCGGACCTGCCCGGCGTGATGACCGGCATCGAGGTGCACGACGGCGCCCCCAAGGGTCCGGCGCAGACCCGGTACGCGATCATCCAGGACCACGGCCTGCGCACGTGGGCCATGACCGCCGCGATCCGGCACCCCGGGGTCGGCATGGCTGAGGGCGACCGCCGCGACCAGTACGGACGCGGGCTGACTGAGTTGCTTGATGTCGCCGCGCGGGCGTCCCTGATCAGCGACGTCGTGTTCCTGGTCCGTACCGTCCCCGACGACGGCGCCGAACGGCAGCAGTGGATCGCCGCGCATCGGCGTCCCGACGGCCCCGAACTGGCCCGGCGGATGAACGACGAACTCGCCACCGCCTTGACCCGCGCCGCGGTCCGCACCGAAGCTTTCGTGAGCTTCGTGGTCCCCGAAACCCGCATCGCGAAGCAGGCCCGCGAGTTCGGCGGCGGCCTGGAGGGACGTACCCGCGTCTTGTACCGCTGGCTGACGAGATCTCCGCGATGCTCCGCGGCGGGATGGGCATGACCGACGTCACCTGGCTCACCTCGCCCCAACTGGCGCTCGCGGTCCGCACCGGCTTCGCGCCCGCCGACCGGGCAGGCATCATCGACGCCCTCGGCGCCCACCAGACCGATCCGGCCGTGTGCACCGACGTGCCCTGGGCGATGGCCGGTCCCTCCGGCGCCGACACCACGATGCGGCACTACTCCCACGACGCCTGGAACTCGATCAGCTCCACCATCAAGCTGCCCGACCGGGGCGCCTGCCTCGGCGCCCTCGCGCCGGTGCTCACCCCGTCCGAGCCGGGGGAGCGGCGCAGCTACACCGTGGTGTTCCCGATCCTGCCGTTCAGCCGCGCCGACCGACAGACCGCCTCCGGCGAATGGGCCGCCGACATGGGCGAAGGGCTTCGCGGCCGCCTCCAGATCCGGCAACGCTCCCGTGACCGCGCCAACGTCACCCGCGCCCACCGCCTCGACGCGAAGCTCGCCTCCGGCCACGCCCTCACCCGCCCCTACGCGGTCGCGTGCGTCACCGTCGCCAAGACCATGCGCGTCGCCGAGTTCGGACGCCGCCTCGACGCGTCCATCCGGCGCGCCGGCTTCGCCCCCCTACGCCTCGACCTCGCCCAGGACACCGGCTTCGCCGCCGCCACCCTGCCCCTCGGTCTCGGGCTCACCCGGAAGGCCGACGAATGAGGACGCCGCCCCGCGGCCGCTCGACCGCCCAACTGCTCGCCGACTTCGGCCACGACCTGCCCACCAAACCAGAACCCGAACGGCCCGGCAAGGAGCCCTACCTGTTCCACGCGTCGCCGCGCCACGGCCAGCGGCGCCCGGGTCGAGGGTGGAACCCCGCCCGCACGCCGGTCGTCCAGTACCGGATGACCAGCGACCAGGCCGCTGCGTGGTGGCCGTTCATCGCGAACCCGCCCCTGCCGCCCACCGGTGCGCAGATCGGCATCGACGAACTCTCCGGGGGCAGCTTCTACGCCGACCCGCTCGGCTGGGTCCTCGACGACACCGTCCCGGTTACCAACCCCAACGTCATCACCTTCGGCAAACCCGGCGGCGGCAAGTCCACCAACACCAAGAACTTCGCCACCCTGATGATGGACTTCGGCTACAAGGTGTTCGTCCTCGGCGACCCGAAGGACGAGTACGAACCGCTGTGCCGCGCGTTCGGCGTCCAACCCTTCGCAGTCGGACCGGGCATGACCGCCCGCATCAACCCGCTCGACTTTGGGCCCCTCGGCGACGGGTGGCACACGCTCGACCGGGTCGAAGCCCAACGCCGGGCGGGCATCATCTTCCGCCGCTGGCTCACCCTGATCCGCGGATTGGTCGGCTCCCAGTTCGTCGGCGAGCAACGCGTCCCGTTCGGGCCCACGGACGCCCGCGTCGTCGAAGCCGCCCTCGCCCAGCTGACCGGCTACCTCGACGGGCACCACACCCTGCACGTCACCACCATCCCCGCCCTGTGGCACCTGCTCGCCAACCCCACCGACCAGCTCGTCACCGAATGCCGCTACGCGTCCACCAGACAGTTCATCGACGAGACCCGCCTGCTGCGCGACGCCCTCGGCCAACTGGTCACCGGGGCACTGGCCGGCCTGTTCGACGCCCCCACCACCATCGCCGTCGACTGGGCGGCGCCGATCCAGTCGTTCTCGCTGTCCCGCCTCGAACCCCTCGGTGACGAGGCCATGGGTATCGCGCTGACCTGCCTGTCCTCGTGGGGACGCGCCATGCGCGAGATCAAGGCCCCCGGCGACCTGCGGATCAACATCCGCGACGAGATGTGGAAGCAGATGCGCCTCGGCCTCGAAGCCGTCAAGAGCCTGGACGCCGACATGCGGTTCTCGCGCCGCGACGGCGAGATCCAGTTCGTCGTCGGCCACAAGCCCGGCGACATGCTCACCGTCGGCGAGTCGACCTCCGCTGCGACCGCGATCGCCAAGGAACTGCTGAACCTCGCCGACCTGAAGATCCTGCACGGGCAGGACCCCAGTGTCGCCCGCGAACTCGCCGAACTGCTGGAACTCGGCCCAATCGCCGAGCACCTGATGGCCGACTGGGCCACCCAACGCAAAGGTCGGGCCCTGTGGTGCGTCGGCAAGCAGATCTACAAGGTCCAGACCGTCCTGCATCCCGCCGCCGCCGCGTTCACGTACACCAACCAGGCCATCGACGGCGCTCGCTAGAAGTTCGCCGGAAGAATGACCGAAACGAGCTCACGATGAAGGCGATTGTCTGGACCCTCGCACTCTCACTCGGCGCCCTGCTCACCGTCCCGCTCGCGTTGGTGCTGTTCGTCACCACGCTCGCCACACCTGCGGTCGCAGCGAGCACCTGCACCCCGCCGGCGTCCGCGATCGGTTTGCCGCAGCCCGGCAGCCCTCGTCAGGCGAGCCTCCACAACCAGCCGACCGAGATCCCGGCCCCCGTGCTGGCGCTCTACGAGGCCGCCGCGACGCGATACGGGCTGCCCTGGACACTGCTCGCTGGAGTAGGGATGGAGGAGACCAACCACGGCCGCAACAACGCCACCTCCAGCGCCGGCGCTCGCGGCCTGATGCAGTTCATGCCGGCCACGTTCGGCTTCTACGGCGTCGACGGCAACGGCGACGGACGCGCGGTCATCACCGACGACGCCGACAGCGTCCACGCGGCCGCCAACTACTTGGTCGCGTCGGGTGCGCTGTCAGGGCCGGACGGCGTCCGGAAGGCGCTGTTCGCCTACAACCACGCGCTCTGGTACGTCAACGACGTCCTCTACTACGCGGCCGCCTACAGCGGTGGTGACGTCGCCGAGAACCCGTGCGTCACCGACGACACGGACACCACCGGTACGCCCTTGACCGGAACCGGCCCGGCAACGGACGCCGTCAACGCCGCCCTCCGCTGGATCGGCACCCGCTACAGCTGGGGCGGCGGCACCCCCAGCGGACCCTCGACCGGGATCTGCTGCTCACCCGGAGGCCAGGACGGACGCGTCGTCACCGGGTTCGACTGCTCCGGGCTCGTGCTGTACGCCTACGCCCAGATCGGCGTCCGCCTGCCACACCTGGCCCACGACATCACCTACAACTCCGGCGGCCAGGTGATCCCGAGGGACTTCGCACAGATGAGGCCGGGGGACGTAGTCGGCTTCTCCCACACCCCTGGAGGCCGCGTGTTCCACGCCGGGATCTACATGGGCGAAGGCCGCATGGTGAACTCCGACGGCAGCGGCGTCTCCATCGACAGCCTCACCAGCGGGTACTACAGCCGCCTCATTTGGCGCGTGGTCCGATTCGTCACATTTTAGTCAAGTTCGCTTAGAAGCCTTTCGTCACCTCGCGGCCGCCAAGCCGCTTGCTGCTCGGTGCAACGTGGT
>NZ_JARKPQ010000285.1 GCF_029975155.1 Propionicimonas sp. | reverse complement strand
CGTCCGTGGACTACGCCCGTTGCAGCAGGTCACCATCCAACTCGGTGGTCAACGACTCGACGCCGAACCCGCCATCCCCGACGACATCGCCGAACTACTCACCGCCCTCCATCGAGGGCACTAAAGAGGTCCAACTCAGGTCAGAGAGCGTGTCGATGAGCATGCTTGTGTCTGCTGCCTGCCCCGGCGTCAGCAGAAACGCGAGAGCCCTGCCCCTCCCGTCACACACCAGGTGGTTCTTCGTCGTGAGCCCGCCGCGAGAGCGTCCTATCGCGTGATCAGGCGGCTCCGCCCCGAACTTCTTGTAGTTCGATCGAGCCCCCTGTGTCCCGGCGGAGGGTTGCGCCGTGCTGGTGCACGCGCACGATCGTCGAGTCGATCGACGCGACCCAGTCCAGCTCCCCGCGCTGATGCGTGAGGGACTGGACCTTCTCGAGCACGCGCGCCCAGACGCCCTGCTCCGACCAGCGATTGAAGTTCTTGTAGATCGTGTTCCAGTTCCCAAACCGCTCCGGCACATCCCGCCACGGAGCGCCCGTGCGGTACCGCGCCCGTGCTCTCGTCCAGCTCCAGCAGCACTCTCGCCCGCATGATCGTCCGAGCCGGATGCGAGCCACGCGTAATCACCCTCGTCAGCTTCATACGGTCAGCGCCGGACAGCACGACGACGTGATCCTTCGGTCTGGGCATGACAGTCCACTCCTCCCAATCAAGTATCGATCAGGACAAGCCAACCCACCAATTACCAAACCATTAGGAACGACACGCTACTAGGTGTACTTCCCCGTGACGTTGTGAACGCGGGCTGAGGGAGTCTGGCCGCCGATCCCGGTGTGGGGTCTGTGGTGATTGTAGTGATGGAGCCAGGTCTCGTAGGCTGCGGCGCGCTCGGCTTCGCTGGCGTAGGGCTTCGCGTAGGCCCACTCGACGGCGAGGGTTCGGTTGAACCGCTCGACCTTGCCGTTGGTCTGCGGCCGGTATGGCCGGGTCCACTTGTGCTTCACCTCGTCGCCGAGCGCGTCAGCGAAGGCGCCTGACCGGTAGCAGGAACCGTTGTCGGTCATCACCGCGGTGACTGTGACGCCCAGGCCTGCGAAGAACGCGTTCGCGCGGGTCCAGAACCCCGCTGCGGTCTCTTTGCGCTCGTCGTCAAGGATCTCTGAGTACGCGATCCGGGAGTGGTCGTCCACGGCGTGGTGCAGATACCGGTAGCCGCGAGAGCCGGCTGCCCCGGCACGGGCTGCCTTGTCGCGGGCCACTCCCGCGTGACGGTCCTGCATGGATCCGCGACCGTGGGCACGCCACCCGCCGCCGTCGGGGATCCGGCCTTGTTTCTTGATATCTACGTGCACGAGCTGGCCCGGCGCGGCGACCTCGTACCGTTTCGGCTTCGGGCGGCGAACCGGCAGCCCGGTGGCCTGGTCGATGTTGATCAGCTTCGGCATCTTGTATCGGGCGAGCACCCGACCGACCGTGGAACGGTGCAACCGCAGGTGATACGCGATCCGGTGCGGACCCCACCGGCGAGTGAACCGCAACGCGACGATCCGATGCTCCGTCTTACGCGAAAGCCGGTTCGGTGACGAGGTGGGCCTCGAACTACGGTCGATCAACGGCAGCCCTGCCCGGTACCTGTCGGCCCACCGCTTCACCGTCGCGGGCGAGCACTGGAACCGTTCCGCCGCCCGCCGCAACGACCAGCCCTGTTCCACGACGAGAACAGCAAGACGACGACGCCCTTCCGGTGTCAAGGGTGCGTTAGCGTGAGTCACGAAGACCTCCGTGGTCAGGAGAGTGAGTGTGGTAACCCACATCCTGCCCGGAGGTCTTCGCTACCTCACCCGTTCACAACCTCCCGGGGAAGTACATCTAGGTCGTGTTACGTAAGTCGTTTGAGCCAGTCGTTGATTACTCCGATGTGGAGGGTGGCGGTGTAGCGGACAGCGAGTTTGTCGTAGCGGGTGGCGAAGGCTCGTTGGTGTTTGAGCTTGTTGATGCCACATTCGACCGCGTGGCGGTCCTTGTAGGTGGTTGGGTTGAACGCTGGCGGGCGACCGCCCCGGCGGCCACGGCGTCGGCGGTTGCGGGCCTGGTCGGCCGGGGTCGGGATGGTGGCTTTGATCCGATGATCACGTAG
>NZ_JARKPQ010000273.1 GCF_029975155.1 Propionicimonas sp. | reverse complement strand
ACCAGCTCTGCACGCTCTTGCGGGTCATCGGCGTCCACCGGGACGTAGGCCGCGCCGGCGTCGAGCACGGTCAGGATCGCCTGGTAGAGCTCGCGCGAGCCGGACGGCAGCCGGATACCGACGCGATCACCGCGGCGCACGCCGGCTCGGTGCAAGGCCTCGGAGCCGGCCTGCACCTCGGCAAGGAGTTCGGCATAGGTCACGACCCCTTGCGGATCCTCGATGGCCGCAGACCCCGGGTAGCGTCCGGCGGTTGCCCGCAAGATGTCCACCAGCGTGCGCTCGGGCGTGGCCTCGGCTGAGCGGTCGATCACCGAGGTCGTCGGCTGCTCACGCTGGATCATGGTCCGACGCTAAATCATCAGGGTGAACGATCTGTGAAAACTGAGCGAACCCGGCACGCGCGCGGCGCGAGCGTGCTTCGTCCGGCCGGTGGCGGTCAGGGCCGCCAGGCGCCTTCTTCGTCCAGGTCGATGGTCACCAGGCGCTGCGTCGGGCGGGTGAGCGCGACGTAGAGCACACGCTCACCGCCGGGTGATTCGGTCACGATCTGGTCGGGCGAGACCACCACCACGGCGTCGTACTCCAGGCCCTTGGCGTTCAGCGGCGTCAGGAAGCTGATTCGCGCCGGGTTGGCTTTGACGATCGGCAGCCCGGCGTCGACCAGTTGCGGCAGCTGTGACGGGGCGGCGATCACCCCGATGGTGCCCTCGACCTGGTCGATGAGATCGGCCAGCACCTGTTCGAGCCGGTCGGTCAGCACGGCCGACTCGGTACGCAGCAGCAGCGGATCGACACCGGTGGTGCGCACCGCATGCGGGAGATCGGCGGCGGGGAAGTTGCGGCGCACCACCTCGGCGGCCAGGTCGAAGACCTCTGCCGGGCTGCGGTAGTTGGTGCTCAGCCGGAAGGTGCGGTTCGGCGCTCGTCCGATCAGATCGTCCAGTGCGTGCTGCGCCTCGTCCAGATCCGGCCAGGAACTCTGTGCCGGATCGCCGACGATGGTCCAGCTGGCCTCCGCGCCACGGCGACGCAGCATCCGCCACTGCAGCGGAGACAGATCCTGGGCTTCGTCGACCAGCACGTGGGCGAAGGTGTCGTAGGGGTCGGCGTCCGGGTCGATCTCCCGGCGATGGCTGAGTAGATCGGCGGTGGTCACCAGCTCGCTCATCTCGGTGCCGTCAGGCAGGAAGATCAGCTGTTCTTCCGGCTCGTCGGGCTGCACCGGTCCGAGGATGTCGAGCAGTTCGTCCAACAGGGCGACATCGGCCACCGACCAGTCGGAGAAGTCGAAGGAAGCGGTCAGCACAGCCTGCTCCTGCTTGCTCAGCACGCCGTCGGCAACGGCGGCGACGACCTGCGGATCGGCCAGCCGGCGTAAGACGTCGGCCGCCTCCAGATCGGGCCACCAGGCGTTGAGGAACATGCGATAGCTCGCCGAGTCGGTGACGAACTCGCTGAACACGTCGAACTCGATGTCGAGCTCGGGCGGCCGCTTGGCGTACAACGTCTCGAGCACAGCTGTCTGCGCCTGAACCCGGCCACGGTTCACCTTGTTCCGGGCCAGCACATCGCGACGAATGCGTGCCAACTGGTCGCTGTGCAGCCGGAATGCCTCGCCCTTCACGGTGACCAGCAGCTCCGGATCATCGGTGAACGGCAGGTTCACCAGGCGCTTCAGCACCGTGACCATCCGCAGGCTGCCCTTCACCGCTGCGGCTGAGGCCGTGTCGATCCGAGAGGCGACCAGGTCGAGTGCATCGACGGCCACGCCGCCGATGGGACGCAGGGTCACCGAGTCCTCGCCCAGGCTGGGCAACACCCGTTCGATGTAGTTCATGAACAGGCCGGACGGGCCCACGACCAGAATGCCGCCACGCTCGAACCGGCGGCGGTTGGAGTACAGCAGATAGGCGGCGCGGTGCAGGGCGACGACGGTCTTGCCGGTGCCCGGGCCGCCGGCGATGACGGTGACCCCGCGGTAGTCGGCCCGGATGGCCTCGTCCTGCTCGGCCTGGATGGTGGCGACGATGTCGCGCATCTTGGGTCCGCGGGCGCGCTTGAGGGCCGCCATCAAGGCGCCTTCGCCGATCACCGGCAGGTCGGCCGGAGCGCTGGAGGAGTCGAGAAGATCGTCTTCGATGCCGATGACCTTGTCATTGCGGCAGCGCAGGACGCGGCGGCGGACGACGTCCATCGGGTTGGACGCGGTCGCCCGATAGAAGGGCTCTGCCGCGCGGGCGCGCCAGTCGATCACCAGCGGCTCGTACTCCTCGTCGCGCACGCCGAGGCGTCCGATGTAGCGGACCTCGCCGTCGGTGTGGTAGAGGCGGCCGAAGACCAGGCCCTCATGTTCGGCATCGAGCTCGGCCAATCGCCGGGCGGCCTGGAAGGCGAAGGCATCACGCTCGAACAGGGCGGTGCCGTCTTCCTCCCGCATCCAGGTTTGCCGGTCGGAGCGGTAGATCTTCTGGCCCTCGCTAGCAACCTTCTTGGCCGACTTGGTGGCCTTCTTCAGGTGCTTGTAAACCAGATCTACGTGGGCTTGCTCGAGCGCGAGTTCGCGCTCGAGCGCCGAGGGGTTCGGCGCAGCTGAATCCACTAGTCGTCCTTCTGCAAAGTTTGCGACGGACCAGTTTACGCCGTTCCGGCGTTGTGTGGAGTGGCTGCCTGCGTGAAATCTGACCGGGGTGCTCGATCCCGGTCAGCGGGTCGAGCCCGGACGAGGGTCGGCGCCGAGTCGCTTGACGCCCAACGCCGCCACCAGACCGACATGTCCGACGACGGCGTAGATGACCAGCGCGGCGCCCAAACCGTCGAGCTGGGGCAGATGGTGCCAGCCGAAGAGGTCGCTCAGAGTGCCCACGACCACGAAGGTCGCCACGCAGGCGAGCACCGTCACCCAGTCGTATCCTCGCCGAGCGCCGAGGACGGCGCCGGCCGCAGCGATCGCGAACGGCGCCAGCGTGCCCGCATACAGCAGCATCAGGTTGCGGCGATCCTCGGGGCTGACCGGCATCGGTGCCAGGGCGAGGACGAGCCAGCCGAGGTAGAGTGCCAGCACGCATACGACGTACGGCCAGGTGCTGATGACGCGCTTCATGGATCCCCTCGACACGGTGAACGTGTGCGTAGGGTACGCGCCCGGCGCCGTGGTGCAGTGCTGATTTGAGGCGTTCGGCTCGATTGGCGTACCCTTGACCCTTGCACGACCTGTGCTCACAGGCGCGTGCGCCCACACAAGCTCAGCGATTGGGAGTAATGGCGAAGAAGGAAGGCGCCCTCGAACTCGAGGGAACGGTGGTCGAAGCACTGCCGAATGCCATGTTCCGAGTGGAACTGGCCAACGGTCACAAAGTGTTGGCAACCATCAGCGGCAAGATGCGGCAGCACTACATCCGCATCATTCCGGCTGACCGTGTCGTCGTCGAACTGTCTCCCTACGACCTGACCCGTGGACGCATCGTCTTCCGGCATCGGTAACGCAACAACCGCAAGAATCCACCACCAGCCAAGCTCGGGGGCATCCCTGTGCTCGGCGCCTAGTCAGAAAGTTGCTCGATGAAGGTTCAGCCGAGCGTCAAGAAGATTTGCGACAAGTGCAAGGTGATCCGCCGGCACGGTCGCGTGATGGTGATCTGCGACAACCCGCGCCACAAGCAGCGCCAGGGCTGAGCTTCGGCTCAACCGGGCCCCGCTAGCGCGGGACGCGGAAACACCCGGCCTTCGGGCCAGCTCAACAACTGAATACTCCGCGAGGAGACCGGACCCGCGAGGGTCCGATTGCGGCGTCAGCCGCACAACACACAGCAACGTGATCGCAACTGCCAGACCATGTCTTGCAGGCCACCCCCGGACGAAGGCCGGGGCCCACACCATTTGGGTGAGGGGACGCATCACGCCAGACACCTTCGCGAGTCGGGTGAAACCGGTTCGGTACCTGAAAGGTCAGTGCACATGGCACGCCTCATCGGGGTCGATCTGCCGCGCGAGAAGCGCCTCGAGATCGCCCTCACCTACATCTACGGCATCGGCCGTACCCGCGCCAAGGAGACCCTGGCGGCCACTGGCATCAGTGGCGACATCCGTGTCCACGAACTCACCGACGACCATCTCGTTGCGCTTCGCGACTACATCGAGGCGAACTTCGAGACCGAGGGTGACCTGCGCCGCAGCGTCGCCGCCGACATCCGTCGCAAGATCGAGATCGGCTCTTACCAGGGCCGTCGTCATCGCATGGGCCTTCCGGTCCGCGGTCAGCGCACCCGGACGAACGCCCGTACCCGCAAGGGCAAGAAGAAGGCTGTCGCCGGCAAGAAGAAGGCCCGCAGATAGCGGCCCCCGGACACGAGATAACCAGGAGTAACTGAATTGGCTACTGCAGGCCGCAGTGCGAGCGCCAAGAACGCCAAGAGCAAGGTGCGTCGCAAGGAAAAGAAGAACGTGGTCGCCGGTCAGGCGCACATCAAGAGCACGTTCAACAACACGATCATCTCGATCACCGATCCCACGGGTGCCGTGATCTCATGGGCCTCCGCCGGCACCGTCGGCTTCAAGGGCTCCCGCAAGTCCACCCCGTTCGCCGCCCAGATGGCCGCCGAGGCCGCGGGCCGCCGCGCCATGGAGCACGGCATGAAGCGGGTGGACGTCTTCGTCAAGGGTCCCGGCTCCGGCCGCGAGACCGCGATCCGTTCGCTCGGCGCCGTCGGCCTGGAGATCGGTCCGATCTCCGACGTCACGCCGGTGCCGCACAACGGTTGCCGTCCGCCGAAGCGCCGTCGCGTCTAGTCCTGAGCCGAAGAGGAGAGAACCATGGCCCGTTACACCGGCCCCATCACCAAGAAGTCCCGCCGGCTCGGCACCGACCTGGTGGGCAACGACAAGGCCTTCGAGCACCGTCCGTACCCCCCGGGCATGCACGGCCGCGGCCGCACCAAGGAGAGCGAGTACCTGCTGCAGCTCAAGGAGAAGCAGAAGGCCCGCTACGCCTATGGCGTGCTCGAGAAGCAGTTCCGCCGTTACTACGAGGAGGCCAACCGGCTGTCCGGCAAGACCGGTGACAACCTGCTGATCATCCTCGAGTCCCGCCTCGACAACGTCGTGTACCGGGCGGGCCTCGCGTCCACCCGTCGCCAGGCCCGGCAGCTGGTCGTCCACGGCCACTTCATGGTCAACGGCAAGAAGGTGAACGTCCCGAGCTACCGGGTGAGCGCCTACGACGTGATCGACATCAAGCCGAAGTCGATGAACGTGTACCCGCTGGTCGTGGCTCGCGAGACCCACAACGAGAGGGTCGTGCCGGGCTGGCTGACCGTCCGTCCCAACAAGGGCCGGATCCTGGTGCACCAGCTGCCCGTCCGCGAGCAGATCGTCATCGACGTCGCCGAGCAGTTGATCGTCGAGCTCTACTCGAAGTAAGCCTTCGGCCCCTGAGCTTGACGAAGGCCCCTTCGTCAAGCTCAGGGAACACTCCGCTCCGGGCAGGGCGTCCGGGGCAACCAGTCACCGTCATATAGCGGGCGGTGGAGAGGAAGAAACAGAAGAATGCTCATCGCACAGCGCCCGATCCTTACCGAAGAGGTCGTCGACGAGTTCCGCTCCCGGTTCGTCATCGAGCCGCTGGAGCCCGGCTTCGGCTACACCCTCGGCAACTCGCTGCGCCGGACCCTGCTGTCGTCCATTCCGGGCGCGGCGGTGACCAGCATCAGGATCGAGGGCAACCAGCACGAGTTCTCCACCCTGCCCGGGGTTGTCGAGGACGTGACCGAGATCATCCTCAACCTCAAGCAGCTCGTGCTCTCCTCCGAGGAGGACGAGCCGGTGGTGATGTACCTGCGCAAGTCCGGCGCGGGTGCGGTCACCGCCGCCGACATCGCCCCGCCCGCCGGGGTGGAGGTGCACAATCCCGACCTGCACATCGCCACGCTGAACGAGACCGGCCGGATGGAGATGGAGCTGGTCGTCGAGCGCGGCCGTGGCTACGTCTCCGCCGTCCAGAACAAGAACCCGGACGCCGAGATCGGCCGGATCCCGGTCGACTCGATCTACTCCCCGGTGCTGAAGGTCACCTACAAGGTGGAGGCCACCCGCGTCGAGCAGCGCACCGACTTCGACAAGCTGGTCGTGGACGTGGAGACCAAGCCCTCGATCAAGCCGCGGGACGCCATGGCGTCGGCCGGCAAGACGCTGGTCGAGCTGTTCGGCCTCGCCCGTGAGCTGAACGTGGACGCCGAGGGCATCGAGATCGGCCCGTCCCCGGTCGACGAGCAGCTGGCCGCCGACCTCGCCCTGCCGGTGGAGGAGCTGAAGCTCACCATGCGCAGCTACAACTGCCTCAAGCGCGAGGGCATTCACACGGTCAGCGAGCTGGTCTCCCGCTCGGAGCAGGACCTGCTGGACATCCGCAACTTCGGCTCCAAGTCGATCGAGGAGGTCAAGCTGCGGCTGCACGAGATGGGCCTCTCGCTCAAGGACAGCTCGCCGGGCTTCGACCCGCTGAGCGCCCTGTCCAACTACGACACCGACGTCGACTACGACGACTCGTACTGATCCCTCGCCATACAGGAGATAGCGAACAATGCCCAAGCCGACCAAGGGGCCCCGTTTCGGGGGTAGCCCGGCCCACCAGCGGATCATCCTGGCCAACCTGGCCACGCAGCTGTTCCAGCATGGCAAGATCACCACGACCGAGGCCAAGGCCAAGCGCGTCCAGCCGCTGGCCGACCGGCTGATCAGCAAGGCCAAGCGGGGCGACCTGCACAACCGGCGGATCGTGCTGCAGACGGTCACGGACAAGGGTGTCGTGCACACCCTGTTCACCGAGATCGCCCCGAAGCTCGCCGAGCGCGAGGGTGGCTACACCCGGATCACCAAGATCGGGCCGCGCAAGGGCGACAACGCTCCCATGGCCGTGATCGAGATCGTCACCGAGAGCGTCGAGGAATCCCGCAAGGCAAAGGCGAAGGCCTCGGCCAAGAAGGCCGAGCCGGCGGAGAAGAAGGCACCGGCCAGGAAGGCTGCCACCAAGAAGGCCGACAAGGTCGAGGAGGCACCGGTCGAGGAGGCACCGGTCGAGGAGGTCGTGGTCGAGGAGGCACCCGTTGCCGAGACCACGGACGCCGACCCGGCTGCCGTCGACGCGGACACCGAGGGCGCAGCCCAGGAGACCGAGGACGCCAAGGCCTGAGCGCCCGCAGCACTGCCGAACCGCCCGTCCCGATCAGGGACGGGCGGTTCTGCGTCCCTGGCCCGCGCCCCAACTGATCCCCAGCGATCCGAGGGACGAGGATCGCGTCACGAAGGGCCCGAACGGGTGGGGGGAGGATCCGCACAGTCGATGCTCCCTGGCTGAGCGGCGCCCGCGGAGGAGGCTGGTCGAACGCGCAGATCCTCCCAGGCCTGAGCAGTCAGGGCCGGTGGGTTCAGGCCCCCATCGTGGCCTGCACGCGGCCGGAGGCGACCGCTTCGCGCAGTGCGTCGTAGTCGCGCTCGTTCTGCCGGGCGTAGGCCTCGGCGAAGTCCACCACGGCGTTCTCGAACTCGGCCGACTTGCCCAGATAGGCGGCGATCGCCACCCGGTCGCCGGACTTGGCGTGGGCGCGGGCGAGCGTCCAGCCGCACATCCGGGCGTAGGTGAGCAGGCTGGGGGGAGACATCTCCCCGATGTCCGCGGACAGCTTCCAGTCGCGCAGCTGCCGCAGGTAGTAGTCGGTGTGGGTGCCACCGATCCGAGGGCCCTGCAGCCAGCCGAGGAAGATGTCGCTGGACGCCTGCATCAACCGCTGCCCGGACACCACGCGCTCTCCCTGATTGACGTACCGCGATCGGCCGGCGTAGGCCGCCAGCACCGACTCCTGGGCCTGCTTGGCCTGCAGCACGACCGCCTCGCCCTCGTCCTTCCCCTCGAAGAGCAGGATCCAGGCGCGGGTGCCGACGCTGCCCACTCCCACCACCTTGTGGGCGACGTCGGTGAGGGTGAAGTGATCCAGCAGGGTCCGCCGATCGGCGGGGAGCGTCTCGCGGTACGCGGCCACGAGTGAACCGAGTTCGCTCCGTACCGCGACCGGGTCGAGGGCCGTCAGATCGTCCAGAGGCACGACCAGGGGTGGATCGGCGACGATTCGGCGGTGGCCGTCCCGTACGGTGGTGAGCTTTCCGATCGCCTGCAGGCTCGTTCTGGTTCTCGACTTCGCCAGCGCGGTCGACACCGAGCGGATCGCCTGCTTGTGCTTCTTCTGCTTGCCCGCGCTGAGGGATGCGGTGAAGCCGGCCCAGGCCCTGTCGACGTCGAGGTGGGCGTACCAGACGTCGAGGATGGACTGCTTCGCGAACTGCCGTATGGCGACCCGGTACCGCTCGACGGCGGCGAGGGCGGTATTCCGGCAGTCGCCGCTGCTGAAGCCGTTGTCCTCACCGGCGATCACGAGGCTGGCGGCCAGCCGCTTCACGTCCCATTCGAAGGGCCCGGGCAGGGTCTCGTCGAAGTCGTTGATGTCGAAGACCAGATTGCGCTCCGGCGACGCGTAGGCGCCGAAGTTGGCCAGGTGTGCGTCCCCGCACAGCTGCACGGGCAGACCGGCGGACGGGGCCGCGCCCAGGTCGGCCGCCATCACGAGTGCCGCGCCGCGGTAGAACGTGAACGGCGAGACCAGCATGCGTCCGTGCCGCACCGGCACGAGTTCGGGGACGCGCGACTCCGCCTGTCGCAGCAGGAGCGCCACGGGATCACGGTCCGCCGTGGAAGGGAAGTCAGCCTGGGCAGCCAGCGGAAGAGCCTTCCGCGCTGCCCGGCCGATCGCCTTGCTCTCGACGGGGGACGCGGCGCCGCCCGGAGTGGAATTGTCGCGGGAGCCTGAGGCGTCGGTCATGCGCACACTCTGGCTCGTCCGACGGCGGCCGACAAGTGCCGTGTCGGCCGGTGCGGACCCGGGCTGGAGGGAGTCAGCTCCGGGAGGAAGACATACAACGGCCCCGGAGAGACTCGGGGGGAGTGAGCTCTCCGGGGCCGTTGGGTCGGGGGAGGGTGGTGTGCCCGGAGGGGGTCAGGCACACGTCCAGGGTCTGGTGCCGGCCTTCGCGTAGTAGCGGTTCGCCACCGTGATCTGCTCTGCGCGGCTGGCCTGATGCGGGTAGGCGGCGAAGTCACGACCGCCGTTGGCCCGCCAGGACGCCAGGTTGAACTGCAGGCCACCGTAGTAGCCGTTGCCAGTGTTGATGTGCCAGTTGCCGCCGGACTCGCAGCGGGCGATCCGGTCCCACATCGCCGCCCGCGCCATGTTGATGCCCACGCCGTTGCTGGAGGTCTTCGTGCCGACCTCGAGCACCTGCGCGGTCGCCTTGGCCAGGACGGTCTCGGCCACCACGACCTTCTTCGTGACCTTGCCGTTCACCACGGTGATCTCGTAGGTGCGCTTGGCCTGGCCGTTCTTGCCTGCGGTGACGACGCGGGACTCGCCCTTCCACAGGCTTGAGTTGGACTTCCGGACCGTGTCAAAGGCGACGGTCTCGGTCTTCTTCTTGGTCTTCACGGTCACCCGGTCCAGGACGACCTTCTGACCCTTGGTGATCACCGTCGACGCCACCGGCTCGAGCCGGTCGGTCTTGCCGGCGACCAGGCCCTCGTCGAGCAGCAGGTCCGCGACCGTCGGGGCGGTGGTGGTGACCTTCTTCGCCTTGCCGCCGACCTCCAGGGTGATCTGCTTCGCCGTGGTCACATCCACGGTGAGTCCGGTGCGCGGCAGCTGTGCGGACAGCGGTGTGGCGTACCGGGCGCCGACCAGGCTCGTGGACGAGGTGCTGGCCACCAGCTGGAGCGGACGGGACGCCAAGGCGTCGGTCGCGAGCGCCTCACTCAGCGTTGCCGCGGTCGTCGAGAGCGTCCGGGGCGTGCCGTCGACGTTCAGGGTGAGCTGCTTGCTGTACCGGACGGTCACGGTGGCACCACTGCTGACCGGGCTGTCGACCGCGGGAACGACCTCGTCGCCCTCGGCCAGGCTCACGCCGCGCGCCGCCAGGACGTCGGCCACGGTCAGGGCGAAGCCGTCCGCCTCCTGCACCTGTCCGTCCACAACGAGTTCGACGTCCTTGTACAGGCTGGATGCGGTGCTCGCGCCGCCGGCCAGCAGTGCGGCCGACAACGTGGTGGCGATGATCGCCTTGTTCAAAGCACAGACCCCCGAGGTCTAGCGGGCATTTCCTGAGAAAGCCTGCCTGATCCTGAGAGATAGGTCAAGTTTTTCTCAGGATGACCTTGGGGGTCACGCTCTGTCGCCGGTCACGCCGCCCGTGTCGCTGGTCGAGCCGAGCCGCCCGTATCGCTGGTCGAGCCGCCCGTATCGCTGGTCGAGCTTGTCGAGACCCTGGGAGGCGTCTCGACAAGCTCGACGAACGGTTGAGTGGCTACGAACGGTTGGCTGGTGACCAGCGGCTCGGGTGGTGACGAACGGGCTGGTTCTTGGCCGAGAACGTCAGAGGACGTCGGCGGCGCGAGCCTTGTCGAGCCGGGCGGCGACGTCCGTCCAGTTCACGACGTTCCACCAGGCCTTCACGTAGTCGGCCTTCACGTTCTTGTACTGCAGGTAGAAGGCGTGCTCCCACATGTCGAGCTGCAGCACGGGCAGCTGGCCGACCGGGACGCTGTTCTGCTGGTCGTAGAGCTGGTTGATGTTCAGCCGCTGGCCCAGCGGATCCCAGACCAGGAGTGCCCAGCCGGAGCCCTGCAGCGAGTTCGCCGCAGCCTCGAACTGGCCCTGGAAGCCCCCGAAGGAGCCGAAGAACTCGTCGATCGCCGCAGCGACGTCGCCGTCGGGCTGTCCGCCGCCGTCCGGCGACATGTTCTTCCAGAACACCGAGTGGTTGATGTGGCCGCCGAGGTGGAAGGCGAGGTCCTTCTCAAGCTTCGGGACGTTCGCGAAATCGCCCTTCTCGCGGGCCTCCGCGAGCTTCTCCAGCGCGGTGTTGGCGCCCGCGACGTAGGCGGCGTGGTGCTTGCTGTGGTGGAGTTCCATGATCTCCGGCGCGATGTACGGGGCAAGGGCGCCGTAGTCGTAGTCGAGATCGGGCAGCGTGTAGGCCATGGGGTTCATCCCTTCGTTGGTGTCTGGCTTTCACCTACCCCCAACCTGCCCCCTGCACCCCCTATTCCGCCAGAGGAAGCCGGGGACCCTGCCGAGGAACACGTCGTGAACCCGCGAGGGTGGTGCTGGCGATCAGGCAGGCTACGGCGAGAGCGGCCGCGCTGGCGAGGCTGATCTGCATCCCGGCGAGGAACGCGCCCTCGGGCGCGATGAGCACTCCGAAGATGGCGACGGCGAGTGCGCCGCCGACCTGTCGGAAGGTGTTGGACACGGCACTGGCGACGCCGGCCTGACCTTCGGGGGCGTGTTCCAGGACGACGCCGGCCAGCGGCGGCATGGCCACCGATCCGCCTCCGCCGATCAGGATCAGCGTGATGGCGACGAGCGCGACGGAACCCCCGTGCGCCGAGATCGCCAGGGTGGACAGCCCGACGACGAGGGATGCCATGCCGAGAATGACCGGGAAGCGTGGGCCGAACCGGTTCGCGAGCGGGCCGCTGGCGAGGTTGCCGAAGAAGGAGAGGATCGCGCTGGGCAGGAAGACGAGTCCGGCCAGGGCGGGGGCGATGCCCAGGTGCTGTTGCAGGTAGAGGCTGGCGAGGAAGACGCTGCCGAACCAGGCGTAGATGAAGGTGAACCCGCCGAACATCGCCACGCGCATGGGACCGGCATGGAACAGCCCCAGAGGCATCATCGGGTGCGCGACGCGCGCCTGCACGAGCAGGAACAGTCCGAGCGCGGCGGCACCGACGGCCAGCAGAGCGAGGATCAGCGGATGGTCGTAGCCGGTGGCGCCGCCCTCGATCAGGGCGTAGACGATCGAGCCGAGCGCGATGAGGGCGAGGATCTGACCGGCCCAGTCGAACGGAACGCTGGTGCGGGGCGAGCGCTGGACGCGTGGAGCGAGGGCCAGCATGGCTGCGCAGACCGGTACGTTGACGGCGAAGATGAGACGCCAGTCCCAGGTGGACAGCGCGCCGCCGAGCACCGGTCCGGCTGCGGAGGCGACCGCACCCCCGGCAGCCCAGACGCCGAGCGCCTTCGCCCGGTCCCGGGCTTCGGGGAATGCCTCACGGATCAGGGTCATCGACGCCGGCAGCATCAGCGCCGCCGTCGCGCCCTGCGCACACCGCGCGACGATGAGTGTCAGCACGGACGGCGCCACGGCGCAGAGCAGGGACGCGATGCCGAACAGGACGATGCCGGTGATGTAGGCGCGCTTGGCGCCGACCCGGTCCGAGACGTTCCCGAAGCACAACAGCAGGACGGCGAAGAACAGCGTGTACCCGTCGAGGATCCACTGCTGCGTGCTGATGTCGCCGCCGAGGTTCTGCCGGATGCTCGGCAGAGCGAGGTTCACGATGCTCACGTCGAGCGTGATGAGGAAGAATCCCAGCGAAGCCAGGACGAGGGCAGCGAGCGAGCCGCGTCGAGACACCCGCGCCGGGGTCGTTGCCGTGGTCACCAGTGCCCTCAGCCGTCCACCAGGCCGAGGTGAACCTCGTTGGGTCGTTCGGTGGCGGCCCAACTCGCCAGCAGATCGAGTCGTTCCTGGCTGGCGGAGCCGGGCTCGGCGGTGTAGATCAGGAACGACAGTCCCGGCTCCGCGGTCAGTTCCAGGCCTTCGTAGGTCAGGGTGAGGTCGCCGACCAGGTGATGGCGGAAGTTCTTCGTCCCCGAGCCGTGGCGGCGGACGTTGTGGGCTCCCCAGCGGGTCCGGAACTCGTCGGTGCGGGTGGACAGCTCGCCGATCAGGTCGTGCAACTGCTTGTCACGAGGGTCGCGGCCGGCTTCGGTGCGCAGGATCGCGACGGTGACGTCCGCGGCGGCGTTCCAGTCCGGGTAGAAGTCGTGGGAACGCTCGTCCAGGAAGTTGAACCGGGCCAGGTTGCCCTGTCCCGGCCCGTCGAACACATGATCGTAGAACGCCCGCCCGAGCGGGTTGGTGGCCAGGATGTCCATCCGGCCATTGCGGACGAACGCCGGCCCGGCCGTGACCGCGTCCAGCGCGCGGACGAGACTCTCCCTGGCCACCCACTGTTTCGGCTTGCGGCGCCTGACCGGCTCCGCGCCACCGTGGGCGACCCGCGCCAGGCCGAACAGATACTCGCGTTCGGCATCATCGAGCCGCAGCGCACGCGTGACCGCCTCCAGGACGTTGTCGGACACCCCGGCGAGGTGTCCCCGTTCGATCTTGGCGTAGTACTCGATGCTGACATCGGCCAGCATCGCCACCTCGCTGCGCCTCAGGCCGACGACCCGACGGCTTCCCGCGGCGGGAATCCCCGCCTGCTCGGGGCTCAGCCTCGCCCGCCGAGACATCAGGAACTCCCGCACCTCTGCCCTGTTGTCCACGGCGCCAACGCTACGTTGCCCACCGCTGGCTGGGGGATGCTCTACCAGTACGCCCTTCGGCAGAGACTCCCACCGCGTGCCGTTGCGAGGTGTCATGGAGACCGTTCGGGCGATCGGGCCGCGGTGGACGCCACGCACCGGGGTTCCGTGCCAGTGCCCGGCAAGAAGGAGAGACACCCATGGCCAACGCAGAGGACGCCCCCACCGGCTGGACCGGCGGGAGGAACGCCTTCGGAGACTTCGCTCCCGGCATGGTGCACTACACCGACAAGGTGCTGTTCGACGAGGTGTGGGAACGCGAGGGCCTTTCCAAACGTGACCGCAGCCTGGTCACCGTCGCAGCCCTGACCGCCATGGGCAAGATGGAACAGCTCCGGTTCCACCTCGCCTTCGCCCGGCGTAACGGCCTCACCGACGAGGAGCTGAAGGAAGCCCTGCTTCAGCTGGCGTTCTACTCCGGATGGCCCAACGGCATGGGGGCAACCACTGTCCTGAAGAACATCGTCGAGACGGAGGCCTGAGCGTCATGAGTGCCTGGTCAACCGAGGACGTCGACCGCATCGCCGCCAGCGATGACCTGCGCGTCGCGCCGTTCCGCCCCGACGGTGTCACGACCGGCACGCCGACCTGGATCTGGTCGGTCGTGGTGGACGGGCGTCTGTTCGTCCGCGCCTGGAATGGCACCCGCTCGCGCTGGTACCGGGCAGCCATGGCCCAGCACGCCGGACGGATCACCGCCGCGGGCACCACCTATGAGGTCGTGTTCCAGGGCACCGACCCCGTCCTGCGTGATCGGATCGACGCGGCCTACCGAGCCAAGTACACCGGGAGCGCATACCTTCCTCCGATGGTGTCCGCCGGTCCGCAAGCCGCCACCATCGAGATCACGCCGCGCGCTGACGTCGCAGGAGACTGACGTTTGATCAGCGAGTGACGGCCGTCGCTGGCCGTGCGGGTCCGTCGCCGGCACGGTGGTGGAACGCGGCGGGCTCATCGGTGAGGGCGGCGAGCGCGCCGAGCTGTGCGGGATCGAGGCGCACATCGGCAGCAGCCGCGTTGGCGCGCAGTTCATCGACGGTTTCGGCCCCCACGATGACCGACACGACCGCAGGGCGGGACAGCAGCCAGGCCAGCGAGATGTGGTTCATCGGCAGACCCCAGTCACGGGCGTACCGGTCGACCTCCCGAGCGATGCCGATCTCGGTGTCGGTGAACCCGGTGCGCCGAAGCGCTGGTCGCCGGAGACGTCGCGATCGAGCACGGCGAGGTCGGCGAGCAGACCACCGTGGAGGGGCGCGTACGGGATGATCGCGAGCCCGAGGGCCTCGCACGCGGGGGCGAGCTCGCGCTCGGCGGCCCGGTCGAGGAGGCTGTACTTCACCTGCGCCGCGACCGGCGCGTTCAGGCGGCGGTCGTCAGCAACCCACAGCGCGTGCGTGACCTGCCAGGCAGGATGGTTGGACAGGGCGGCGTATCGGAGCTTCCCCTGCCGGATGAGGTCGTCGTAGACGGCGAGGGTCTGCTCCAGCGGCGTGTCCGGGTCGGGGTCGTGGGCGTAGTAGACATCGATCCAGTCGGTGTCGAGGCGGCGCAGGCTTGTCTCGACCTGTCGGATGATGTGCCGGCGGGACAGGCCGCGGTCGTTGACACCGTGGCCGACGATCCCGTTGGACTTCGTTGCGATCACGACGTCGTCGCGGCGGCCGCGCAGCGCCCGGCCGAGGAGTTGCTCGGCCGGGGCACGGTCGGCAGCTTTCGGGGCGCCGGGCCGGTCGAAGACCGGCATGTTCCCGTACACGTCGGCCGTGTCGACGAAGTTGATCCCGAGGTCGAGGGCCTCGCCGACGAGCCGATCGGTGTGCTCCGCGGTCGGGGCGACGCCGAACGTGGCCGTGCCGAGCGCGATCCGGGACACGCGGATGCCGGTGGGGCCGAGGACGGAGTACTTCATCCGCGGGTTCCTTCCGCTGTGGGGTCGTCTCGCGCTGGCGTCTGAACTATAACCGAATGGTAAGTATTTGTCGGTGATTGTGAGATGATGATCGACATGGCAGGGAGTGCGCGGACCAGGAGCCGAGGCCCGTACCGTACCGGGGTCCGTCGGCGTGAGCAGCTCATTGCGGTCGCCATCGATGTATTCGGTGAACATGGCTTCGCAGGCGGCTCCGTCCGCGCCATCGCCGAGCGGGCCGGTGTCTCCCACGCCGCCCTGATCCAGCACTTCGGCAGCAAGGGAGGTGTGCTGATGGCGGTCCTTCAGGAGTGGGACCGACAGACCGTCGAGGCCCGCCTCGCGGACGTCTCCGGACTGGACTACTTCCGGCGGCTCCCGGCGGTCATGGGCGCACACGAGCACAATCGTGGCCTCCTGCAGCTGTTCACCACCATCGCCGCGGAGGCCTCCAGCCCCAGCCACCCGGCCCACGCTTTCATCCAGCAGCGCTACGCCACGAACCTCGCCACCTTGGCCGGACATCTCCAGCAGGCGGTCGACGCCGGGGACGTCGCCCCCCTCACTCCAGCAGAGATCGATATCGAAGTCCGCCTCGTCACGGCCGTCCTCGACGGCATCGGCCTGCAGTGGCTACTCGATTCCTCCACTGACATGGCCGGCAGTGTCGACGTCTACATCACCCGCACCATCATGGGCTGGCGCCGAGCCGACGCAGAAACCACTCGTGTGGCGACAACCGCCCGGAACCCGGTCTGAGCACCCCCGCGGCGTGCTCGAGTGCTGTCTTCTCCTCGGCGTGCAGGTTTCACGGGTGCGTTCGGATGCCGGGTGGAGGGTCAGGTCGGTTGTCCTTCGAGGCTGGCGGTGAACTGGTCGATCCGGTTGGCGATGTGGTCGTAGGCGCTGTCGAAAGCGCGGGGGTCAGGAGCCTGTGCGGGGTCGGGGATGGACCAGTGCAGCGGTTGGTTGTGGAGGTCTTCGTAGGCGCGGTCGCACACCGCGATGAGAAGCTCGTCGCCGGTGAGCGCGTCGTCGAGGAGCTTGGGTACGGCAGTGGTCAGGTCGAGTCCGTGGCGCCGGGCGACGCTGGTCGCACGTGGGTGCACGCGGCGCGCGGGGTGCGTGCCGGCTGACACGACGGGGATGTCGCTGACGCTGCGCCAGTAGAACTCGGCCAACTGGGACCGGGCTGAGTTCTGCGAGCACACGAACGCGATCTTGCGCGGCCGGGGTAGCGGTTCGGTGCCGAGGAGCTGATTGCAGGCATCGGTGCGGGTGATGTACGTGCGGCGGGCGTCGCCCTCGGAGCGGCGGCGCAGGATCAGCCCGGCATCCTCCAGGACGTGCAGATGGTGGGCGAGCAGGTTGGTAGGCAGGTTGAGCCGGGCGGCGAGTTCGCCGGAGGCGAGGTCGGCGTGCGTGAGGAGGTCGATGATCGCCAGCCGGGACGCCTCTCCCAGGGCCGCGTAGGCCCGGGCGCGTACTTCCAGATCGGTTGACATCCCGCGATACCTCCATAACTATTGAGTCAATAATTACTGAGTTGACTGAGGGCGTCAACCCCTCGGCGAGGGGAGGGAGCGAGGCGCGATGAGCAAGCCAACCGTCCTTTTCGTGTGCGTGCACAACGCCGGCCGGTCGCAGATGGCCGCGGGCTATCTGCGCCACCTGGGCGGCGGCCGGGTGGAGGTGTTGTCGGCCGGTTCGGCGCCGGCGGATGCGATCAACCCGGTCGCGGTCGAGGCGATGGCCGAGGAGGGCATCGACATCGCTGGCGAACAGCCCAGGGTCCTCACCACCGATGCGGTGAAGACCTCCGACGTGGTGATCACGATGGGCTGCGGGGACGCCTGCCCGTTCTATCCGGGTAAGCGGTACGAGGACTGGGTCCTCGGTGACCCGGCCGGGCAGGACATCGTCGCGGTCCGTCCGATCCGCGACGAGATCCGCCGCCGCGTCGAGGCACTTCTGGACGAACTCCTGTCCGGCCCGTCGGGCTAGGCGGGCTTGACGGCCCGGACGATGGCGCTGTGCATCTGTGGGGCGGCCTCGTGGGTGAACACCACCTCGATGTCGGTGAACCCGCCGGCGGTCAGCCCGTCGATGTACTCCTGCCGGGACAGCGCCCCGGCGACGCAGCCGACGTGGCTGCCACGTTCGGCCCGGTCGGCCGGGGTCAGTTGGTCCTCGGCGACGACGTCGGACACCCCCACCCGGCCGCCGGGTGCGAGGACGCGGAACATCTCGGCCAGCACCCTCGGCTTGTCGACGCTCAGGTTGATCACGCAGTTGGAGATCACCACATCGACGGCGCCGTCGGGCAGCGGCACCTGCTCGATCCGGCCCTTCAGGAACTCCACGTTGGTGGCCCCGGCCCTGACGGCGTTCTCCCGCGCCAAGCTGAGCATCTCGTCGGTCATGTCGACGCCGTAGGCGAATCCGTCCGGGCCGACCCGGCGGGCCGACAGCAGGACGTCCAGCCCGCCACCCGAGCCCAGGTCGAGCACCCGCTCGCCCTGGTGCAGCTCAGCGACCGCGGTCGGGTTCCCACATCCCAGGCTGGCACTCAGTGCCCGTTCCGGCACCTGGCCGGCCTGGTCGGCGTCGTACAGCGCTGCCCCGAACGCCTCGGCCTCGGTGACACCGGCACCGCAACCACCCCCGCCGCAACAGCCGTCCGCCTCATCGAGGACGTCGAGGGTTCGCCGGTCGACGCCCATCGCCGCCTTCGCGGCCGCGGCGTACCGTTCCCGCACCTGTTCCACCACGTCGCTCTCGCTCATCACGCACTCACTTCCTGCTTGTCTCGACCATCAGTAGCTGCCGTGCCGGGGACGGGTCCAGGAGTTGTCGGATCGCCTGCAGCCCCTCGGCGTTCACCCAGTACCAGGTCTGTCGGCCGTCCCGTTCCCGCTCCAGGAACCCGGCGTCGAACAACGCCACCAAGTGGTGGGTCACCGTCGGCTGGGTCAGGCCCAGCCGGTCGGCAAGCACGCTGGTCATTGCCCGGCCACCCTCGGCCGAACGGATCAGGCTCAACAGCCGCAACCGGGCCGGGTCGGCCAGCACTTTCAGCGCTCCCGCCAACACCAGCGCCTCGTCGGGCTGCAATTCCGCCTGCAGCACCGGCGAACAACACAGATCCCCCACCCGGAGCGGCCGGGCCGGCACCCCCTCATCACTCATAGACATTTGTCTATCATATCGATGGACATCGATCAATAGGACCTGCCTGCGTGGCCGTGCGCCGTACTCAGAGGTCGGGGCGTCTCGCCATTGCTCCGATCGTGAGTCCATGGCGAGGATCCGGATGGCGTTGAACACGGTGCCGGTGACGACGTAGCGCACGGCGTCGGGGACGCCGCCGAACAGCTTGGCGGGTATCTCGATGGCCACCGTCGCGGCGATGAACGCGGCGATGCTCAACAGGGTCGACTTGGCTGCCCGCCTCGCCTGAGGACGCCGGACGTACGCCCCGGGCATCGAGATAGACGACTCCACCAAGCTGCCTACTGAACGCGTTCGGGCTAGGGCGTTTCGGCCCCGTGTCACGTGGCGGGAGACGCCAGGGGGAAGCTGTTCTCGTTCACCGATCCCGTTGACCCAGTAGATGCTTCGTCGCGCGCACAGGCAATGAGTTCCCTAGATTGGGGTGTCGAAGCCGTAGCTCTCGATTGGTTCGAGCGCGTCCTGCCGGTACCGCGACATCACGTACAACTCGTGTGGCACGACCGGGTCGGGGAGCGCGGTGAGCTGATACCAACGCAGGTCGGCGCACTTGGCTGGCTCCCTGATGGTCGGCTCGCCCTTCCAGTTCGTGGCCAGGAGGAAGTAGTCGACGCGTTGGTCGATGGGATCTGATCCTTGGCAGCGGTGCATCGCGCAGAGCGGCCGCAGCTCCAGGTCCCGGACACCCAACTCCTCCCACGCTTCACGGGTGGCGGCGTCGGCCACAGACTCACCTGGCTCGATGTGGCCTGCGGCTGCGGTTGCCCAGTAGCCGTCCATGTAGCCGGTGCCGGACCGAAGCTGCAGCAGAACCTCGGTCACGCCATCTCTGTCCCGAACGAAGATCACGTACGCCGCAGGAACGACGTGGAAGGGCAACCGCATGACCGCAGGCTACGGTGCGGACGGGAACCCACACAGATCGCAACACGACAGACCGCGACCCCAGCAAGATTCGAACTTGCGACACAAGGTTTAGGAAACCTCTGCTCTATCCCCTGAGCTATGGGGCCCTGGCCCGCGAGGCCAGCCAACAGCGTAGCGCCTCCAGGCTGTCCCCCGGACGGGGGACAGCCACGCCAGGCTGGGGCGAAACCACCTGTGAACCCGCTGGGAATTTCGGGTTTGGGTTTGCATTGGATCGGCGGTCGGCTAGAGTCAGGGACGAGAGTGACGCACGCGATGTTGTCTCCTGGGGGTGGGTAGACGGCTTCAAAGCCCTTCGAGGTGCGTCACTCTCGCTATGTCCGCAGCCGCGCGGCCCTCGGACGGTCTCGTCCCGCAGCGTGGCCGAACGCCCGGCCCGAGCCCCGTTAGCATCGAGCCCATGACTCCCATCGCCCTGGAGCAGTGCCTGCGGAAGATGCAGGCGGCCGGCATCAGTCAGGCCGCGATCGACAACTTCAGTCACTACTGGCGCCTGTGCGCTGACGGCGCCACCGGGCTGATCCCCGAGGCCACCATCCGTCCGCTGCTCGACCCGCCGCGGCTGGACCAGGTCGAGATCAGCGACGCCGACGCCCGCGCCGCGCTGCAGCAGACCGTCGTGATCAAGCTGAACGGGGGTCTCGGCACGTCGATGGGCCTCGACCGTGCGAAGACGCTCCTCACCGTCCGCGACGGGCTCACCTTCCTCGACCTGATCGTCCAGCAGGTGCGGCACGCTCGCGCCGAGTATGCCGCCCGGCTGCCGCTGGTCTTCATGAACAGCTTCCGCACCCGCGACGACACCCTCGCCCACCTCGCGCGGTACCCCGACCTCACCGTGGACGGGCTGCCGCTGGACTTCCTCCAGAACGCCGAGCCCAAGATCCTCGCCGACGGGCTCGGGCCGGTCTCCTGGCCGGCCGACCCGAGCCTCGAGTGGTGCCCTCCGGGCCACGGCGACCTCTACCCGGCGCTGTGGGGCACCGGCCTGCTGGACGCTCTGATCGACGCCGGGTTCCGCTACGCGACGGTCGCCAACGGCGACAACCTCGGGGCCGCGCCGAACGCCACGCTGGCCGGCTGGTTCGCCGCATCCGGCGCCCCGTACGCCGCCGAGGTCTGCCCGCGGACTGTCAACGACCGCAAGGGCGGCCACCTCGCGGTGCGGATCTCTGACGGCCAGCTCATCCTGCGCGACACCGCCCAGACCGCCCCGGACGAGATGGACTTCTTCACCGACGAACACCGCCATCCGTTCTTCCACGCCAACAACCTGTGGCTCGACCTCGTCCAGGTGCGCGAGACCCTTCGCGCCCGGAACGGGGTGCTTGGCCTGCCGCTGATCCGCAACGACAAGACGGTCGATCCCGGCGATCCGACCTCGCCGGCGGTGATCCAGCTGGAGAGCGCCATGGGCGCGGCTATCGAGGTGTTCCGCGGCGCCACCGCCATCGCCGTGGGACGCGACCGCTTCCTGCCCGTCAAGACCACCAACGAGTTGATGCTGCTGCGCTCGGACGTGTTCGACCTCGGCGCGGACGGACGGCTGCACAGCCAGGTCGAGCGCATCCCCGAGATCGACCTGGACAGCAAGCACTACAAGCTCATCGACGACTTCGACGCCCTCGTCACGGTCGCGCCGTCGCTGCGTGGGGCGGAACGGCTGCGGGTGCGCGGGCCGTGGCGCTTCGACGCCCCGGCCGTTGTGGTCGGTGCCGTCGACCTGAGCGATCCGGGCGCGCCGCGCTCCTACCGGTGAGCGGACGCTGGCACGCCGCGCTCGGCTACGCGCTGACCGGCGAGGAGCTCGACCTGCCGGATGCCCCGGCACCTGACGTGCCCGTGCTGCTGGACGATCTCGCCGACCTCGGCTGGACGGCGGAGCGCATCGCTGCCCATGCCCGAGGCCAGGCCGCGGCCGAACGCGCGTGGCCGCACCTCGTGCCGGCCGATCTTCGGGCCGGTTGTGGCCCCGCCCAGCTCGCCGCGGCCCTCACCGCTGCGCGGCAGGCCCTCGGCCTGACCACGCTGGAGACCCGTCCGCCGTCCGGGCGCCACCGGCTCAACCGCGACGAGGAGCGGCTGCTCCGCGAGGTGCCCCCGCACCACGGTTCCTGAGCCGGGGCCGCCAGGATGGGCGGACGATGGCGTCTCGACAGGCTCGACGAGCGGTTTGGGTGGTCTCGGCGGCACACGTCATCCCGGGCTTGACCCGGGATCCCCGGAGTGGCGTCGCCACGTCGGTGCAGGGATCCCGGCGTTCGCCGGGATGACGGTGTGCAGACTCCCGGCGCGCTGCCGGGAGTCTGCTACTTCTTCGCCAGCAGGTCGCGGATCTCGGCGAGCAGTTCCTCGGTCGTGGGGGCGCCCGGCTCGTCGGCGGCCGGCTTCGTGAGGCGGCTCTTCACGACCTCGTAGGGCTTGACGATGCCGAAGTAGACGACCGCCGCCATGATCACGAACGCGATGATCGCGGTGATGAACTTGCCGACATTCACGCCACCGATGGCCACGGCGCTGAAGTCGGGCTGGCCGCCGAGCAGGCCGATGATGTCCATCACCAGCTGCGTGAATGTCGTGACGACGGCGCCGAACGCCGCCGCCATGATGAACGCGACGGCCAGTTCGATCAGGTTTCCACGCATCAGGAAATCCCGGAAGCCCTTCATTGTCTGCTCCTTCAAGGTGGGCAATGGAGCTGTCACCATAATGCGGATCGGGTCATCTGAGCGAGAATCCCAATGTGGACACGGACGCGGCCGCGGTGATCGCCGCGGCCTGGGTCGAGGTCACCGTGAGGAGTACGAGGGGAGCCTGGGAGCCGCCGAGCAGACCACCGTCCGCGGCGGCGGTGACCGCCATCACCCGTACGTCGGCGGCGACCACGCCGTAGCCGGACCCGCTCTCCGCCGCGCCGAGGACATCGATCCTGCCGCCGACCCGCAGCAGTCCCACCGCGGCGGCGTCGCCGAAACGCACCGGAAGGGCGACCTGGCCGGCGGGCAACCGGCTGTTCGGCTCCAGCAGCACCGAAGGTACGAGCACAGCCCGGGCGGGCACTTCTACCACCGCGGTGTGGCCGACCACCTGTGCGACATCGGTGAACGCACCGTCGGCCAGCAGCTCGGCAGGCACCCGCACCACGGCGAGGTCTGATTCGGCGACGCTGTCGCCGGCGGACATGGTCCGTGCCGCGACCAGGGCGAGCGTGCCGTTGCTGGACGACGCGGAAAGCGCATTCAGTCCCGCGAGGACGGCGAGCGCCGCGAAGAGCGCAGCGAAGGTGCGACGGTGCCAGCGGAAGGCGCGGCGAAGAGAGTCGATTCTGCCCACACCGGAGATTTTCGGCAGGCGAGGCGAAAACGCGTCACCCGTCCACAGGCTCAGGCCGCGCTGGACGTCCCTGTGGATGACGCGGGCTTCGACTCGACCTTGGGGGCGTCAGGCTTCGTCGCCTTGGCCGCGTTCTGCTTGCCCTTGCTGCGGTTGTCGGTCGCGTAGAAGCCGGACCCCTTGAACACCACGCCGACGGCGTTGAACACCTTGCGCAGGTTGCCGTCGCATTCCGGACAGTCGGTCAGCGGGTCGTCGGTGAACTTCTGGACGGCTTCCACTTCCGTGTCGCAGGTGGTGCAGCGGTACTGGTAGGTCGGCATCATCACTTCCTGAATGCGTGGACGGGAGAATGGTACCCAGCACCGTCGGGAACGCAGAAATCGGCGGAGCTATTCCGTCGGGACGTCGAGGCGCCGCCGCTCGGTCACCAGGACCTGCACATCGCGGTCCCACGGCTCCGTCGGCACGAGGTCGAGTACTTCATCGTCATACAGCAGCAGTCCCAGCCGCGCATCGGCGGAGGCCCGGCCCAACGCTCGGTCGTACCAGCCGCCACCGGTGCCGAGCCGCCGACCGTCCGGACTGCCGGCCAGCCCGGGCAGCCAGATCCACTCGGCGAGGCCCAGCGCCGCCGCGCCCAGCGCAGGACCGGTGGGAGCCGGAATGCCGAACGGCCCCGGCGCCAGCCCGTCCGGGCCCGAATACCACGCCCAGTCGGGCTCGCGGCGAAGGACCGGCAGCAGCACCCGCACGCCGCTCGCGTGGAGAGCCTCGATCAGGCCGACGGTCGGGGGCTCATCCGTTGTCGACGCGTAGGCCGCCACGACCCGGGCGCCGGCGCAGGCGGCGAGCGCGCGGGCTGTCCGGGCGTCGTCACCGGAAGGGTCGGGACGGCGGGCGGCGCGGGCTGCGCGGAGCCGGATCCGCAGCTCTGCCTTGGATCGGTTGGCTCGCGGCTGGCCTTCCGGGTCCGCGGAGGTCATTGACTTATCGTAGGCCCATGCCTCTCTTCGCCCGTGTCAAGGAAGAAGCGCAGCCGGAGCCGGTCGTCGCGCCGCGGGAACCGAGCTACCTGCCCGACGCCCCGGCGGCGGGGGAGCAGGGCCTGCGCAGCGTCGCCACCCATCGCGACTTCCTCGTCGGCGCCGTGCCCAGCCTGCGGCCGTTCGGCATCGGCCTGCTCGAGGCCGCCGGTCTGACCCTGTGCGAGTCGATCGTGGCCGACCTCGACCTGCCCACCTGCACATCGGCGACCACGGAGGGGTGGGCCGTTCGCGCGTCCAACCTTGTCGGGGCCAGCTCGCAGTTGCCGGTGGTTCTCCCCGTCGTGGACGAGATCGACGCCGGCGGATACCGGGGCGCCCCGCTCTCTCCGGGCACGGCCGTCCGCGTTGCTGTCGGCGCGCCGGTTCCCGATGGCGCGGACGCGGTCGTCCCGCTCGTCGAGGGGCACGCCGTCGACGACGAGGTGCAGTTCACGGCGGAGGTGCGCTTCCAGCAGAACATGCTGCTGGCCGGATCGCGGATCGCGGACGGCGAACTGCTCGTCGAGAGCGGTGCCGAACTCACGCCGCGGGTGCTGGCCCTGATCGCCGAGGTGGGTCACGACAAGGTGCTCGCCCGGCCGCGGCCGCGGGTGGTGGTGATCACCGCGGACACCACGCTCGTGGAGCCCGGCAGGCCGCTCACCCGGCTCACCGAGAGCTATGACGCGTGCACCACGCTCCTGGCCGCGTCGGCCCGAGACGACGGCGCCCAGGTGTTCGGAGCGGGCATCGTGCCGGCGGAGCCGCACGCCCTCGCCAGGGTGCTCGGCGAGCAACTGGTGCGGGCCGACCTCGTGCTGCTGGTCACCGAGCCCACTGACGAACTGGTGGCGATGCTCGGCCGTGAGGGCTCGGTCGACGTGGCCGAGGTGGACGCGCTGCCAGGCCGGCAGGTGTTCGCCCTTGTCGGGCCGGAGCAGGCGCCTGTCCTGGTGCTGCCGCCGGGCGCGGTGCCGGCGTACCTGGCCTACCTGCTCCTCGGTCGTCCGCTGGTGAGGCGGCTGGCGGGGGCGGAGGACGCAGGTCCCGCCGAGGTGGCCGACACGGTCGCGGCGCCGGTCGATCGTGATCCGGAGCGGACGCGGCTGGTCCTCGCCCGACGCACCGAGCGCGGGCTCACTCCGCTGGCGGCGGCCGAGCCCGGCACCGCCGACCTCGCCGCCGCGGACGCCGTCCTGGTCGTGCCGCCGGGGCGGGAGCCCCTGGACGGTGACGTGGCCTGCTGGCCGCTGGGCTAGCCGGACAGCGATGGGCGCGTTCTGGCCGGTGCGGCTGAGTCACGGGCCGGTGACGTTGCGCCCGCTGCGCCGCAGGGACGAACCCGACTGGGCCCGGATCCGGAATCGCTCCGGGTCATGGTTCCAGCCGTGGGACTCCACCCGTCCACCCGAGTCGCCGGAGCCGGGCATGGACTTCGCCCAGCTGGTGATGACCTTCACCGGCCGGGCCCGCCACGGCCAGATGCTGCCGTGGGCGGTGGAGTACACGCCGCCGGGGGAGAAGCGGGGAGTCTTCGCCGGTCAGGTGACCGTGTCGGGCATCACCAGGGGTTCGGCGTGCTGGGCGCAGGTCGGCTACTGGATCGACCCGGCCTGGGCCGGGCGAGGAATCATTCCGACCGCCGTGGCGATGGCCTGCGACTACTGCTTCGACGTGCTCAGGCTGCACCGGATCGAGATCGCGATCCGTCCGGAGAACGCCAACAGCCTCGCCGTCGTCCGCAAGCTCGGCTTCCGCTACGAGGGTCGCCGGGAGCGCTACATGCACGTGGACGGAGCCTGGCGCGACCACGACGTCTTCGTCCTGAATGCCGAGGACGTGCCGGGCGGACTGCTCGCCCGCTTCGAGGCCGGCCGCCGCCCCGAACCGTAGCCCCCGGGCCCCGTCCCCGTGGCCCGTCCCCGTGGCCCTGTCCGGTCCCCCCGCTCGTCAGAAGCTGCCGAGAGTTGCCCGAGCTGCCGAACCTTCGGCAGCTTCGGCGACTTTCGGCAGCCCCGCGGGTCAGGTGGGACAGGTGGGACGGGAGGGGCGGGCTGCGCTAATCCCCGACACTCCGCCAGGGGTGGACCGGATGCCGGGGTCGGCCCAATACCGTTCGGGATGTGGGTATGACCGGGCTGATCTTCGCAGGCATCGCTGCCGCCTGGTTGATGTACCTGGTGCCCTACTTCCTCAGTCACCGTGGTGATGACGTGGCAGAGGAGTCGGCCGGGGAGATCCCGTTCACGCCGTCGGTGACGATCGTCCGCAGCGGGACGTCACTGGCCGAGGCCGATCCCGGGACGGCCACGATCTCCACCCCACACACGCGCCGCGCGCAACTGCGCGAGCTGCACCTGCGCGATCGCGAGGCGGCCCAGCGGCGTCGGCGCGTGCTGATCTTCCTGCTGCTGGTACAGCTGCTGGTCAGCGCTCTCGCCGCGTTCCGGATCGGGGAGTGGTGGGGCGCGCTGATTCCCGCGGGCCTGATCGTCGGCTTCCTCGTGGTGGCCCGGTTCAGTGTTCGTTCGATGCGTGCCGACCTCGCTCGGCGCGCTGCCGGCATCCGTGAGTGCCCGGACGAGGAGACGGTCGCGATCTCCCTGACCGAGGCCGACGTCGCCGAGCACGAGCACTCGATCGAACTCAGCGTGCCGGTACCGCGTCCGGTCTCGCTGTGGGACCCGATCCCGATCACCCGGCCCACCTATGTGTCCACGCCGCTGGCGCCGCGCACGGTCCGCACGATCGATCTGTCGGCCCCGGTGCCCACGCCTGGGACGATCCCGGTGACGGCCGATCCGATCGAACCCCCCACCGCGGAACCCGATGCCCAGGAGGACGTGGGCTGAGGTCCGCTCGACCACCGGCCCGCGTGGCCGGCGGGCGGCCGTACCCAGGGCGCTCATCCGAACTGGTCGTGCTGCAGGCGTCGGCGCAGGTAGTGCACCTCGGACGGGTGAAGGTGCCGGAGCCGGGCAGCGAGCGTGTCCTCGTCGACCCACAGCTCCTGCGCGGCCTCGGCGAGGGTGCCGGCCCAGGCGAGCGCATCGCCGAGTTCACCGATACTGATCAGCTTCCGGGCAACGGCCCGGTCGATGGCGGCCTCCTCCCGCGCGGCCAGCACCGGATCGGTCGGCATCGGCCCGAGCCGGATGTGCTCGACCTCGTGCGCGACCGTGCAGCGCCGCTCGGCCTGGAGGAGCCGGCTGTCGAGAGTGACCGTGCGGGCGCGGAAGTCGGTGACGCCGAGCAGGTCGGCCGGTAGCCGGGCCCAGTGCAGTGCCCAGTCGGAGAGAGTGCGGAACTCGTGCCACGGATCGTGCATGGCACCAGTGTGTTGGTCCCCTCTGACATGGCCGGTGGCCGGTGCCGCGAGGGGATGGTCAGCGCGGGTCGCGCCCCTTCCCGTCCGTGCTGTCCCACTGCTCGTCGAGGTGCTGGCGTGCCCGGCGTCCGTGCCGCGCGGCGAGCGGAGTCGGCTCGTCCGCGGAACCGTCTTCGGCTTCCGTGGACGAGCCGTCCCCGGAGGCGTGCAGGCTGGCCCGCTTGAGCCGACGGGCGAGGATGCCGAGCAGCGCGTCGTCCGAGAGGCGATCGAGGTCGATGTCGATCACGGCCAGACGATCGACCGGCACCCCCAGAGACTCCGCCGCCTTCGCGATGAAGGCGATCTCCCCGATGTCGGGGAACGCCCGGGACAACCCGGCGATGGTCGTGTCGTCGAGCATCCGGCCCAGGCCCGTCTTGCGATCGTCCAGGAGCTGGTGGATGTGCTGGCGGCTGAGCCCGCTCGCCCGTTCCAGGTCGGGTCGGGACATGCTGCGCGTGTCCATCAGGTCGCTGATGAATCGGCCCAGTGCGTGCATCGCTCCACTCTCGGATGTGACTGTCGGCAACGCGCCGCGGCGTCGGCCGCAACGAGTCCAAGCCTCGCACAAAGTTGTCAACCATGGCGGGACCCGCCGACATTGCGCTGACAAGGGACGGGCGGGCAGGTGGGCTTCGCATCGGTTGACACAGTGTCAACTGAATCATCGCACGGGCTGCGTGTCATGATTGACGAATCGTCAAGTATCGACTAACAATGAGGATCCACGACCACCCACCCCAGCTCGAAAGGTCGGCGGATGAAGCTCCGTGATCCACAGTTGCTTGCCGACTACATGGCGTTGCGCGACTTCACCCAGTCCCGGCTCGCGCGACGAGCCGGATGCAGTCGGCAGTTCGTCTGGCAACTCCTCAACGACCCCGCGAAGCAGACCTGCACCGATGAGGTGGCCGATCGCATCGAGGAGGCGTTGTCGGTGTTGCCCGGCACGATCTTCCGGCACTCGAAGGCAGCCCAGGCCGGACGGCGCTGACCGGCCGGCCTTGCCTTCGGCTCCCTGTCACCGACGAGAGCCTGACCACCCCAATCCGAGGAGGAACCCATGAAACGTACGGCGCTGATCACGATGGTCGGCCACCGTACAAAGGTCGTCTCGGATCACCAGGCGCCACGTATGGGGCAAGGGCGACGAGCGATGGCTGTGACGCTGCGGATCGTGATGCTGGCGCTTGCTGCCGCCGGCTGCTACGTCAACCGTCCGTCCCTCTGCCCCCGATCGTTCTCGCGAGGGTGGCCGGCCTCATGAGGACCGTCCGCGCCGAACCGGCGAAACCTTGCCTATTTCTTCCTCGTCACCTGACGAAGGAGCAACGAGCAGTACCAACACCCCAGGAGGGGCCCATGAAACGCATGGCGCTGACCACGATGGTCGTACTCTCATTCGCCGCCGCCGGGGCGCTGACCCCGACGCCGGCATCGGCCGACACCGCGGATGATCGAAGCCCGAATGACCTGGTCCGGATCGTGAAGAAGTCCGACCCGGGCACAAGGACTGTCGGCCGCGTCAGTGCGTCCGGCAGCACGGTCCGCGCTGGGGGAGTCGAAGTGACGATGCCCGCGCGTGGCGATGTTGCGGTGGTCGGCGACGACACGGTGATGAGCGGCAATGGTGTGGACTATGTGTCGCGACGGGTCGACAGAGGCTTCCAGGTTGTCGCGGTCATCAGTGACGCATCGCAGTCCAGGCAGACCTACCGTTTCAAGGGCAAGTACCTCGAGTTGACGGACACGGGGTCCGTGATCGTGCGCACGGGAGGGCCGACGGGCGAGCCGGTCGCAGTGATCGATCCGGCGTGGGCTGTTGATGCCCACGGTGCCAGGGTCGCCTCTCGCTTCAAGGTCGACGGTGATGTCCTCAGCCAGACCACTGACGTGGACGGGGCAACGGCATTCCCTGTGGTCGCCGACCCGCGGGTCCGCTGGCCGTGGTACGGCATCTCCGTCGACTTCAACAGGAGCGAGACGTACACGATTGGCTTCGCCACCAACGGATGCGCGGCCGGGGTGGCTCTCATTCCGCACCCGGCCGGTCGAGCGTTCGCGGCGGCGTGCAGCGTCATTTCGCTGATGGCTCGGACCGCTCGGGAGAATGGCAAGTGCCTGTCGGTGAAGTTCATCGCCGCTACCGGGTACGGACCCGTGCCGTGGATCTCGAAGTGTTACGCATGACTTGGCGAGGAGTACCCCTGTGGACATCCTGATCTGGCTCGCCACCGTTGTCGTGGTGGCAGCGCTCTTTTGGGCCACCCAGACCGGCCAGCGGCTCGTTGTCCTGCTGCCGGTTGTCCTGGCGACGGCTGCTGTGCTTGTCGGCGGCCAGTACTTCAATCTCGGCGGACCGGTGTGGCCGTACGTGGCGATCATCGCCGTGATGGTGGTCAACGTGTTGCCACGCCCCGCGGATCGCCACCGACGTAGGACCGGCTCTGGCGCGACGCCGGGGGAACGGTAGAGAACCACGATGGCCAAGCGGATCGCAGCTGGCCTCGGCCAGGGCAGGCCCGGACATCGGTCCCGGCCCGTCCTGGACGGGACGCTCTGAAAGATGATGGATGAAGCACTGCTATCCGCGACCCCTCGCTGACTTCCGCGACCGCAGAGCGGTACGGGGTGTCAGCATGCGCGGCTACTGGGCCGGCCCGTGATTGAGGCGCGAGACATCACCCGACGGTACGGAGCACGGATTGTTCTCGATCAGCTGAGCTGGACGTTTCCGACCGGCATGAGGACCCATATCCAGGCGCCGAACGGAACCGGCAAGACCACGCTCTTTATCTGCCTGCTCGGGCTGGACGAGTGTGGCGGGAGCGTGCTGTTCGACGGCCGTCCGCTGGATGCCGTGCGGGAGTCGGTGGGCGTGGTGTTCGACGAGCCGGTCGTCTATCCACGCCTCACCGGCGCGCAGAACCTCGCGTTGTTGGGCGGGGATGCGCGCGACGAGGGCGTCCTTGCTGCTCTCGAGCTCGGACCGAAGCTCCTGGCCAGACGGGGTGGCGGGCTTCTCGGCGGGCGAGCGGAAGCGGCTGGCGTTGGGCGTGTGCCTCTCGTCCCGTCCGCGCTACGTCCTGCTCGACGAGGTCGACGCCGGACTGGACGAGGGGATGCGCGGCCAGGTGGCCGAGCTGCTCCGGCAGTTGCCCTGGCGGCCGACCGTGCTCCTGGCCGGTCATAATCCGCGCTTCTACGAACTGGTTGCCGACGAGGTGGTGAGTCTGAGTGATGGCAGACTCCGCCGTGCGTCCTAGCGGGCGTCCGAGCCGGCTCCGCGCGGGAGGACTCGAGATCGGGTTTGCCTGGTGGTCGCGCTACTTCCTGTGGGCGCTGCTGGTCGGCGTCGCTGTCGGGGTGATCTCCGTGCCGACGCTGAGCGGGGCGGCGGTCGCTGCGGACGAGGAGTTCCGCCAGACGCTCCAGCAGGCGCGAGAGAGCGGGGTGGATGTCGACACCGAACTCCACGCTCCGATGCACGTGGAGTCCGATGGCAATCAGGTGAGCACCGACAATCCGCTTCGCTACGACTACGAGAGCGCGCGGACGGCTCTGGGCATGCTGCGTCCGTCCGGCTACTCGGCCAACGCCCTTCAGCTGGCCGGGTTCCTGCTCGCGCCGCTGGTCGCGTTCGGGGCCGGGCTCACGCTCGCGCTGAAGGACTTCCGGCACCGCACCATCCGGCTCCGGGCGGTCCGGTTCCGGCTGGGAAGCCTGGAGCTGGCGTACTCGCTGACGGCCGGGCTGGTCGGCGTCGCGGCGGTGATCGGGGCGGTCGTCGCGGCCGTGTGCGGGGGAGTGGTCGTCAGCGGCCCGACGATGTCCGCGCTCGCGCTGGACGTGTTCGAGCCCATCCCGGAGGCCGTTGGTATGAGTGTGGCGGCAGCCTGGGCGGGCTTCGCGGTTGTCGCGTCCTTCTACTTCGGCGCCATCGGCGTCTCGATCGGCCTGCTCACGCGTGCGCTGGTCGCGCCGATGGCCACGTTCACGGCCTTCCACCTGATGGTGCCGATCCTCGGGCCGTGGGATCCGAGAGCCATGATCCTGTCGGTGGGGAACACTCTCGCCCCGCTGAACGGCACCCTCAGCTTGCGCCCGATCAGCGGCACGCTGGCGCCGGCGTGGAACCTGGCGCTGCTTGCCGTGCAGGTGGTGGTGTTGCTCGTGCTCGGCAGGGTCGCGCTGGCGGCCCGTCCGAGGTGGGGCGCGAGCTGAGCGAACGAAGATGCCCCCGGACTCTCGGCTCTCGTGATGTTACCGCGGGACATCATGGGTGTGGACGGGCGCGCGCCGTTCTCAGGGCCGGTTCCTGGCTGCCCAGACGGGGAACGTTCAGAGCGGAACGGCGTGCCGAACGCCAGCCTGTGGCGCCCGGTTCAGCGAGATTGGCCGGGATCTCCCGGGGTCGAGTTGTCACACCGGTGCAGGGGTCCCGGCGTTCGCCGGGATGACGTCGGGGGGTGAGTGACGCGTCGCTCCTCGGGGAGCGGTGGGTGGGTCTGTTGGGTTGGGAGGATCTGCATTCTCGACGGCGTGCCGAAGCAGTCCCCGTCCGCCAGCGGCATCGAGCTTGCGGATCCTCCCGGCGGTTCGCAGGACATCGGTCCCTGAGGAACCGCCGGGTGGTGGGGTCAGAGGGTCTGCTCGGTGCGGGCGATGATGTCGTCCTGGGTGGCCTTGGACAGCACGTTGAAGAACGCGCTGTAGCCGGCCACGCGGACGATCAGGTCGCGGTGGCGCTCGGGGTGCGCCTGGGCGTCCAGCAGGGTGGCGCGGTCGACCACGTTGTACTGCACGTGGAAGCCGTCGAGGCGGTTGAAGAACGTCCGCAGCAGCAGGATCAGCTTCTTGCGGTCCTCCTCCTTGCGCAGCACCTGCGGGGTGACCTTCTGGTTGAGCAGCACGCCGCCGGTGATCCGTCCGGTGTCAAGCTTGGAGACCGATTTGAACACCGCGGTCGGCCCGTGGGTGTCGGCGCCGTGGCTGGGGGAGCAGCCCTCGGCGAGCGGCTGGCCGGCGTTGCGTCCGTCCGGGGTGGCCATCGTGGACGCGCCCTGCGGCACGTTCGCCGAGATCGAGGACGTGCCCGCGTAGTAGCCGCCGCCGATCGGGCCGCGGCCGTAGCGGGTGTTGTGGTGGGCGAAGACCTCGTCGATGCAGGTGGCGTAGGCCCGCACCAGCAGCCCGTCGACGTCGTCGTCGTCGTTGCCGTACTTGGGCGCATTGGCCAGCGCCGCCTGGATCTCCTGCCCCCGGACGCCGGAGAAGTCGCCCAGCAGCGCGTCCCACAGCTCCTGGGTCGTGATCGTGCGGTCGTCGAACACGCACTTCTTGATCGCCGCCAGCGAGTCGCCGAGGTTGGCGATGCCGACCTGCAGGCCGGAGACGAAGTCGTAGACCGCGCCGCCCTCCTTGATCGGCTTGCCGCGACCCAGGCAGTCCTCCACGAGCGCCGAGCAGAGGATGTCGGCGACATTCTCCTCCAGCGCGATGTCGGCGGCGGAGTCGAGAATGACCGCGTGGCGCTGGAACTCCCGGACGGTGACGTCCCAGGCGGCCATCAGCTCGTCGAAGTCCGTCATCTCGGTGAAGTGCTTCACCGGCGTGGCGATCGGCTCGCCCGACTTCGGGTCGACCCCGTTGTTCATTGCGGTGAGCAGCGCCTTCGGGAAGTTGAGGAAGCTCATGCCCGTGCAGCGGTAGCCCCACTTGCCGGGGACGGCGACCTCGACGCAGCCGATCGCGGAGTAGTTGTAGGCGTCCTGCTCGGCGACGCCCTTGCTGATCAGGGACGGGATGATGATCTCGTCGCTGTTCATGGCCGGCATGCCGAAGCCGAGCCGCATCACCTCGATGCACTCCATCATGAAGTCCTCGCTCAGCCCGCGGTGGTAGCGGACGGTGAGGTTCGGCTGCGGCAGCTTGGTCTGGGCCACCGACTTCAGGATCAGCCAGGACAGGGGGTTGACTGCGTCCTTCCCCTCCGGAGTCTGACCGCCCACGGTGACGTTCTGGTACAGCGGGCCCCCGGCGCTGAACCGGGTGTGCGACCAGCTGCGGATCTTCGCCAGCGTGATCGTCTTCAGCCACAGGTTGGTGAGCAGTTCGGTCGCCTGGTCGGGGGTGATCCGGCCGGCAGCCAGGTCGGCGGCGTAGAACGGGTGGACGTACTGGTCGAGCCGGCCGTACGACAGGCTGTGGCCGTTCGACTCGATCTGCAGGCACAGCTGCACCAGCCAGACCGCCTGGATGGCTTCATGGAAGGTCTCGGCCGGCTGCTCGGGCACCTTGGTCAGGATCCGGCTCATTTCGAGCAATTCGGCGCGGCGGGCCTCGTCCGGCTCGGTAGTGGCCAGGTCGGCGGCGAGACTGGCGTAGCGGTGAGCGAAGGCGATCACCGCGTCCAGCGTGATCAGCACCGCGCGGTAGAAGGAGGACTTCTTCAGCTGCTCGGCGTCGGTGAGGTCGAGGCCCGCCAGCAGCGCCTCGGTGCGCGCCCGGTAGCCGGCGAGCCCTTCGGCGAGCACCCGCTCGTAGTAGACGGCGATGTGGGCATCGCCGGAGGTGATGTTGCCCTCCGGATGAATGATGCCGAGGTCGTAGAACTGCCGGCTGGCCGGGGGCATCAGCGCGAGCCCGCGGTCCTTGAGGGTGTTGTGCTCCCAGAAGGGCGCGATGCTTCGCAGCTGGTCCTTGGCCTGCTCGGTGATCGTGAACCGGTCACCGGGGCGCTGGTCGAACTCGTCCAGTTCGGCGATCACCCAGTCCATCGCGTACTCGGGCATGATCGGCGCCGCCCGGTTGGCCGACGCCTGGTTGCCGCAGATCAGCGTGGCCGGCTCGATGAAGATGCTCATGTTCTCCAGCACGTTCTGCACCATCAGCGCCCGGCGCAGCACCATCGGCTCGTCCTGGTGCAGCCGGTAGGTCTCGGTGGTGAGCACCGCCCGCTCCACGCACACCGACTGGGGAGTCTCCATCAACTCCTCACGCCAGGCAGCCATCCTCGGCGTCAGGCGACCGAAGTGGGGCTCGTCGACGGTGACGGGCGATTCCAGCAGTGAACTCATCGTGTTCCTCTCTAGACGAAGGCATGGACGCCGTGGTCGGCGAAGGACTGGACGTGGGCGGCGAGGTCCTCCTCGTGGAGGGCGGGTACGCCGGCCATCCGGTACTCCCAGTCGAGCAGCTCGTACTTGCGCTCGCCGAACTGGTGGAACGGCAGCAACTGGACCTCATGGACGCCGATCGGGGTGAGCAGCCGGGCGAAGGCCGCCGCGTCCTCAAGGGAGTCGTTGACACCCGGGACGATCGGTATCCGGACGAGGACAGGCCCGCCGGCGTCAATGGCAGCGGCCAGGTTGCGCAGGGGAAGGTCGTTGGCGACCCCCGTCCACTTCCGGTGGAGCTTGCGGTCATGGTGCTTCACGTCGATGATCAGCAGGTCGACCTCCGCGAGGATCTTCTCGAAGACGGCCGGGGCGGCGTAGCCGGTGGTCTCGACCGCGGTGTGCACGCCCTTGGCCCGCAGCTTGCGGAGCAGACGGGCGGCGAACCGGTGCTGCACCATGGCCTCGCCTCCGGAGAGCGTCACCCCGCCGCCGGACTCCTCGTAGAACGGCAGGTCCTGAAGGCAGATCCGGACGACCTCCTCGACCGCGTAGTCGCGGCTGTCCGCGATGAAGACGTTCGGATCGTTCGCGTCCCGCAGTTGCAGTACCTGCAGCTTGCGGGAGTTCGGGTTGGAGCACCAGGCACACGCCATCGGGCAGCCCTTGAGGAAGACCACCGTGCGAATGCCGGGGCCGTCGTGCAGCGAGAACTTCTGGATGTCGAACACCCGGCCGACGTCCTCGCCCATCGGCGACCCCTCCTTTCAATCTGAATGCCTTGAGGTTTCGTACGTAAGTCTACTAAGATTCGTTACGCAGTCAACGCGGCCCGTGAAAGGAGCCGATGGTGGGAGATCGACGCTCGAAGATCCTCGAGTACGTCATCGACAACGAACGTGTCGACGTGAACGAACTCGCCGGGATGTTCGCGGTGTCCCAGGTCACGGTGCGCAAGGACCTCGACCACCTGGAGAAGAAGGGACTGATCCAGCGCCAGCACGGCTACGCGGTGTCGATCGCCCCCGACAACCTGCGCAGCCGGCTGGCGTTCCACTACGACCTCAAGCGCCGGATCGCCGCTGCCGCCGCTGATCTCGTCCCCAACGGCAGCACGGTGATGATCGAGTCGGGCTCCTGCTGCGCGTTGCTGGCGGACGAGATCGCCAAGACCAAGCGCGGAGTGACAATCGTCACCAACTCCGCGTTCATCGCCGACTACGTCCGGGCGGTGCAGGGCGTTTCCGTCGTGCTGCTGGGCGGCGACTACCAGCCGGAGTCGCAGGTCACGGTCGGTCCGCTGGTGGAGCAGTGCCTGCTCAACTTCCACGTCGAGCAGTTGTTCATCGGCATCGACGGCTACACCGTCGAATCCGGCTTCACCGGACGGAACCACTTGCGGGCGGCGGTGGTGAAGGCCATGGCGAAGCAGGCGGACAACGTCATCGTGCTCACCGAATCGCTGAAATTCCCGCGGCACGGGGCGGTGCCGCTGCTGCCCGCGGCCGCTGTCAGCCGGGTGGTGACCGACACCAATCTGCCCAAGCCCGTGCAGGAGCACCTCACCGCGGCCGGCGTGACCGTGGCGAAGGTGCCGGCCGGCTAGCGGCCCCGCAGCTCCGACTCGCTTCACCGTGGAAGGAACCGGAATGTCAACGACGCTCGATGAGGCCGGACTGCCGGCGCATCTGCCGGACGGGACGGCGGCTGCCGCCCGGGACGATGCGGTCGGCGTACTGGCCATTGGCATCGACGTCGGAGGTACCGGGATCAAGGGCGCGCCGGTCGACGTCGAGACCGGTCTGCTGGCCGGACCCCGCCACTACATCGCGACCCCGCAGCCGGCGACACCGGAGGCGGTGGCCCTGGCCGTCCGGGAGATGCGCGAGTACTTCGCCGATGTGCCGGCCGGTGCGCCGGTAGGCGTGGCGCTGCCCGCGGTGGTGCGCGGCGGCGTTGTCCGGACAGCGGCGAACATCGACCCGGCGTGGATCGGCACCGACGCGGACGCACTGTTCGCCGAAGCCCTCGGCACGCCCGCGGTCGTCCTCAACGACGCGGACGCGGCCGGGTTGGCCGAGATGGCGCTCGGTGCCGGCCGGGATGCCCCGGGCGTGGTGCTGGTGGTGACACTGGGCACGGGCGTGGGTTCGGCGCTGTTCATCGACGGCCACCTCGTGCCGAACACCGAGCTCGGCCACCTCACCATCGACGGCTTCGACTGCTGCCCGTGGGCGTCCGCGGCGGCCCGCGTCCGGGAGAACCTGTCGTGGGCGCAATGGGTGTCGCGACTGCAGGAGTACCTCGCCTACGCCGAGAGCCTGCTGTGGCCCGACCTGGTGATCATCGGCGGCGGCATCAGCCACGACGCGGACCAGTTCATGCCGCTGCTGCAGATCGAGGCCCCGGTCGTCCGGGCCAGGATGGAGAACGACAGCGGCATCATCGGAGCCGCCTTCGAGGCCCACGCCCTGCTCTGAGCACTGGCCGAAGGCGTCACGCCGTTCCCTGAGGAGCCGGCCGGTGAGGAACGAACCGTCCGGCGTCACGAAGGGCCGCCGGACGAAGGCGTCCCGGCCCTCCGCTCAGCAGGTGTCGCCCAGCCTCGCGCCGACGCGCCGGCAGATGTCGCGGAGCTGCCGCACCTGCGCCCGGGTGAGCGGGTCGAACACGAAGGACCGGACGGTGGCGACATGTCCGGGAGCAGTGGCGACGACCTTCGCCATGCCCGCGTCGGTGAGGGTCGCGAGAGTGGAGCGGCCATCGGACGGATCGCTGCGGCGGGTCACCCAGCCCCGCTTCTCGAGCCGGGCCACGACTTGCGACAGGCGGGGCAGCTGGCCTTCGGCGAACTCGGCGAGGCGGCTCATCCGCAGGGTGTGCTCGGGCGACTGGGACAGTCCGGCCATCACCTGGTACTCGAAGTGCGACAGGCCGGCGTCCCGCTGCAGCTGGCGGTCCAGTTCGGCCGGCAGCCGGGAGACGAGCCGGGCCAGACCGAGCCATGCAGCCATCTCCTCGTCGTCGAGCCACGGTGTCTCACCGTCGGCCGGAGCGACATCGCCCGCAGGGGACGAGGCAGGGTCAACGGGTTCCATACACCGCAGGTTAACTTCAACCATGAAGTAACACAACTCTCAAGATAGTTGCACATTGAACTAATATCGTCTAGAGTTCAGTTCACGATGCAAGTAACCGTGCCAGTGGCAGGAAGGACCCCCATGGACATCGCGTTGTGGATCGTCGCCGGAGTGCTGGCCCTCGCATTCGTCGGGGCGGGCGGCATGAAGCTCGCCCAGCCGAAGGAGAAGCTGGCCGCGTCCGGCATGGGCTGGGTCGAGGACTTCGGCCAGGGAGCCATCCGGCTGATCGGCACCCTCGAGGTGCTGGCAGCGATCGGGCTGATCCTGCCGCCGCTGGTGAACATCGCTCCGGTGCTCGCCCCACTCGCGGCGGTCGGGCTGGTGCTGCTCATGGTGGGAGCGGCCGTCACTCACGCACGCCGCAAGGAGCCGCAGATGATCGTGGCGAACCTCGTGCTGCTCGCGCTCGCGGCGTTCGTCGCGGTGGGACGGTTCGCGCTGGCTCCCTTCGGCGTCTGACCGCCGCCCGACCCGTCCCGCTCGCAGACGTATGACAGGAGAAGAGATCATGGCCACGTTCAGCATCATCGGCACCGGCAACATGGGCACAGCCATCGGCGGCCTGCTGGCCGACGGCGGCGCCGCTGTCGCCCACATCAGCCACGAGGAGGTCGGCCGCGCCCCGCTCGGCGACGTGGTGGTCCTCGCGGTGCCCTACCCGGCGCTCGACGGCATCGTCACCGCCTACGGCGACCGGCTGGCGGGGAGAGTGGTGGTCGACATCACCAATCCCGTCGACTTCGAGGTCTTCGAGCCGGCCGTGCCAGCGGGCAGTTCGGCCGCAGCCGAACTGCAGGAGAAGCTGCCGTCGGCCACGGTGGTGAAGGCCTTCAACACCAACTTCGCAGCCACCCTGGCCAGTCGGAAGACCGGGGGCCAGCCGACGACCGTCCTGATCGCCGGCGACGACGCGGACGCCAAGCAGGTGCTCGCCGATGCGGTCACCGCCGGCGGCCTCGGGGCGATCGACGCAGGACCCCTGGCGCGCGCTTCCCAGCTCGAAGCGCTGGGCTTCCTGCAGCTGACTCTCGCCATCGGCCAGCACGTGCCCTGGACGGGCGGCTTCGCGGTGGTTCGCTAGGCTCCGGATCGACCGCCGGGCTCTCGTCCGAAGGCTCGGCACGACGGAGGGAGCCCGAGATGCCCGGACATCGGATCTTCGCCATCAGCTTCGCCAGCGTCTACCCGCTCTACGTGACCAAGGTCGAGCGGAAGGACCGGACGAGGCAGGAGCTCGACGAGGTCATCTGCTGGCTGACGGGCTACGACGCCGCCGGCCTGGCGAAGGCGATCGCCACCGAGGTCGACCTGGAGACCTTCTTCGCCGAGGCGCCGGAGATCAACCCCAACGCTTCGCTGATCAGGGGAGTGATCTGCGGCTACCGGGTCGAGGACATCGAGGACCCGCTGATGCAGAAGATCCGCTACCTGGACAAGCTCGTCGACGAGCTCGCGAAGGGCAGGAAGATGACCGCCATCCTGCGGAGTCCCGTCACCGCCCGCTGAGTGTGGTTCACCGATCCCTGAGGAGCCGGGCGTCGCGAGTCGGTCCCTGAGCCCTGATCCACTGAACCGTTCGTCGAGCTTGTCGAGACGCGCTCGGTCGGTGGAGCCGGGCGTCACGAAGGGCCTCCGCCCGAGTCTGGGAGGATTCGCACACTCAACCGTCGGCCGCCTGGAGGTGCCGCCATATGGAAGCGTCGACAGGGCGGATCCTCCCAGCTGACGCGGCCGCCCTTCGTGACGCGTCCACGGCTCGTTCCTCGCCGTGGACGCTCCTCAGGGACCGGATGGATGGGACGCGCTCGCGAAGGCCCTCAGCCCTGATCCGCTGAAACCAGCCCTGATCCGCTGAAACCGCTCGTCGAGCTTGTCGAGACGCGCTCGATCGGTGGATCAGGGCTCAGGGAGCGATGCGTGCGGGTGAGAGTTCGGCCGCGATGAGGTCGAGGGCGACGGCCAGATCGGCGTCGCTGACGGCGCCGAAGCCGAAGACGATGCCTGAGCGGGTGCTGCTGCCCGACCAGTACTCCGACAGCGGGCTCACGTGCACCCCGTGTGCAGCCAGCGCGGCCACCAGCTCGGCCTCGGGCCGTGCGGTCTCCACCACCGCGTGCAGGCCGCCGTCCATCGGGTAGACACGTGCGCCGGGCACGGTGCTCAGCGCGGAGACCACCAGCGCGCGTCGCCGGCGATACCGGTTGCGCATCCGCTGGGTGTGCAACCGCAGCGCGCCCGCTTCGAGGTAGGTCGCGATGGCTCGCTGCGCGACCAGTCCGACCGGCTGGCCGAGATCTCGGCGGGCGGCGCTGACCGCCGGCACCAGGCGCCCGGGGAGGGCGAGAAAGCCCATGCCCAGGGCCGGCGTGAGCGTCTTCGACAGGGTGCCCAGCAGGACGACGTTGCCGTCCTCGGGATCGTCGAGCGCGGCGAGCGCGGGGAGCGGCGAGGACGTGTACCGCAGTTCGGAGTCGTAGTCGTCCTCGACGATGATCACGCGGTTCGCCCGCGCCCACTCCAGCAGCGCCTGGCGGCGGTCGACCGGCAGCGAGCCGCCCAGCGGGTACTGATGGCTCGGCGTGACCAGGAGCAGGTCGGGCGCGGCGGCGCCGGTGGGCAGGTCCGTGACGCGCAGGCCGTGCTCGTCCGCCGGCAGCGCCAGCACGGACGCCCCGAGTCGGGCCGGCACCCGCCGCAGCGACGGGTAGCCCGGCTCCTCGACGCCGACACGAAGCGGACGCTCACCGGCCAGCGCGAGCAGGATCAGGGCGAAGCCCTCGCGTCCTCCCCCGGTGACGGCGATCTGTGCGGGGTCGCGCAGCACAGCCCGCATCCGGCGCAGGTGGTCGGCCCAGGCGAGGCGCAGCCGGGGGAGCCCGAGCACGGGGAGCGGCCCCTCCACCGGTGCTGCGGACGCCTCGCGCCACGCGGCTTTCCAGGCGGGTCCGACCACCTCGTCGGGCCAGGGTCGGCCGGGCCGCAGGTCGAAGGCGGGGGCGGGCTCGGGCGGCATCGGACGGGAGATCCGCGGCCGTTGGGGGTGGACGCGGCGCAGGTGCGGGTTGACCACGGTGGAGCGCCCGGTCGCGGCGCTCAGGTAGCCCTCGGCGAGCAGCTGGTCGTAGGCGGCCACCACCGTGCCGCGGGAGACGCCCAGGTGTGCGGCGAGCGCCCGGGTGGAGGGCAGGGTGTCCCCAGGAGCGAGGACGGCGTCGATCGCCATCGCGCGGAGTCGGTCGGCGAGTTGGCCGGGCAGCGGATCGGCGCCCGTCCGATCCAGCCGCAACGGGAGCGTGATTTCGGGGGTACTGCGCATCCCTGCAGAATACTGGTTCATCGAGAATCGGGCAGTTCTGGATCTTGGGCTGGACCAGTATTCCGTCCAGCATGGTGGCCATGACAACAACCATCGGAACTCCCGGGGTCAAGCGCGGACTCGCCGACATGCTGAAGGGCGGGGTGATCATGGACGTGGTCACGCCCGAGCAGGCCCGGATCGCCGAGGACGCCGGCGCGGTGGCGGTGATGGCGCTGGAGCGCGTCCCCGCCGATATCCGCGCCCAGGGCGGTGTGGCCCGGATGAGCGACCCCGACCTGATCAGCGCGATCATCGAGGCGGTGTCGATCCCGGTGATGGCCAAGGCCCGGATCGGGCACTTCGTCGAGGCACAGGTGCTCGAGTACCTGAAGGTGGACTACATCGACGAGTCCGAGGTGCTGTCGCCGGCGGACTACGCCAACCACATCGACAAGCACGCGTTCACCGTCCCGTTCGTCTGCGGGGCCACGAACCTCGGTGAGGCGTTGCGCCGGATCGCGGAGGGTGCGGCGATGATCCGCTCGAAGGGTGAGGCCGGCACCGGCGACGTGTCCGAGGCGACCAAGCACATCCGGACGATCCGGCACGAGATCGCCGTCCTCAGGGCCACCTACGAGGCCAACCCCGACGAGCTGTACGTGGCGGCGAAGGACCTGCGGGCGCCGCTCGACCTGGTCCGCGAGGTGGCCGAGACCGGGACGCTCCCGGTGGTGCTGTTCACGGCCGGTGGTGTGGCCACTCCCGCGGACGCCGCGCTGATGATGCAGTTGGGCGCGGACGGCGTGTTCGTGGGCTCGGGGATCTTCAAGTCCGGCAACCCGGCGGCGCGTGCGGCCGCGATCGTGACGGCGACCGCCCGCTACGACGACCCTGCGGTGGTCGCCGAGGCGTCGCGCGGCCTGGGTGAGGCGATGGTCGGGATCAACGTCGCCGACCTGCCCGCTCCCCACCGCCTGGCCGAGCGGGGCTGGTGAGCATGGGCCCCGCCGCCGTCACCGAACGCCACCGTTCCGGTCAAACGCTCCCGCCTGCGCTGGAGCGTTTGACCGGAACGGAGGCGTTCGATGGTCGGAGGCGGCGGTCGTGAGCGCGGCAACGCCGAGCGTCGGCGTCCTGGGGTTGCAGGGTGGGGTCGCTGAGCACGTCCGGTTGCTGGAGCACCTCGGTGCGCGGACGCGGCTGGTGCGCGCACCGTCCGACCTGCTCGGACCGGACGGACTCAGGGTGGACGCACTGGTGCTGCCGGGCGGGGAGTCGTCGGCGATCGACAAGCTGCTGCGGATGTTCGGGCTGTTCGAGCCGCTGCGGGAGGCGATCACGGCCGGTGTGCCGACCCTCGGCACGTGTGCGGGCCTGGTGCTGCTGGCGTCCGAGGTGGAGGACCCGGCGCCGGGGCAGCAGTCGCTGGGGGTGCTGGACGTGACCGTCCGCCGCAATGCGCTCGGCCCTCAGGTGGACTCGGCCGAGACCACCCTCGCCACGGCGCTGGGCAGGGTCGAGGTGGCGTTCATCCGCGCGCCGGTCGTGACCAGGATGGGCGCGGGCGTGGAGGCGCTCGGAACCAGGGACGGACACGTGGTCGCCGTCCGCTCCGGTGCGGTCACCGGTGTCGCGTTCCACCCTGAGCTGACCGGCGAACCCGCGTTCCACCGGCTGCTGCTCGCCGCCGCCGCCGGCGCGTCCCGCGCGGCCTGAGGGCGCGGTCTGGGTTGGGCGGGGCCCTTCCGACGAACCGTTCGTCGAGCTTGTCGAGACGCGCTCGCGAAGCTCGTCCACCGTCATCCCGGCGAACGCCGGGATATCTCGGCGAGGTCTGCGGTGCGTAGAGAGGTAAAGCCAGTGTCTCCCCGGCAGTCCGGCTGAGGCCTAGCCTGAACGGCATGGACGTTCGGAAGGACGCGGCGGAGTTCCTCCGCACCCGCAGAGCCCGGATCACGCCCGAGCGGGCTGGGCTGCCCACCTGGGGTGAGCGGCGCCGCGTCGAGGGCCTGCGCCGCGAGGAGGTCGCGCTGCTGGCGGGGGTGAGCGTCGAGTACTACATCCGGCTGGAGCGGGGGAATCTGGGCGGCGCGTCCGAGGCGGTGCTGGAGGCCGTCGCGAACGCCCTGCAGCTGGACGAGGCCGAGCGGGCACATCTGCACGACCTCGCCAGGACAGCGGACGAGCGCGCGCCGTCGCGGCGGACGGGGCGGGGCACCGTCCGTCCGCCTGTGCAGTGGCTGCTGGACTCCATGTCCGGGACGGCCGCGTACGTGCGCAACGCCCGTACCGACATCCTCGCCGCGAACGCCCTCGGCCAGGCGCTGTACGCACCCGTGCTGGCCATGCCCGGACGGCCGAATGTCGCCCGCTTCGTCTTCCTCGACCTGGCGGCGAGGGAGTTCTTCCTCGAGTGGGAGAAGGTCGCCGGCGAGGCCGCCGCGCTGCTGCGCACACTGGCCGGCGAGAACCCCTACGACCAGGGCCTCACCCAGCTGGTGGGGGAGCTGTCCACCCGCAGCGAGCTGTTCCGCACCCTCTGGGCCGCCCACAACGTGCGGCAGCACCGCACGGGGGTGAAGAAATTCCACCACCCGCTGGTGGGTGACCTGACCCTGACGTACGAGTCCATGGAGCTGACCGCCGATCCCGGGCTGCGGCTGAACGCCTACGTCGCCGAGCCCGGCTCGCCGTCCGCGGAGGGCCTGGCCCTGCTCGCCAGCTGGACGGCCACGCCGTCCGTCCCCATCACTGTGAAGGAGTAGTCATGGAACAACTGCCGAGGCCGACCACCGCGAAGGGGCCCGCGGAACGGTTCACCGGGGACGTCTACGTCGATATGGTCGTGCGGCACCCGGACGCGGGCTTCAGCGTCGGCGCCGTCCACTTCACCCCGGGCGCGCACACCGCCTGGCACTCGCACGCCGCCGGCCAGATGCTGCACTGCCTCGAGGGGGTCGGCCTGGTGGTCACCGCGGACGAGGTGATCGTGCTGCGTCCCGGCATGACCGTGTGGACGCCGCCGAACCAGCGGCACTGGCACGGCGCCATGCCCGACCAGGTCATGGCGCACCTGGCGATGAGCGGTGTCGTCGAACTCGCCGCCGGCCAGGAGGCGGTCACCTGGCAGGAGCACGTGGACGACGCGGACTACCGGGTCGCCGCGCTCGCGGGCACGGAGCTCTGAGATGGAGTACACCCGGCTGGGCACCTCCGGGCTGACGGTGAGCCGGATCGCGCTCGGCTGCATGAGCTTCGGCGACAGGTCCAGCGGGTTCAGTCAGTGGTCGCTGAGCGAGGACGAGTCCCAGCCGTACTTTCGCCAGGCCGTCGAACTCGGGATCACCTTCTGGGACACCGCCAACGTCTACAGCCTCGGCAGCTCCGAGGAGTTCGTCGGCCGGGCGATCCGGGAGTACTCCCGCCGCGAGGACATCGTGCTGGCCACCAAGGTGTTCTTCAGGATGCACGGCGGCCCCGGCGGCCAGGGACTCTCGCGCACGGCGATCCTGGAGAACATCGACGCCAGCCTCACCCGGCTCGGCACCGACTACGTGGACCTGTACCAGATCCACCGCTTCGACCCGAACACTCCGGTCGAGGAGACCATGGAGGCGCTGAACGACGTGGTCAGGGCCGGGAAGGCCAGGTATATCGGGGCCTCGGCGATGTGGGCGTGGCAGTTCTCGAAGATGCAGTACACCGCGTCGGCGAACGGCTGGACGAGGTTCGTCTCCATGCAGGACGAGTACAACCTGATCATGCGCGAGGAGGAGCGGGAGATGCTCGGCCTGCTCGCCGACCAGGGAGTGGGCAGCGTCCCGTTCTCGCCGCTGGCGAAGGGCCGCGTGTGCCGTCCGTGGGGTGAGCACACGCACCGGATGGACGTCGACCCGGTCGGCCGCCGCTACGACCAGGACCAGGACGCCCCCATCGTCGCGGCCGTGCAGAAGGTCGCGGAGGCGCGGGGGATCCCGATGGCGCAGGTCGCCCTGGCCTGGGTGCTGCGCAACCCGGTGGTGTCCGCGCCGATCGTGGGAGCCACCAGGCCGCACCATCTGAGCGACGCGGTCGCAGCGCTCGACGTCCAGCTCACCGAGGACGAGGTGACCCAGCTCGAAGAGCACTACGTCCCGCACATCCCCAGGTCGTTCTGACCTACCCGAATCCGGGCGCCCGCGGGACGGCCGTGCGGCTAGGCGATGTACCCCGTGCGGTCCGCCTCGGTGATCTCGCGAAGGGGACGGGCCGGAACCCCGGCGGCGATCGTGTTCGGCGGTATCGACCTGGTCACGACACTGCCGGACCCGATGATGCAGTTGTCACCGATGGTCACGCCCTGGTTGATGTTCACCCCGGCACCGACCCAGACACTGTTCCCGATGGCGATCGGCCTGGCGTAGCAGGCGCCCGCGGCGCGTTCCACCGGATCCACGGCGTGGTTGGTGGTGTACAGGCCGACCCGGGGGCCGAAGAGCACGTTGTCACCGATCGAGATACATCCGCCGTCCAGCATGACGCAGTCGAAGTTGGCGTAGAAGTTCGCGCCCAGGTGGATGTTGTCGCCGAACTCGCACCGGAAGACCGGCTCGAAGTACGCGTTGGCGCCCACCTCGCCGAGCAGCTCCGCGAGGAGTGCCTCCCGTTCGGCGGCCGGCCGGCCGTAGCTGGCGTTGTAGGCGTTGGTAGCGACGACCGCGCGCTCGCGGGCGGACACGAGTTCGGGAGTCAGATCGTTGTACATCTGCCCGGTCAGGATGTGCGCTCGCTGCTGGTCAAGATCCATCGGTACTCCGAACTGTGGCTGGGTCACTCAGGTTGGGCATCCGCAGGAGCGGCGGACGAGAAGCTCCATCGGGAACGTCTGGTGGGTCGGCGGACGGTGGTGGACGATCTGGTCGATCGCGGCGGCGGCCATCGCGGTCACGGGCTGGCGGACGGTGGTCAGCGGGGGAGCGGTGTACCGGGTCTCCTCGGTTCCGTCGAAGCTCGCGACGGCGAGGTCCTCGGGAACCCGGAGGTGCAGGTCGCGCGCCGCCATCAGCAGGCCGATGGCCTGCAGGTCCGAGCTCGTGACCACGGCGGTGGGCCGGTCCGTGCCCTGCAGGAGTTCACGCCCGGCCCGGTAGCCACCGTCGCGGGTGAAGGCGGTTCTCGCCACCTGGCCGATGTCCCGACCGGCCTGAGCGTGGGCCTGCCGCCAGCCGGTCTCGCGTCCGTCGGCGACCGGCTCCACGCTGTCGCCGATGATCAGGGAGACGCTCTGGTGGTCGTGCAGGCCCAGGAGGTGTCCGACCACCATCGACATGCCGTCGGCGGCATCGGGGCCCACGGTGGCGTAGCCGGGGACGGGCGCGGCGGCATCGATGATGACCACGGGCGGCTGCGTGCCGTGACGATGCAGTTCCTCGAGCCGGCCGACAGCGGTGTACCGAGCGACGATCAACCCGTCGATCTGGCGGTCGCAGAGATCGAGCATCGAGCGCAGCTCGGCGTCCGGGCCGGGCCCGCCTGCCGTCATCAGCAATGCGTAGCCAAGATCGGCCGCCGCCTGCTGCAACTGCTGGGTGTACTCGGCGAAGAACGGATTGGTGGCGTCGGGAACGACGAGGCCAAGGGTCTTCGTGCTGCCCAGGGAAAGGGCGCGAGCGGTGCGATTGGGTCGGTAACCAAGGTGCGCGACCGCGTCCAGTACCCGGCGCCTGGTCGCCTCCGACACCGGCTTGGGGCCGTCGTTGACCACGAAGCTGACGACCGCCGTGCTGACGCCTGCGTAGCGCGCGACATCGGTCCGGGTGGCGGCGCGAGGCCTTTGGGCCGGAGGGTGCTCCGACGACACCGGCAGCCTTCCTGCGGGGGATCAGTGGACACTTCCAGGCGCGGATCTCCCGGAAGCTGAAGTCATCCTAGAACAACTTGCACCGGACCAGGTTACCCGGGTAACTTTGGAGTCGTCACGGAGGCGGGCTGGTCACTTGACGAGCCAACCTGGGTGACCCCGGAAGGGTTCGGCGTGAACTCGACTCCGGTGTCGCTTGCCGCTCGTTCATCACCTGGATACACCGATCCTCAGCATCGAAAGGACCGCCGTCACCGTGAAAATTGGTGTCATCGGAACCGGCCAGTTTGCCCGGAACTTCATCAGCCTCTGGCGGCTGCATCCAGATGTCGAGGCGGTCTATGTCACCGACCTGATGGCGGAGCGGGCCGCTCAGCACGTCGAGCGGTACGACCTGGCCGGCAGCTTCCCGGACGTCGACGCGATGCTGGCTTCCGACGTGGACTCGGTCGCGGTGATGACGCAGCGGTGGAGTCATGGCGAACTGGCCCTCAAGGCGCTCGAGGCAGGCAAGAACGTCTACTCGGCGGTGCCGATGGCGATCAGCGCCGAGGAGATCGCCGCCATCGTGGCGAAGGTCGAGCAGACCGGGCTGATCTACATGATGGGCGAGACCAGCTACTACAACCCCGCGGTGATCTACGCGCGGCAACGGATCGCCGCCGGCGAGTTCGGGCGCGTCTTCTACTCCGAGGGCGACTACGTCCACGACATGGACAACGGCTTCTCGGCCGCCTATCAGTTCAGCGGCGGCGAGGACTGGAAAGCGACCGCCAGCTACCCGCCCATGCTCTACCCGACCCACGCCGTCGGCGGGGTGCTGGGGGCGCTGCCCACGTTCGCCACCACCGTGTCGTGCATCGGCATCCGCGACACGGGCACCGACGGCATCTTCGACAAGAGCATCTCGCTGTGGGACAACGACTTCTCCAACATGACCGCGCTCTTCGAGCTCGCCGACGGCGGGGCGATGCGCACCAACGAGTTCCGCAGGGTGGGCTACTGGAAGGGCCACGAGTCACGGTTCCGCTTCTACGGCACCGAGCAGGTCTTCGAGCAGTCCGGTGACGGGGCGACGCTGAGCGTGAAGACCGAGGGTGAGGACTACGCCAAGGGCGACACCCTCGACATCAGCGACCTGTTCTACACCGGCGGCGGGGATCTCCCGGAGGGGTTCGGCGATGTCGACCCGGCGCTGATGCAGAGCTTCGCCTCCGGTACCGCCAGGATCCAGGACCGCTCGCGGTTGCCGAAGGAGTTCGAAGGCGCGCACAACGGGCACGAGGGCAGCCACCATTTCCTGGCCGACGACTTCGTCCGCGCGGTGACCACCAGGACCCAGCCCCCGGTCAATGCCTGGCGGGCGGCCCGGTTCACCCTGCCAGGGGTGATCGCGTTCGAGTCCGCACGCCAGGGCGGCTCCCGGCTCGCGATTCCCGACCACGGCGACGGCCCGGCTGATCCCGGCTGGGACTGAGCAGGAGGAGGCAGCCGGCGGCGCCGCCGCCGCCATTGTTGAGCGCGAAGGTCGTTGCGTACCAGCCTGACCAGGCGGACCAGCTGGCACCGACCCCGTCAGTCCGATATCGGCCGGTCCACCGTGAGCCGGCCGTTGTCGATCAGCCAGCGAACCGACTCGAGCACAGCCTGTTCGGGCTCGTAGCGCGGGGTGTAGCCGAGCAGGGACCTGGCCTTCTCGATCGCGAACACGTGGCTGCGGTGCAGGTGGCCCCAGCTCTCGCGGGCGTACTCCTCGGTCGTGGAGGCCCGATAGTCCTCCCAGGTGACGCTCTCCAGGACCGCCTTCCGACCGAACCATCCGGAGGCGATCTCGATGTAGCCGCGCACGCTCAACGCGGTTGGGGCGACCACGTTGAAGTCCTCGCCCTGAGCGGCATCACGGTGCTCGACGGCCAGTTCGAACGCCTGGGCGACGTCGTCGGCGTGGACGTGGTGGAGCGTTTCCGTCCCGCTGCCGGGCACCCGAATGGTTCCGCCGGAGGAGAGCGTGCGCCAGACCGCGGGATCGATGTTGCCCAGCGGCCCGGTGGGATGCCAGCCCGGCCCGACGATGTGCCCGGGGTGGATGGACGTCGTGACCAGGCCGCCGGAGGCCGTCTCCTGCTTCAGCATCCGGGCGATGGCGGCCTTCTGGATGCCGTACTCGTCGAACGGTGCGCCGGCCGAGTCGCTGCCTTCGGCGATCGGGAGCTTCCGGCTCGGCCCGTACCGCCAGATGGACCCGCAGTGGACCAGGTGGCCGACCTTGCCGCGCAGCGCGTCGACGAGGGCGGTCGCGGAGTCCAGGGTGAAGCAGACGAGATCGATGACGGCATCAGGTTCGAGCTCGAGGATCGCGTCGCCGAAGGTGCCGTCGGCGTCCCGTTGCTGCCGATCGACGGCGACGTGCCGCACCCTCGCCCATTCCGGTGCGTCCGAGTAGCCGGTGCCGCCGGAGCGGGACACCGCGGCCACGTCGTGGCCGGAGCGCACCAGGCGCGGGACGAGGAACGAGCCGATGTGGCCGCTGCCACCGATGACGACGATTCTCACGATTTCTCCTGTGGGTAGTGCTCGCGCGGGCGGTCGGACCGTGCCGGCGTGTTCTCTACGGGACTCTCCGCCGCCAGGCTGCCGAGGAGCGCGAGCTTCTCCGCCGTCGCGGAGCCGGGGTCGGCGCTGTAGGTGACGAGGCGCTCAGCGGACGTCCCGGGTGTCTCCAGAACCTCGAAGGCCAGGTCGAGCCGGCCGACCTCGGGGTGGTTGACGTGCTTGACGCCAGTGCGGTGCTCGTGCACGTCGCGACGGGCCCAGTCCTCGCGGAAGTACGGACTCAGGGTGGACAGTTCGCCGATCAGCCTTGTCAGCTCCGCGTTGAGCGGGTCCCGTCCGGCCTCCAGCCGGAGGATGGCCGCCCCGGTGCGCCGGGCGAGCGGCCAGTCGACGTAGAAGTCGCGGCCGAGCGTGTTCGCGGCGACGAGGTCGAGGTGCGGGGTCTGCACGATCGCCGGCGTGAGCTGCGCGCGGCGAGAGACGAGGAACCCCCGCACGTCGCCCTTCGCGCTCATGGCCCCAACCGTACGAGAG
>NZ_JARKPQ010000269.1 GCF_029975155.1 Propionicimonas sp. | reverse complement strand
GGCGCTCCGAAGACGCCCAGGCTCCTGACGCGGCTCGCAATCGTCCCGCGCCGCGTCCTGATCTCCGGTCTGCTGGCGGCGGTGGCCGGTGTGCTGGTGGCCTTGCTGTCGGGCTGGGTGATCGCCATCGTGCTCTTCCCGTTGGCGGCGATCGGCCTGCCGGTGCTCCTTGGTGTCTCGGACGAGTCCCACACGATCGAACGCCTCGAAGGTCTGGCTGAGTGGACGCGGAACCTGGCCGGCGTTATCACCGTGGGAGTCGGCCTGGAGGGCGCCCTGGTGGCCACGCTGCGCACGGCACCCGACGTGATCCGTCCGGAGGTGACCACCCTGGTGGGCCGGATCCGGTCGCGGTGGAACACGGCCGAGGCGCTCCGCGCGTTCGCCGACCAGTTCAACGACTCGACCGGTGACCTGGTGGCGGCCACCTTGATCCTTGCAGCGCAGAAGCGGGCTGACGGTCTCTCCCAGATCCTGTCCGGGCTCGCCGAGTCGGTGTCCGCGGAGGTCGCTGCCCGGCGTCATCTGGAGGCCGATCGCAGCAAGCCGCGCCAGACCGCGCGGATCGTGACCATCATCACCGTGGTGTGCCTGGTCGGCATGGCCGCCACCGGACAGTACCTGGAGCCGTACCGCTCACCGATGGGGCAGGTCGTCCTGTCGGTGCTCCTCTCGCTGTATGTCGTCGGTCTCGTGGTCATGCGACGGATGGCGCGGGTCAAGCCGCTGCCCAGACTGTTGACGTCCGGAGACCCGTCATGACCGGCCTGCAGCTCGCGGCCCTGACCGGCCTGATGCTCGCCACGAGCGTCCTGTGCGCAGTGTGGTGGCTCGCTCCGACCGTCCCGGCGCTCGGTCCCGCGCTGGATCGGCTGACCGGCGTGCCCACAGCTCCGGCCCTCCTGGGCGGCGTGGACGCCCAGGATCGGGTGGGTGCGTGGGTCGCGCGGTGGGTGCCGAGGTGGGTGTGGATGACGCCGGTCAAGGAGTTGGCGTTGCTGCGCCGGACGGAGGCCAGTTTCTACGGCGAGAAGCTGATCCTGGCTGCCATCGGCCTGGTCACACCCCCGCTGCTGTCGACCCTGTTCGACGTGTTCGGGTTGCGGTTCCCGATCGCGGTCCCGCTGATCGCGTCGCTGGTCGGCGCCCTCGGGCTGTTCCTGCTGCCCAACCTGGACATCCACGGCAAGGCGAAAGCGGCCCGCCTCGAGTTCAACCACGTGTTGACCGGCTTCATCGACCTCGTGGCGCTGGAACGCCGCGCCGGGTCGGGGCCCCGGCAGGCGCTGGAGAACGCGGCCCGCGTCGGCCGCGGCCAGTGGGTCTTCGACCGCCTGGCGGAAGGCTTCACCCAGTCCAGCGTCGACGGACGCCCACCGTGGGACGTCCTCCGCGCGATGGGCGACGAACTGGCCCTACCCGAGCTC
>NZ_JARKPQ010000263.1 GCF_029975155.1 Propionicimonas sp. | reverse complement strand
CGCGCTCGACGGCGCGATGGACACCTCGACGCTGACCCGCGCGCTCTACACCAGCGACGGCTCGCTGTACCGGGTGGTGCCCACGGGCGTGGCCCGGCCGCGGGACACCGCGGAACTCGTCGCGCTGGTGGACGCCGCCCGCGAGGCCTGGCTGCCGCTGACCATGCGCGGCGCCGGCACGTCCTGCGCGGGCAACGCCGTCGGTCCGGGGCTGGTGGTCGATACCCGCGATCTGGCGCGTATCCACGAGGTCGACGCGGCAGCCCGCACCGCCGTGGTCGATCCGGGAGTGGTGCAGGACGTCCTGTCCCGCCGCGCACAGCAGCAGGGCCTGCGGTTCGGACCCGACCCGTCCACGGCCAACCGCTGCACCGTCGGCGGCATGATCGCCAACAACGCCTGCGGCCCGCGGGCGCTCGGCTACGGGCGATCCGCCGACAACGTGATCGCCCTCGACGTGGTCACCGGCACCGGCGAGCGGCTCGCCCTCGACCCGCGGACCGACCTCACCGCGTCCGCCTCCCCCACGCTGCGGGCGCTGCACCGACTGGTGATGGCGAACCTCGGCACCATCCGGACGGAGTTCGGCCGATTCTCCCGCCAGGTCTCCGGCTACAGCCTGGAATGGCTGCTGCCGGAGAAGGGCTTCGACGTCGCCCGGTTCCTCGCCGGCAGCGAGGGCACGCTGGCCGTGGTCACCAGGGCCACCGTCCGGCTGGTCGCCGATCCCCCGCACACCCTGATGCTGGCCCTCGGCTACCCGACCATGGCGGACGCGGCCGACGCGATGCCGGCCATCCTGCCGTTCCGGCCGACCGCGGTGGAAGGCATGGACGCCCGGCTCGTGGACGTGGTGGCCCGCGCCCTCGGCCCGTCCGCCGTCCCCGAACTGCCGCGCGGCGCGGGCTGGAACTTCGTCGAGCTCGCCGACGACGATCCCGTCCGGCTGCGGGAGCGGGCGGACGCGCTGCTCGCTGCGTCCGGCTGCCTGGACGGCTCGGCCGTGCCCGATCCCGCGATCGCCGCGGCCCTCTGGAAGATCCGCTCCGACGGCGCCGGGCTGGCCGCGGTCAGTCTCGACCAGCCTGCGCACGCCGGCTGGGAGGACGCCGCCGTCCCGCCGGACCGGCTCGGCGCGTACCTGCGCGACTTCGACGCCCTGCTGGCCGCGCACCGCCTGCACGGTGTGCCCTACGGGCACTTCGGGGACGGCTGCATCCACTGCCGGATCGACTTCCCGCTGGCCCAGGCGGCGGACGGCGCCACCCGGTACCGCGCGTTCATCGAGGAGGCCGCCGACCTGGTCGCCGGCTATGGCGGCTCGCTGTCCGGCGAGCACGGGGACGGACGGGCGCGCTCCGAACTGCTGCCGAGGATGTACTCCCCGGCTGCCGTCGAGCTGTTCGGCCAGGTCAAGCGCATCTTCGATCCCGACAACCTGCTGAACCCCGGCGTGCTGGTCGACCCGACGCCCTTCGACGCCGACCTGCGCGAGCCGCAGCTGCGCTCCAGCCCGCTCTTCCACCGCGATCCCGGCTTCGTGGCCGACGTCCACCGGTGCACCGGGGTGGGGAAGTGCGTGGCGCACACCGCGGCCGGGGTGATGTGTCCGTCCTACCAGGCCACGCGGCAGGAGAAGGACTCGACCCGCGGTCGCGCCCGCGTCCTGCAGGAGATGGTCAACGGCACCCTGGTCACCGGCGGCTGGCGCAACCCCGAGGTGCACGAGGCGCTCGAACTGTGCCTGGCCTGCAAGGGCTGCGCGCGGGACTGCCCGACCGGCACCGACATGGCCGCCTACAAGGCCAGGGTGCTGTCCGAGTCGTTCCGCGGACGGCTCCGGCCCGTCGACCACTACGCGCTGGGCTGGCTGCCGCGGTGGAACCGCCTGCTGATGGCCGTCCCCGGACTGCCCCGGCTGGTCAACGCGCTCCTGCAGAGCCGGGTCCCGGGCGGTCTGGCCAAGCGGCTGGCCGGCGTCGATCCCCGGCGGGGCATGCCGCGCTACGCCGCCGGCCCGCACTCCCGCCGCCTGGCCCGGACGCTGCCGGCGTCCGGCCCGAAGCCCGTCGTGCTGTGGGTGGACTCCTTCACCGACGCGTTCACCGGAGACGCCGTCGCCGCCACCGCCGCGGTGCTCATCGCCGCCGGCTACACCCCCCGACTGCTGGAGCGGAAGGCCTGCTGCGGACTGACCTGGATCACCACCGGCCAGCTGGACGGTGCCGTCCGCGAGCTGCGCGCGGCCACCGATGTCCTGCACCCGTTCGTCGCGGACGGCGTCCCGATCGTGGGCACCGAGCCGTCCTGCCTGGCGGTCTGGCGCTCGGACGCCCTCGACCTGCTGGCCGACGATCCGCGGGTCGCGGAGGTGGCGCGCAACACGTTCACGCTGGCGGAGTTCCTCGCCCGCGACTCCGGTTTCGAGGTGCCCGACCTCTCCGGCCACGTGATCGTGGCGCAGCCGCACTGCCACGAGGCGTCGGTGATGGGCTGGGCCGCGGAGGAGCGCCTGTTGGCCCGGACGGGCGCCCGGGTGGTGAAGGTCTCCGGCTGCTGCGGCCTCGCCGGGAACTTCGGCATGGTCGCCGGGCACTACGACGTCTCGGTGCAGGTCGCGGAACTCAATCTGCTGCCCGCGCTCGACGCAGCCGGACCCGACGCGATCGTGCTCGCCGACGGGTTCTCCTGCCGCACCCAACTCGCCGACCTCCGCGGCCGGCAGGCGCTGACCTTCGCCGAACTCCTGGCCGCCCACCCGGCCTAAGCGCCGTCCCACCCGTCCCCTCCGTCCCAGAGGGCTGCCGAAGGTTGCCCCGGCTGCCGAAGGTTCGCCAGCCTGGGCGACTTTCGGCAGCTTCTGCGAAGGCGCGCGGCGGACGACCCGCCTAGGAGATCCGGCGGTGGTAGGTGACCATCGCGACGGCGTAGGCGACGACCAGGAGGCCGACGCACCAGGCGAGGGCGATCCAGATGTCGCCGCCGACCGGTTGGCCGGCGAACAGGCTGCGCAGCGAGTTGACGATCGAGGTCACCGGCTGGTTCTCGGCGAACCAGCGCACCGGACCGGGCATGGTGGCGGTGGGCACGAACGCGGAGCTGACGAACGGCAGGAAGATCAGCGGGTAGGAGAAGGCGCTCGCGCCGTCCACGGTCTTGGCGGTCAGGCCGGGGATGACCGCCAGCCAGGTCAGGGCGAGGGTGAACAGGACGAGGATGCCGAGGGCCGCGAGCCAGCCCAGCAGGCCTGCGCCGGAGCGGAAGCCCATGACCAGCGCGACGCCCACCACGACCACCAGCGAGACCAGGTTCGCGACGAGCGAGGTCAGCACGTGCGCCCACAGCACGGACGAGCGGGCGATCGGCATGGAGTGGAACCGCTCGAAGATTCCGCTGCTGGCGTCCGTGAAGAGGCGGAACGCGGTGTAGGCGATGCCGGAGGCGATCGTGATCAGCAGGATGCCCGGCAGCAGGTAGTCGACGTAGCTGTCGGTACCGGTGTCGATCGCGCCGCCGAAGACGTAGACGAACATCAGCATCATGGCGATCGGTGTGATCGCGGTGGTGATGATGGTGTCGAGGCTGCGCGTGATGTGGCGCAGGGATCGTCCGGTGAGGACGGCTGTGTCGGAGACGACGTGGGTCATTCCGGTTCCTTCGGTGGCTTGGGGTCGGCGCCGACGAGGGCGAGGAAGACGTCCTCCAGCGTCGGCTGCTTCTCGACGTACTCGACGGTGGCGGGCGGCAGCAGCTGCTTGAGTTCGGCGAGGGTGCCGTTCTCGATGATCCGGCCGCCGTGGAGGATGGCGATCCGGTCGGCGAGCTGCTCGGCCTCGTCCAGGTACTGGGTGGTGAGCAGGACGGTGGTGCCGCCGTCGGCGAGCTGCCGGACGGCCTGCCAGACCTCGATGCGGGCCTGCGGGTCGAGGCCGGTGGTGGGCTCGTCGAGGAAGATCACCGGCGGGTTCCCAATCAGGCTCATCGCGATATCCAGGCGCCGGCGCATGCCGCCCGAGTAGGTGCCCACCCTGCGATCGGCGGCGTCGGTCAGGCCGAAGCGGTCGAGCAGACCGGCGGCGATCGCCTCGGGACGATCGAGATGGCGCAGCCGGGCGACCAGGACGAGGTTCTCCCGTCCGGTGAGGATCTCGTCGACGGCGGCGAACTGCCCGGTGAGGCTGATGGACTGCCGCACCTCGGTGGGACGGGTCGCGACGTCGTGGCCGTTGACACTGGCCGCGCCGCCGTCCGCCCTGAGGAGGGTGGCGAGGATCTTCACCACGGTGGTCTTGCCGGCTCCGTTCGAGCCGAGCAGCGCGAAGATGGTGCCCGGAGCGACGTCGAAGTCCACGCCGCGCAGGACATGTAGTTCATTGTATGACTTCTCAAGTCCCTGCACGCTGATGGCCGCGGTCACTTCCGCTCCTCCCGCTCGGCGTCCTCGATCGCCTTGTTCAGGCGGGCGCGTTCCTTGTTGATCCACGCGCCGTCGGAATAGTTCGCGACGAAGGTCTCCACGAACTCGACCGGGTCGTCGCCGACGACGTCGCGGATCGGGGTGCCGTTCGCCGCGCTCTCCTCGAACAGGTCGACGAGGTCGCCGTACATCCGGACGAGCACGTCGCCCTTGGCGATGCCACCGGCGTACATCAGGTACCGCTCGACCGCCTCGACGGCCGTCCGGTAGTTCGCCGGGAGCTCCTTGATCCGCGCCTTGTACTGGCGGTACTGCTTCTTCTCCTCGAGTGATCCGGTGACCAACTCGATCCACTTCGCAGCCATCATCTGCCTCCTTCGTGGAGCTGTGCGAGCCGATCTGCGAGGAAGCTCCACGTCCTCCAGAACTCTTCGAGGTCTTCGCGCCCGCGGGCGTTCAGGGTGTACACCTTGCGGGGTGGGCCCTTCTCGGACGGAACCCTCGCCACGTCCACCAGGCCCTTCTGCTCGATCCGGACGAGCAACGCGTAGACGGTGCCCTCGGCGATGTCGGCGAAGCCCTGGTCGCGCAGCCGCGCGGTGATCTCATAGCCATAGGCGGGTCGCAGCGCCAGGATCGCGAGGACGATGCCCTCCAGCGTGCCCTTGAGCATCTCGGTCATCTGCTTGCCCACCGCACGCCCTCCTGCGCTACTCAGCGTCACCGACTACCAGTAGATAGTAACACTGAATAGTGAGGAGGCAAGTGGGCGGGAGGATCTGCGCTCTCGATGCCCTCAGGTCGGGCGGCGGGTCGAGATCCCAGGTTCCAGAGCGCAGATCGTCCCGCGCCGGCCCATCAACAGCCGGCCTTCGCCCGCCGTGAACTCCTTCAGCCGGGGAATTCCCCGCCCCGTAGACTGTGGCGACCCCGCGGTGCCGCTCACACCGGTGCCGCCAGGCGCTGAAACGTGGTCGGGGAGAATGCAGGAGATCAGGCGGATTGCGATCGTGGGCGCTGGGCGCCTGGGCGCGGCCATGGCCGCAGCCCTTCGCGCGGCCGGCGTGGAGGTGGACGGCCCGCTCGGCCGTGGTGAACAGCCCCGTCCCGACGCGGAGGCAGTCCTGCTCTGCGTCCCGGACCGGGCGATCGCCGAGGTGGCGGCTTCAGTCCCCCCGGGGCCGCTGGTCGGCCACTGCTCCGGCGCCTCGACCCTCGAACTGCTCGGGAGCCACACCGGGTTCTCGATGCATCCTCTGATGACCGTCCCCGCAGGTCGCGCCACCGACTTCGTCGGCGTGCCGTGCGCGGTGGCCGGCCATCCCGTCGCCGCGGCACTGGCGAGCCGGCTGGGCATGCGGCCGATCACGGTCGCGGACGAGGACCGGGCGGCCTACCACGCCGCCGCGTGCATGGCGTCCAACTTCCTGGTGGTACTCGAGGACGCGGCGGAACGCGTCGCGGTCACGGCGGGGTTGACCAGACAGGACCTGCTGCCCCTGGTGCGCGCGACGGTGGAGAATTGGGACCGGCTGGGAGCGGACGCACTGACCGGGCCGATCGTCCGGGGCGACGAGGGGACGATCTCCCGCCACCGGGAGGCGCTCCGGGAACGTGCTCCCGACCTGTTGGCGTTGTACGACGCGATGGCGGAGGTGGCCAAGCGATGAGGATTGTCCGGGACGTGGCGGCGGTGCGGGCCGCCGTGGCCGGCGCCGGGCGGATCGGTCTGGTGCCGACGATGGGCGCCTTCCACGAAGGTCACCTGTCGCTGATCCGGGCAGCCAGGGCCACCTGCGACCTGGTCGTGGTCTGGTTGTTCGTCAACCCGACCCAGTTCAACGACGCGAGCGACCTGGTCACCTACCCCCGGGACGAGGAGCGCGACGCCGCCCTCGCGGCCGGGTGCGGCGCTGACCTCCTGTTCGCACCCACGGTGGACGAGGTCTATCCGGCCGGCTTCGCCACGACCGTCACCGTCTCCGGCATCGCGGACGTCCTGGAGGGCGCGCATCGACCCGGCCACTTCGCCGGCGTGGCCACCGTGGTGGCCAAGATGCTGAACATGGTCCGGCCCGACGTGGCGTTCTTCGGCGCGAAGGACGCCCAGCAGGTGGCGGTGGTCCGGCGAATGGTGGCGGATCTGGATCTGGGCGTCGAGATCGAGGTGCTGCCGATCGTCCGGGAAGCGGACGGGCTCGCGATGAGCAGCCGCAACGTCCGGCTCGGTCCGGAAGAGCGCCGGCGCGCCACCGCGCTGCACCGCGGCCTGGAGGCGGCCCGGACGGCCGTGACCGGCGGCGAACGCGACGCTGGCGTCCTCGTCCGAACGGTCGAGGACGTGCTCGCCGCGGGCGCGATCACCGCCGAGTACGTCGCGGTGGTCGACCCGGACTCGTTCGCACCGGTCGCCACGATCACGGGGCGCACGCTGGTCGCGTTGGCTGCCCGGGTGGGTCCGGTCCGCTTGATCGACAACCTGGAGGTGGCTCCATGATCCGGACGATGTTGAAGAGCAAGATTCATCGGGCGAGGATCACCGATTCGGATCTGCATTACGTGGGTTCGATCACTGTGGATCCCGAGCTGCTGGCTGCGGCTGACATCCGGGTGCATGAGCAGGTGGCGGTGGTCGATGTGGACAATGGTGCCCGGTTCGAGACCTACACGATCGCCGGTACGCCGGGGTCGGGGGAGGTCAAGGTCAATGGGGCGGCGGCGCGGCTGGTGCACACCGGCGACACGGTGATCGTGATCTCCTACGGGCTGTACAGCGCCGATGAGCTGGCCGGTTACGTGCCGAAGGTGGTGCATGTGGATCGGGCGAACCGGATCCTCGCCGTCGACGCCGATGTGGCGTCCCTGCATGACACCGGGCGGGACTGAGCGTGTCCAGCGGTCAGCGTGACACCACGCGCGCCCGGGTCACCCTGGCCACGCTCGCCGAGCAGAAGGCGGCCGGGGAGCCGGTGGTGATGGTGACCGCCTACGACGCGCCCAGCGCCCGGATCGCCGACGAGGCGGGCGTGGACATCGTGTTGGTCGGTGATTCCGCGGCGAACGTGGTGCTGGGCTACGACAGCACGGTGCCGGTCACGGTGGAGGAGATGCTGGTGTTGACCAGGGCGGTTCGGCGCGGGCTGCGTCACCCGCTGCTGGTGGCGGATCTGCCGTTCGGCTCCTACGAGGCCAGCGACACCGACGCCGTCCGGACCGCGCAACGGTTCGTCAAGGAGGGTGGCGCCGACGCGGTCAAGATCGAACGGGGCGGCACCACCGTCGACCGGGCCCGCGCCATCGTCGCCGCCGGCATCCCGGTCATCGGCCACATCGGGCTCACCCCTCAGGCCGCCACCTCTCTGGGCGGCTACCGGGTGCAGGGACGTACCGCCGACCAGGCCGAACAACTCCTCCGCGACGCCCTCGAACTCCAGAACGCCGGCTGCTTCGCCATCGTGATCGAAGCCGTCCCCGCAGCCGTCACCGACCTGCTCGCACCGCTGCTGCACTGCCTCACCATCGGCATCGGCGCCGGCGCCGCGACCGACGGACAGGTCCTGGTCTGGCACGACCTCCTCGGCATCACCCACGGCCACGTAGCGAAATTCGTCCGCCCCTTCGCCGACCTCCACACCGAGACCGTACGAGGCCTCACCGCCTATACCGCCGCCGTCAGAAGCCACGAGTTCCCCACAGCCGAACACACCTACGCTATAGATCAGAACGAACTCGGCGACCTGCGCGCCAGGTTGGCACGCTCACCAGCCGCGGAGGATTCCACACCGTAGGTCGTGGACAATCCTCCGCGCACCGCGACGTTCAGGCTTCTTCGGGGCGGTGCAGCCGTATGCGGATCGATGCCTCCGCCGCGTTCTGGGACGCGGCCGGTGACCACCGAGCCTCGATGAACGCTGTGCACAGTTCGCGGAACCTGACGGGTTCCTCCGAGAAGGGGAAGTGACCAGCGGCGTCGATCACTTCCAGGCGGGCCGAAGGAATCCGTCCGGCAAGGACTCGGCTGTACGCGGGCGGGCACACCGCCCAGCCGAACCGCCACCATCCGGGTGGTGAAGCGGATGCCCATGTCCCGGACCACCGGGCCGTCGACCACGAAGATGCCCTCGCCAAGGGGCTGCAGGCCCCATTACGACCCCGGCCCTCGCGAGCGAAGCTCGGCCGTGAACGGCGGCAGGTCGACCGCGTCGTGGAAGCTCCTGCCCATGATGAGGTCCGCCAGCCCCGGCAGGCCCACCAGCTTCATGGCGGTGTTCCGGACCAGCAGCTGGAGCCTGCTCGCCGGCGCGAACGCCGCACCCAGCCCCAGCGCCGCGTCCTGCTTGGACCGCACCAGGCGGGACAGCCGCTGCTCGTAGGCGGCGAACGCCTGCGTGTGGTCCGCGCAGCGGGCGAGCTCCACAGCCAGGGTGTACGCCTCGACCATGGCCAGCGCAGACCCCTGACCGGCGAGGAACGAGGGACACGCGCCCGCGTCGCCGACCAGTGCCACGCGGCCCCGTGACCAGGACGGCATCCGGATCTGGCTCACCGTGTCGAAGTAGAAGGACGCCGCCGCAGGCATCCGGTCGAGGATCGCCGGTGTCTCCCAGCCGCCGCCGGCGAGCTTCGATCGCAGCAGCCGCTGCTGGGCGTCCCGCTCGTGGGGCACGTCGCCGTCGTGCCGGACGGAGAGCAGGAACAGCGTCCGGTCGTCGCGGAGCGACACCCGCAGCACCTGAAACCCCACTTCTGCGTGCATCAGGGCGACGAGTTCGTCGCGTGGCCGGTATCCGTCGGCCTCGAACGCCGCGACGACGATGCCGAGGTACTTCTCGTCGACGGCATCCGGCCCGAACACGAGCCTGCGCACCCGGGAGTGCAGACCGTCCGCCCGACCACCAGGTCGAACTCCTCGACCCGTCCGCTCTCCAGCCCGACCCGAACGCGGTCGCCCAGGTCGTCCAGGGACGCCACGGTGTCGCCCAGGACGAGTTCGGCCGCGCCGCCCAGCGCACCGTAGATCACCGAAGCCAGGTCGGACCGGGTGATGCTCACGTACCGCTCGCCGGACCTCATGATCTCGGCCGGGCGCAGCGACGCGACCCGGCGCCCGGCACGGTCGACCACCCGGGCCTCGGTGAACACGTAGCCACGACGCCGCAGCTCCGGCACGATCCCCATCTTCTCCGCGACGTCGAAGCCGGCGCCCCAGAAGTCGACGAGGTACCCGCCCTCGCGCAGCTTCGGCGCACGCTCGACCAGCGTGATCTCGTGTCCGGCGCTGTGCAGCCAGTAGGCCAGCGTCGGGCCTGCGATGCCCGCGCCGACGATCAGGATTCTCATGTGGCCCCGTCCCTTCGTACTGGGCGACCGGTCGGCTGACCGGTCTGTGGATTCGGGAGCGCGCATCTCGGTATGGGAACGAGTGGACGGGGACGGAGCACGGTCATGCCCGCGCCCCTTCGATGGCCGCGGCGGTCCGCTGGTCGGCCACGAACTGGTCGGCGAACAGGTCGAGGAAGCGCTGCTGGGCCGCGTGGGGGAAGCCCAGCCGGGCCAGCCGGCGGACGGAGGCCCACACCGCGGTGCCGGCGAAGCCGTGGGGCAGGTCGGCGACGAAGCGGGCGACCGCGTCCACGTGCCGGCCGAGCATCGACCCGCAGATGTCGAGGAGTCGCTGGATGATCACGTCGGCCTCGGCGTCGGACGCCTCGGCGAGCGCCGCGAAGCCGTCGAAGAGGCGGACAGCGTCGGCGTCGTCGGTGGTGTCCAAGTCGGCGAAGAGGTCGTCCAGGCTGGGCGGCAGCAATCCGTGCACGGCGAGGAAGACCATCGTCGAACGCTCGACCTCGACCGCCCGCCGGGCGCCCTCGCTGGACATCAGGGCCGCCACGCGGTCGTAGAGATCGGTGGCCCGCTCCGACAGTGGCGTCAGCCGCCGGCCCAGCTGCGCCGACTCCAGCAGGCGGACCAGTTCGCCGCGTTGCAGCTGCAACTGCGCGATCCGGGCGTCGACCGAGGCCAGCGCCCTGCGGAGTTCGTCCGCGGCGGACTCGGGTGCGGGTGTGCCCGGCTCGGTCAGCACCTCGCGGATCGCCGCCAGCGGCAGGCCGGACTCAGCCAGCCAGCGGACCCGCAGCAGCCGAGCCAGGTGGAACAGGTCGTACTCCCGGACGCCGGCGCGTACCGGCGGCACCGGAAGCAGGCCGACGTGGTGGTAGTGACGGACCGTCCGGACCGTCGTCTCGGCCAGATCGGCCAGTTCCTTGACGCGCACGAATCCACGCCATCATGTGACGTTACGTCACTGTCAAGGGCTCGGTGGCCACGAGGTGCGTGGCTAGGCTGCTCCTGGTCGGACCCTTTCCGCCGGTGTCTGGACACCACGATGCGGCGTCGGCGTGGTCGGGCCGGTCCCGTCCGAAGGAGAACCACGGTGTTCCTGCCCGATCCTCGTCCGCTGTTCGCCGATCCCGTCCCGTCCCTGGGCTGGGGGATCGTGGGTGCCGGCTCGATCGCGGGACGCTTCGTCCAGGCGCTCAGGTTCCACACCGACCAGCGGGTCGTGGCCGTCGCCGCCCGTCACACCGACCGCAGCGAGGCGTTCGCCGCCCGGCACGGGATCCCCCGCTGCCCGGCGACGCCGGCGGCCCTGGTCGACGACCCGGACGTCGACGTGGTCTACATCGCCACCCCGCACA
>NZ_JARKPQ010000259.1 GCF_029975155.1 Propionicimonas sp. | reverse complement strand
CGCGCTCGCCGCGGTGCCGCCACTCGCCTGCCTCCTCGGTGCCACCCCGCTGCAGGCGGCGTCCGTCGCGCTGATACTGCTGGTGGTGATGGGCCATGGGCTGACCTGGGAGTTCATGATGGAGCCGGACGCGGACCCGTCGGCCTGAGCACCGTTCGTGACCACGGCCGAACTCCACCCTTACGGTAAATCCCTCCCACCCGGGGTGTGGCGTTTGACCGGAAAGGTGGCGTTCGGCGGGGGGGGTCGGCGGCTGCCGGCCCGCCCCTTGCCACCCCGCCGCACCAGACCACCCACGCCGACCGCCACCGTTCCGGTAAAACGCCACAGCCCGGGTGGGTGGTAATGCCCGGAACGGTGGCGTTCGGCCGTGGTCACGAACGGTGCTCAGGCCGACGGGTCCGCGTCCGGCTCCATCATGAACTCCCAGGTCAGCCCATGGCCCATCACCACCAGCAGGATCAGCGCGACGGACGCCGCCTGCAGCGGGGTGGCACCGAGGAGGCCGGCGAGTGGCGGCACCGCGGCGAGCGCGAGGATGACCCCGTACACGACGGCGACCAGCCAGCGGAATCGCCGGAACGGCCCCCGTCGGGTGCCGCGGTCCACGGACACCAGCTGCAGCGTGGTCACCATGCCCACGATGGCGGCGAGGGCGAAGCTCGTCCGCCACACCAGCGGATTGCCGGCGTCCACCTGGGCGAAGGTGCTCATCAGGCCGGGCAGCAGGAACGACAGGTAGACCCCGCCGGCGAGGCGGCGCCGCCGCCGGTCGGTCTTCCAGAGGGTGTGCTTCTCGACGACCGTCCACCACAGGCCGACGAGGGTGAAGCAGGTGATCGACATCAGCGAGTAGAAGTCGGCCAGGTCCATGCTCAACGGTCGCGCGCGGCGTCCACACCGGTCCACACCGCTGCGGGCAGCAGTCTTGCCCACGCTCCCGCGGCCCCGCACAACCGGCGCTGCTATCATTCTCCCTTGTCATGCTGTGGATGAGGACGCCCGAGCAGCGACCAGCGCGGTCGCTACGAGTGCTGCCCTGGGCGTTGTGCGCGCTCGCGGCGGTGTTCGTGACCTTCGCCGGGTGGATCCGGTTCCGGTTCGGGCCGGTCACCTTCGAGCAGATCGTGACCAACCTGCCGCTGGCCGGCGGCGAGGGAGTGGGCGACAACACCCTGCTCGGCGAGGCCGTGGCGTGCCTGGTCGCGCCGGTCGTCCTCACCACGCTCGGGGCCGGCGCGCTCTGGCTGCTGCGGCAGCGCAGGCAGCGGCGTCCGGCGACCGGGAGGCGGACGCTGGTCGTCCCGGCTCTCGCGATGGCGGTGGCTCTCGGCGTCCTGCTCACGGTGGCCGGCGTCCCCCAGTTCGCCGTGGCCATGCTCGACTCGCGCACGGTCGCCGACTACTACGCGCAGCCGACGGTCGCCGACGCCCCTGCTCAGCCGCGGAATCTGATCACGATCTACCTGGAGTCGACGGAGAACACGTTCGCGGACGAATCGGTGTTCGGCGAGAACCTGCTGGAGAACCTCCAGGACGCCACGGCCGGCTGGGCGGACTATCCGCTGCGGCAGTACCCGACCGGCGGATGGACCATGGCCGGCATCGTCGGCACCCAGTGCGGCATCCCGCTGAAGAGCAAGCTGCTGGTGGCGGGGATCAACTCCAACACTCTCGGCGAGCAGATGGAGCGTTACCTGCCGGGCGCCACCTGCCTCGGTGACCTGCTCGCCGGGCAGGGCTACACCAACGCGTTCGTCGGCGGGGCGCACACCCGGTTCGCCGGGAAGGACACCTTCCTCACCGACCACGGCTACACCTCCGTGCAGGGACTCTCCGACTGGGAGGAGGACGGTGAGGATCGCGAGAACATCTCGGTCTGGGGTCTCTCCGACGCCCGGCTGTTTGCCCGCGCCAGGGCGGAGCTGGCCGACCTGCGTGACGCAGGGAAGCCGTTCAACCTGACGATCCTCACCATGGACACCCACGAGCCGGCCGGGGTGTTCCCGTCCTGCACCACCGCGGACGAGGTGCCGATGGCCACGGCGCTGAAGTGCTCGGGACGCGCGGTGGCCGGCTTCCTCGAGCACCTGAAGGACGCCGGCTACCTCGACGACACCGTCGTGGTGCTGATGGGTGACCACCTGAAGAACACCGCGGACGGTGGCGACTACGGCCCGATCCTCGCCAACCTCACCGACCGGACGATCTTCTTCCGCGCCTGGAGCCCGGACGGCGTCCGCTTCGGTCGCGACGGCGCCGACCAGCTGTCCGTCCTGCCCACGATCCTGGACCTGCTCGGCTTCACGCTGCCCGGCGGGCGCGCCGGCCTCGGCGTCTCCTTCGCGAGCAACCACGACCTGTCCGTCACGGCCCTCGCCCTTCCCTCCGACGAGTACCAGACCCTGATGGAGGCGCCCTCCAGCGCCATCTACCAGGAGTTCTGGCAGTCCTGACCAGGGAAGGGACGGGTTGAGCCGTGGATGTCGTGCTGTTCGCGAAGGCCTTCGCCGCGCTGTTCGCGATCATGAACCCGTTCGTCGCGCTGCCGATGTTCCTGTCCCTCACCAGCGGTCAGGACGCGAAGACCCAGCGCCGCACCGGTCTGCGGGCCGCCCTCTACAGCGCCCTGCTGGGGGTCGTGATCCTTCTCGCCGGGTCACCCGTGCTCGGCTTCTTCGGAGTGAGCGTGGACGACTTCCGGATCGCCGGCGGCATCGTGCTGCTGATGATCGGGCTCGGCATGCTCAACGGAGCCGGCAGTACTGCCCACACGGGCACACCTACCGAGCAGGAACACCACACACAGGTCAACGACCCGTCCTTCTACCCGTTGGCCTTCCCGATGATGGTCGGCCCCGGCACCATCACCACCCTGGTGCTGCTGCCCGGCAGCAACTCCTCCCCGGCCGGCTACCTCGCCACGGGACTGGCCCTGCTGGCCGTCATCGTGATCCTCGCGGTCGTGCTGTTCTTCGCGGCCGACATCGGGCACCTGCTGTCCCAGACGCTGCGGACGATCATGACCCGGCTGATGGGGATGATCCTGGCCGCGATCGCCGTGGAGATGGTCGTGGCCGGCCTGACCGCCGTCTTCCCCGGGCTGCGCTGACCGCGCGAGGCGGCCGCCAACCGCCACGGTCCCGGGGAGCGGCAGAGCGACGCTCGCTGCGCCCGCGGTTCGTGGGGTGCGGCTCAGAGGGGCAGGGGCCAGGTGTGGACGGGCTCGTTGGAGTGCATGTTCACGGCGTAGTGGGCGACCATCTCGCGGAGGGCGTCGGGACGGGACAGGCCGCGGGCCTCCAGTGCGCGGACGGTGGCGACCTGCCAGTCCGCGCCGTTCTGGCCGGAGAGGCAGCGTCCCTCGATCACCCCGAGCAAGCGGGTGCGCACGTCGGCGTCCACGCCCCAGTCGGCGAGGCCCTCGTGGGCCATCGGCAACAGCTCGCGCAGCACGAGCTCGCTGGCCGGCACCTCCCCGCGTCCCGGCCAGAACAGCGTCGCGTCGATGCCGTTGCGGGCACCGATCGCGAAGTTCTCCGTCGCGGTGTTGAACGACATCCGCGACCACACCGGACGGTCCTCGTTCACCATCGTGCGCAGCACGCCGTAGTAGAAGGCCGCGTTGGCCAGCATGTCCACGATCGTCGGGCCGGCGGGCAGCACCCGGTTCTCCACCCGCAGGTGCGGACGTCCGGCCACGATGTCGTAGATCGGGCGGTTCCACCGGTAGATCGTCCCGTTGTGGAGCCGCATCTCGGCGAGCTTCGGCGTCCGGCCGGCGTCGAACGCCTCCTGCGGATCCTCGTCGTCCAGCTCCGGCAGCATCGCCGGGAAGTACCGGGTGTTCTCCTCGAACAGGTCGAAGATGGACGTGATCCAGCGCTCCCCGAAGAACACCCGCGGGCGCACTCCCTGGTTCTTCAGCTCCACCGGACGGGTGTCCGCGGCCTGCGTGAACAGCTCGATCCGGGTCTCGGCCCACAGCTCCTTGCCCAGGAAGTACGGACTGTTCGCGCCGAGGGCCAGCTGCGGTCCGGCCAGCACCTGCGCGGCGTTCCAGTGGGCGGCGAACTCACTCGGACGCACCTGCAGGTGCAGCTGCATCGACGTGCAGGCCGACTCGGGCGCGAGCGAGTCGGCCCAGGTCTGGAGCCGCTCCCCCGTCGGACCGGCGATGTCCAGCAGGATGTCCTCGCCGCGCGCGGCCAGCACGGCATCGTTGAGCGCCTGGTAGCGGGCGTTGGCGCTCATCCAGTCGCCCTCGAAGTGCTCGGGCATGATGGTGGGCAGGATGCCGATCATCAGGATGTGGGCGCCGAGTTCCGCGCACCGCCGTTCGGCCTCGTTCAGCGAGGCGCGCAGATCCCGCTCCAGCGTCACCGCGCTGTCGCCGCCCAGCGGGTGGGGAGCCACGTTGAACTCGATGTTGAACCGGGCGAGTTCGGTCTGGTACTCCGGATCGGCGATCGCGGCCAGCACCTCGACGTTGTCCGGTTTCGGCCGGTAGTCCGGGTCCACGAGGTTCAGCTCGATCTCCATGCCGGCGAGCGGCCGTTCGAACTCGAACGACCTGGTGGCGAGCATCTGCTCGAACACGTCGAGACACGTCTTCACCTTGTCGCGGTAGCGAAGGCGCTGTTCCCGCGTAAAAGTCGCGGATTCCAGGTCCCGGCCCATGCCGCGAGTATGCCGTTCAGCCGCGCGCCGGGGATAGGCCCCCACCGGTATCAGTCGGCGATCTCCGTGCCGGCGAAGTGCCGCAGGTAGCTGTCGAGGTCGAGCGCGACCGCCCCGTCCAGTTCCGCAGGACCGGGCGCGAACCACAGGTCGATGTCGAGGGCCGAGATGGCGCCGCTCAACTCGGCCGGCCACTCGTTGCCGAACCCGTAGCGACTGCGCAGCACGACGTAGTCGAGGCGAGCCTGTTCGAGCCGTTCGATCTCGGGCTGCTCGAGCAGCCGGAAGGCCGCCACCGGGTTGAGCGCGTGCAGCCGCTGGGACAGCGTCGACCGCAGCACGGCTGCGCTCGTCCAGCCGAGGACGGCGTAGGCGTCCTCCGTGACCAGGCTCTGGTCGCTGCCGAACGCCGTCGACTCGTGCGCCCACGCGGTCACGTGGTCGACGCAGCGCTGATCGACCGAGTGCTCCTTGATGATCCGGGCGAGGGACGCCGCCGTGTGCCCGGCGTGACGGACGTAGCGGGACGGCGCGGTCACAACTCCCCGGTGCGGGTCGGGAACCACCGGTTCCCAGCTCTCCATCCTCAGCATCGCCCCTCCTCAGGTCCTGCATCTCGGAGGTGGGCGCCACCCGCGCTGATACCTCCGGACCACGATGGAACCCCATCCGGGCACGCGTCGGTAAGACCCCTCGCGGGCGACGCCCGTCCGGGGGACGGGCCGGGGACGGTTCCTCTCTCGGTCCGCCCTGAACAAAAACGGGGACGGGTCCCTTTCCGTTCACTTTCCGCTCATGATGGGCGGTGAATGAACGGAAAGGGACCCGTCCCCTTTCTGTTCAGGTGGGCCTGGTCAGGAACCGTCCCTACAGGCCGGCGATCGGGCGGGTGGGGGCGGTAGGAATGCTGAGCAGGTCGTGGAGCAGGGTCCGGAAGGCCGCGGGGTCGACGGCCTCGACCACCCGGGCGTTCGGGGCGAGGCCGAACTTCTCCCAGGCCATCGTGGACATCCCCCGCGTGAGCTCGGACGCGGTCTCCACGTCCACCCGGTAGGGCGCTTCCTCCCGCACGAGTTCGGGGTGCAGCAGCACGGCGAGGGTCAGCGAGTCCGGGTGGGTGGAGCCGTCCACGCCGACCGACTCGTCGTAGTCGATGGTGGCGTCGCAGATCCGCTGGAAGAACCTGGCCAGCGGCGTCCCGATCGCGCAGAGTCGGTCGTAGTCGGCCCGGGCGATCGTCGCATCGCGCAGGGTGAGCGGCGCCCACGGCACCATGTGGACGTCGGCGAAGCCCGCGTCCAGCACGATCTGCGCGGCATCGGGGTCGACGTAGAAGTTGAACTCGGCGCTCGGGGTGATGTTGCCGCGGCCGTTGTTGGAGCCACCCATGATGTAGAGCCTCTTCACCCTGCCGGCGAAGCTCCGGTCCATCACCACGGCGGTGGCGAGGTTGGTGAGCGGGCCGATCGCGATGATGCTCAGCTCGCCAGACGCCTCGGCGGTGAGCCGGAGCAGCGCGTTCACGGCGTGCTCGTCGGGTGCCTCGATGTCCGCGAGGTCCATCGAGAGGCCGCCCGAGCCGTCCCCGTGCACGTCCTGGGCGGATGCCCATTCCCGCAGCATCGGCCGCCGGCAGCCGGTGAACACCGGTACCTGGCCGAGCCGACCGGCGACGTTCAGGGTGAGGTGGGCGTTCGCCACCTGCTGCTCGAACGCAACGTTGCCGGCGACCATGGTGATCGCGCGCAGGTCGGCAGCCGGGTCGAGCAGGCCCAGCAGGATCGTCACGCAGTCGTCCTGCGCCGTGTCGGTGTCGATGATGATCGGGATCTTCGCCATGTTCCTCCTCCTCGCTGCGGACACCCTAGCCACAGCCGCCGCCACCGCCGAGACCCGAGCTCTCACACAACACTGTGCGGGGTTTCCCGGCGTCTTGGCGGGTTTCCCTCCACGACGTGGTGTGGACCCGCGGTGACCGGGCGAGGGCCTCAGTCGCTCACCTGTACGTAGCCGTGAGCACCGCGCTCGGCGTCGGCCATCGCGTGGGTCACCATCGGGTAGCGGCCCGGCTCGGGGAAGACTGTCTCGACGAAGCCGCCCTGCGCGGGGTGCAGGCCGAGCGCCTGGGAACCGCCGCCGGTGTTGCCGAACGCGTCCCGGCCATGCGTGAGGGAGTAGGCGCCCTCGAGGAACACCGTGTCGAACTGCGCGCCGACGATGTGGAAGCTGGACGGACGGTTCGGCCCGGCGTCCAGCACCCAGAACCGCACCCGCTCCCCGACCTTCGCGGTCAGCTTCTCCTGGTCGTAGCCCCCGGCGACCCCGTTGAACACGACGTAGGACGGCTGGCCGGCAGCCGCGGCGGCGTCCGCGTCCACCTCGGTCGCGGACGCCGCGTCGGTCGCGGCGGTCTGCAGGTACACCTCGGACTGCACCAGCACGTACGAGCGGTCCACCGCCGACAGGCCGTCCGGCTCGATGACCACGGCACCGGTCATCCCGGCCGCGATGTGGGCGGTCATCGGCATCGTCGAGCAGTGGTACATCCAGATGCCGGCCCTCGTCGCGGTGAACCGGTAGGTGAGCCGCTCCCCCGGCTCGATGGTGCGCATCGGCTTGTCCGGGGCCAGTGCGCCGGCGTGGAAGTCGATGGAGTGGCCCATCGAGCCGTCGTTCACCAGGGTGATCACGAAGACGTCGCCGACCCGGCCGTGCAGGGTCGGCCCGACCGGACCCCCGTTGTACGTCCAGCGCCGCTGCCACACCCCGGGCGCCACCTCGAGCGGCACCTCCTGAACGGTGAGGGTGAGCGTGTGCACCCGCTCGTCGCCCAACGGCGGCAGCACGGGATCGACCACGTCGGTCGCGGTCGCGTCGGTGGCGGGCTGCATCGAGTGGTCGTGGCCGTTCGCGGGTGCGGTGGTGACCGGCCCCGCCGCGGCGCCGTCCACCAGCACGTCGAAGACCATGCCCATCTGCCGGTGCCCGGCGACCGAGCAGTAACCCTGGGTGGACGCGGCGATCACGCCGGCGTCCAGCTCCGTGGTCGCGCCGGGTCCGATCCGGGCGCTGCGGGCGGAGCCGATGACGAGGTCATGGGTGGTGGTGTCGTGGTTCGTCAGCGCGACCACCAGCCGGTCGCCGGCGTTCACCTGGACCGACGACGGGCTGTACCGCATGCCGTGCATGGCCACCTCGACCCGGACGACCCGTCCGGTGGCCGCCACCTGAGCGGTCGAGGCCGCCGGCACCGCGCCCGCGGCGGCCGGGTCGACGCCGACCCCGACCACCACGGCCGTGGCCAGCGCGGTCAGGCCGGCGATCAGCTGGCCGGCGGTGAAGATCGTCGGACGCTGGTCCGGCTCGGGTGCGGGCGCCGGAGCGGGCAGCGCCCCGTCCGACTCCCTGCGAGCGAGCAGCTCCCTGCGGGCGGCGATGCTGGCCTTCAGCCCGAGCACCATCAGCGGCAGGAAGCTCGCCGCGGCGACCAGCGCGAGCAGCGAACCGGTCACCTTCACCCAGCTCGGGGTGGGCAGCAGCCACAGCAGCAGGCCGCCGTTGATCGCGATCAGCCGGAACGACCCGGCCTTGTTGAACCACTGCTGGCCGGCCCGCACCACGCTCGGCCCGCCGCCCAGCACGGACGGCAGCAGGTACGACAGCGCACCGGTGAGCACCTGGACGCCGAAGCCGGCGCCCAGCACGGCCGCCGGCCAGATGAAACCCTCGCGCACCACGGCCCAGTCGGCGGCGGTCGCGAGCAGCCAGCCCGCCCACCCGAGGCCGGCCACCAGCCAGCACAGCGCCACCGTCACCGAGGCCGGGCCGAACTCCCGCGGCGGGCTCTGCCGCAGCGGCCGCCACAGCCCGCGTCCCCACAGGGCCAACCCGGCCAGATAGCCCACGACGCCTGCGGCGGCCAGCCAGCCGAGTCCGGCGAGCGCACCGCCGACCGCGACCGCGATCGCACCGCCGAACACCGGCAGGGCCTGTCGCGTCCAGCGCTCCGCCGCCGGGTCGAGGCGGGTGCGCAGCATGGTGGGCCACAACGTCAGGAGCGTGCCGGTGACCGTGAGCCCGACCCAGCCGAGGAGGTTGGCGAGGGCGTGGGCGACGAGCAGCCGGCCGTGCCAGGGGTCGGGCCACTCCCAGGCGAGCGTGATGCCGAACCCGGCGCCGACCACCAGGGCGCAGGCGGCCCAGAGGTAGTACCGGACGCTCACCCGGAATCGCGCCGGCAGCGCCCTGCGCAGCATTCGCCACAGCTCCAGTCCGTGCCAGCCGACGGCGACGGCCACGGCCGTGCCTCCCGCCAGGACGAGCGGCCAGAGGCTCAGCGGCACGCCGGCCAGGACCGCGACCGCGCCGGCGGTGACCAGCATGAGCCTCCGGTCCAGGGCCTTCGCCTGCGCCGGCGACGCGGGCGAGCGCAGCAGGGTCTGCGCGAAGTGGAAGCTCCACACGAGGATCGAGTGGGTGAGCGCACCGAGCAGCACCAGGTGCAGCATGAGCCAGTTCGCGTCCGGCAGCCAGCGGTGAGCGATCGCGACGACCACGGCGACCAGGAACCAGCCCAGCAGCGGGTAGTCCCGCCAGCGGGAACGGCCGCGTCCGGTCGGGCGGTTCGCCGGACGGGCGGTCGGAGCGGTCATCCGCGCACCACCAGCGTGACCGCGGTGAGAAGGAAGACCAGCATCGCCACCACCGTAACCACTCCGCCGGCCTGCCACAGCACGGTGAGGTCGGCGAGGGCTCCGGTGAACCGCACGAGAAGGCCCGCGTGCAGCAGCACCAGCGGCACCCAGAGCACCGGACGGTACGGCAGCGGCCGGCCCAGCACCGCGGGCAGGATCACCGGCGCGTGCGCCATCACCATCGACACCGCGAAGCCCAGGAACACCCCGTGCACGACGACGTCGTAGGGACCTTTGGCGCCCGGCAGGCCGAAGACGGCCAGGACGGTACCGGCGACAGCGAGGTTCACGTAGCCGGCGAGCAGCGCGGCCGCGAGGTAGCGACGCTGCCCGCCGAGCCGGAGCTGTCGGCGGACGACGTCGTGCGCCACCAGCCAGGCGGCGGTGGCGAGCAGGGCGAGGCCGAACAGCCGGGTGCCGACCGGTGGCAGCACCAGCGCGGCGAGAGCCGCGAGCGTCAGCGCCGCGGCCAGTCCCAGGATCCAGCGGTCGGCCCGCGGCCCCATCACGAGCGACGCCAGTTCCGCCCGTTCGGCGGCGATCGTCACGACCACGAAGCCCGCCAGCCAGGGCAGGGCGGACGGCACGTCCACCAGCAGCGCGACGACCGCTCCGCCGAGGGCCAGTACGGCCGCGAGCACCTGCACGGCGACCAGCGGACGCGGCGCCCGCCGCCACAGCGCGACGTACACCCCGAGGAACAGCAGGCCGGCCTCGACGTGCAGGAGCTGGCCGAGCAGCAGGGGCGCGGGACTGATCAGGGCGAGTGCGCCCGCGCCGAACAGTGCCGGGGCGAGATAGGCCCAGGCGCGGCCCAGCGACTGCGCACGTTCCAGCGAGATCAGGGTGCCGAGGAAGCCGAGCACCATCACCTGGCCGTGCACATCACCCACGCGCACGGACGCCACCGGCGCCCAGACCTCGAGCCTGACCAGCGCCGCGTCCAGACCGGAGAGCAGGGCCGCCCCGCCGAGGGCCACCAGGAGCAGGCGGCTTCTGGTGGCCCTTCGACGGGTGGTGGCCGCCGCGGAGGGGGTCGGGGCGGCCACCGGGACGGACGGCGTCGTCAACGCGAGGGGACGGCGTCGCGGCCGGCCCCACCCGGAGCCTCGGACGGATGCGGAGAGCCGTCGGTGCCCGGGTGGTCATGGGAATGGTCGTGCGGGTGGTCGTGGTCGTGGGAATGGTCGGCGGTGTGGGGAGTGGTCTCGTGGACCTCCACCCACTGCGGGCCGTCCAGCGCGATCGCCGCGGCGGGGAACAGCCCGTTGTCCTCCTTGTCGATGTGCTCGCGCAGCGCGTCCTCGAAGCGGGCCATCGCACCGGCGTCACCGGGCGTGATCGCGGCCAGCAGCAGGTCCAGGCTCTCGTGCTCGGCGCAGAGGCCGGCGATGTGGTCTGCGTACACCTCGTCCTGGGCCATCACCCGGAACAGGCCCGCCTCCTCCGCCGTGGTGTGCGGCCAGAGCAGGCTCGCCACGACCGTGCGGGCCGCGGCGACCGCGTCCGGCTCGTTCGAATGCACGGCGGCGCGCAACTCACCCGTCGCGTTGATGATCTCCACATGCTCGGCCATGAACCGGCCGATCACCTCGATGGAGTCACAACCGCAGTAGCTGCACATCCGCACTCTCCTTCACGACATCGCACCGTGCCTTTATTACATGGCACTATGGAAAAATTACCACTACAGTGGCGATCGTGACCACCCCGTACGCGACCGGACCGCTCCCGGTACGCACCGACCGGCCCCGGCCGGCGGCCCTGCGGGTGCTGCGTGCGCTCGTCGAGCAGGGTCCGGTCACGATCGCAGCGCTGCACGCGGTGCTCGGCGGCCACCAGAACAGCGTTCGCCAGCACCTCGACGGTCTGGTCGACGCCGGCTTCGCCGAAGAGGTCGCCCAGACCGCGGGTGGCCGGGGTCGGCCTGCCCGGGCCTACGCGGCGACCGTCGCCGGGCGCCAGGTCGCCCTGCAGGATCCCGACCTCGACTCCTCCGGCGCGCTGGTCGAGGCCGTGGCCGAGCACCTCGCCGCCACCCCCGATCCCGTGCCCGCCGCCCGGGCCGTCGGCATCGGCTGGGGTCGCCGGCTCGCGTCCGACCGGCGCGATCTCACCGAGATCCTCGCGGCCCAGGGCTTCACGCCGGAGCCCGCGCCGGACGGCATCGCGCTGCACACCTGCCCGCTGCTCGCCTCCGCGCAACGCCGTCCCGAGGTGGTCTGTGCGATCCACCAGGGTCTCATCGACGCCCTCTCCCCCGAACCGCTCCGGCTGCTCCCGTTCGCGGTCCCCGGCGCCTGCCTGATCCGCCCGGCCTGACGAGGGCCCGGCGACACCCCCATCGTCATCCCGACCCTCATCGTCATCCCGGCGAACCCCGGGATCCCCGCGCCTGACCGGCTACGCCACCACGGGGATCCCGGGTCAAGCCCGGGATGACGAGATCCTGAGGCCCGGGATGACGAGATCTTGAAGCCCCGGACGACGAATCGCGCCCTAGAATCTCCCGAACCGCACCCGCACGAGCGGAGAACCCCGTGGACCTGTCCGCCCTCACCCCCACCGGCCTCGGCTGGGAGGCAGTGGCGCTCCTGGCCGCGGTTGCACTGGCGGCCGGTTGGGTGGACGCGGTGGTCGGCGGCGGCGGACTGCTGCAGCTGCCGGCCCTGCTGCTGGTCCCGGGGATTCAGCCCGTCCAGGCGCTGGCCACCAACAAGCTCGCCTCGATCTTCGGCACCACGACGAGCAGCATCACCTACTACCGGCGAATCGGCCCGGACCTGCGCACCGCGCTGCCGATGGCCGGCGCGGCGCTCGCCGGCAGCTTCTGCGGCGCAGCCGTGGCCACCGTGCTGCCGGTCGCGGTGATCAAGCCGATCATCGTGGTCGCGCTGCTCGCTGTCGCCGTCTTCACCGCTGCCCGGCCGACCCTCGGCGCGGAGACCAGCCTGCGGTTCAGCGGTCACCGCCACTACGGCAGCGCGATCGCGCTCGGCGCGGGGATCGGTGCCTACGACGGCCTGCTGGGACCAGGCACCGGCACGTTCCTCGTGCTCTCCGTGGTCAGCGTGCTGGGCTACAGCTTCCTCGAGGCCTCCGCCAAGGCGAAGATCGTCAACGCCGCCACCAACCTCGGCGCGTTGCTGCTGTTCGTGCCGCACGGTGCGGTGCTGTGGGGACTGGGGATCATTCTCGCCGTCGCGAACATGGCCGGCGGGTACCTGGGTTCGCGCACCGCGATCGCCCGCGGCAGCGGCTTCGTCCGGATCGCCTTCCTCGTGGTGGTCACGGCGCTGGTGGTGAAGCTCGGCGTCGATGTCTGGACCGAGGAGCTGGCCCCGTTGTTCGGCTCCCGCTGAACGCCGCAGCGGTGCAGCAGTCCCATCACGGGCGACAGCGCCCGGAGGATCACGGCCGATAGGCTGCGACAGCTGCGTCCCGCCGAGGAGCGGGCGGGACGCGGTGCGAGAGGGGACGTCCTGGTGCTGCCGGTCGCAGTCGAAGCACACGGTCTGAGGAAGACCTTCGGGAACAAGCACGCCGTCGACGGCATCGACCTCGTGATTCCCCGCGGCACCTTCTACGGCATCGCCGGCCCGAACGGCGCCGGGAAGTCGACCACGCTGCGGATGCTCACCGGACTGCTGCGTCCGGACGCGGGCACCGCGACGCTGGACGGCGTCCCGGTCTGGCCCGACCCGCTACCCGCCAAGGCTCGCGTGGGGTTCGTGCCCGACAACCCCGTGCTCTTCGACCGGCTCACCGCACCGGAGATGCTCGAGTACGCCGGGATGCTCCGCGGCATGGCACCCGGCGTGGTCGCGGAACGCTCGGCGGAGCTGCTGCGCGTGCTCGACCTCGAGGACCAGGGCGAGAAACTGATCGCCGACTTCTCCCTCGGCATGGTCAAGCGGATCGGCCTGGCCGTCGCGCTGCTGCACAGCCCACGGGTCCTGGTCCTCGACGAGCCGTTCGGCGCCCTCGACCCGGTGAACACCCAGGTGATGGAGGACATGCTGCGGCTCTACCGCCACGGCGGTGGCACGGTCGTGTTCGCCAGCCATGTGATGGACGTCGTCCAGCGGCTCTGCGACCGGGTCGTCGTGATCGGCGCGGGCCGGGTCCTCACCGAGGGCACCGTGGCCGAGGTGGCCGGCGACCGCAACCTGCAGGACGCCTTCGTCGAACTCGTCGGTGGCCGCGACCTCGGGGAGGGTGAGCTCTCGTGGCTCTCGTCCTCCTCCGGCTGAGGCTGGCGATCGCCCGCAGGAACCGCGGCAGCGGCAACCGGGCGCAGCTCTACTTCGCCACCTCCTGGGTGCTCGGCGGCGTCGGCGGCCTGCTGGCCGGCATGGGCAACGCCGTGCTGGTCTCGAGCGGCGGACGCGCCGACCTGTTCGTGCTCGCCGTGTTCTTCCTCGTCTCCATCCCCTGGGTGGTGGGGCCGATCGTCGAGCCCACCCTCGCGGACGGCATCGTCGATCCCCAGCGACTCGAGCAGTTCCCGCTGACCGGTTGGCAGCAGGTGTCCGGACTGCTGGCCGGCGCCCTGATCTCCCCGACGGCCGCCTTCACGTTCCTGTTCGCATCCGGCGGGCTGCTGGCGCCGACCGAGCACCTGTCGCTGCGCCTCGTCTCCGTGGTCACGGCTGTGGCCTACACGGTGATGTGCGTCGCGGTGTCACGCTCGGCCCAGGCCCTGCTCGCGGGCGCACTGCGATCCCGGCGGGGCACCGACATCGCGGCCTTCGCGGCGAGCCTGCTCGTGCTCGGGGTGTACCTGTTCGCCCAGCAGGCCCGTGCGGCGACCGCCGCGCTCGACGGCCAGCCGGCGTCCAGCCCGGTGGGCACGGCGCTCAGCTGGATCCCGCCCGGAGCCGCGGGCCGGGCGGTCCTCAGCGCGAGGGACGGCGACTGGCTCGATGCCTGCCTGCGGCTCGGCATCGTCGCGGTCACGACCGGGCTCGCCCTCGCAGCCTGGGCGTGGGTGCTCGGCAAGCGCGTGAACGGCGGGCTGAGCGGGCAGCGCCGAGGCTCGCGCCGGACCACCACGGTCGCGCTGCCGCTGACGCCGCCCGTCCTGAGGGGTCTCCCGGCCGGGCCGACGCTCGCGGCAGCGTCCCAGCAGTTGCGCTACTTCTTCCTGCGCTCTCCGCGCGCGATCCAGACGCTGGTGATCCCACCGGTGATGGGCGTGGTGGTCGCGCACGCCAGCTTCGCCGAGTACGGCCCTGAGGCGCAGGCGGCCGCGTTCGCGGCGATGTCCGTGGTCGCGGGCAGCTTCAACGTGTTCGGCTACGACGGCCAGGGGTTCACCTACCTGGTCCTCGGCGGCGCACCGCTGCGCCGCGTCCTGCTGGGCAAGGCGATCGCGCCACTGCTGTACCTGGTCCCGCTGGTCCTTGCCTTCACGCTCGTCGAGGCCGTCACCCAGGGCAGTCCGGGGACCACGCTGCTGCCCGCGATCCTCGCCGGCACCTGCGTGCTCGCGCTCGGCATGGGCGTCGGCTCCGCGTCCAGCGTGCTCAACCCCAGCGACCAGTCCCGGGTCGGGCAGCGGCACGGCTCCTTTCTCAAGGTGTTCGGCTGGTTCATGGGCTTCTTCGTGCTCGCCGGCATCGGCGGCACACTCTGGTGGATCGTGGCCGGCTTCGTCGGCAGCCTCGGTGCCGGCCTGATCATGCTCGTGGCCATCGTGCTGCTCGCCCGGGCGCTGCTCCGCTGGTCCGGACGCCGACTCGAGCGCGATCCCTACCAGGTGATCCACAAGCTCGACCCCCGCGCCGGCTGAGCCGTCCACCGTCGCCCGCCGACCTCACCGGTCCCTGCGCCCGAGCGCCGGATCACCACGTCTTGACAAGCTCGAGCGATCTCGGCGGTTCGCGCTGAGGAGCGAGCGCCAGCGAGCATCACGAAGGGCCACCCCACCAGACGCACCACCCTTCGTGACGGCTCAACCGGCCAGCGGCTCCTCGGCGCAGGGGTCGAGCGAGGCCACCAGGGGCCGCAGGGCGGCCAGCGCCCTGCGCTCCAGCCGACGGACGGTGCTCGGGCTCAGCGTCAGTCGCGTTGCGACCTCGGTGACCTCCACCGGCCCGCCCGTGGCGAAGCCGTAGCGCAGAGCCAGGACGCGGGCCTGGTCCGCGTCCAGCCGGCCGAGCACGCGGCGGACCTGCTCGCCGTAGATGGCGGCGTCGAAGTCTCGCGGCACGGCCTCCGGGATGCCCGTGCCGTCCGTCGCACCGTCCAGCCCGATGGGCCGCCGGTAACCCAGCAGCCGGCTCGTGCAGGTCGGCGGCCGGCCGAACTCCTGGGCGAGATCGGTCGCGACGACCGTGCCGCCCCGCTCCTGGCCCAGCGCTGCGGCGAGGGCTCGGGCCCGGCGCAGCTGGAGGGCGCGGCTCGGTGGCAGTGCGAGCTCGCCGAACCGGGCCGCGCCGACCTCCGCGAGATGCTGGCACACCCGGATCGTCGCGAAGGTGGAGAACCGGCCCCGCTCGGGGTCGTAGCGCTGCAGCGCACCGGCGAGGGCGACGAAGCCCTCCTGGAAGAGCTCGTCGGTGGGCAGACCGCTGCGGCGCGCCTCCCGTCCGGCCAGCTTCCAGACCAGGCGCAGGTTGGCCAGCAGGAAGCGCTGCCACGCCTGCTCTCCGGTCGTGGCGATCTCTTCGAGCTCCTCCGTGGTCGCGGCCACCGGAGGGGCGCCGGTGTCGAGCAGGTGCCGGGCGATCACACCGGCTTCGATGTCCCGGGCGAGGAGGCGCTCCTCGGCCGCGGTGAGCAGTGGGGTGGGTGACGGTCTGTGCATGCCTCCCACCCTGCGGCCGTCCAGCGGAATTTGACCGTACGACTTCGCGCCTGTGCGGCAACAATCGGACAACACCCGATTCCTGGGGACGACCTCACACCCGGGCAACAAGGGTGAACTGACCGGTGGGGTTGACGTGATCAGCCCCCGTGTGGGCCGTTCACCGGGCGTGCGGTGGGTGGTGGTGCTCCGACTTCGTCGACGGTGTGACCGGTACACGGGTCCTTGGTGACCGATGCGGTCTGGATGCGGTCCAGCCGGAACCATCGCATGGCATCGCGGAGACGGCACCAGCCCACCAGGTACCAGTGGCCACCGGTCGATCCGAACAGCACCGGCTCGACGTCGCGGACGGAACGAGTGGCGTCGGCGGAGAGGTACTCCAGGCGCAGCACCTTCTGGTCGGTCATCCCCTGTTCGAGCGCTGACCTGACCGACCTGGCAGTGGACTCGGTCTGGTTGACCCACACTCGGGCCGCCAGCTCGTGGGCTCGCTGCCTGGTCCGCGGGTCGAGCACGTCCAGGATCTTGCCCACCCCCGCGGCAGCGAGGTCGGAGTAGGGCGCGTCGCTCGCAGCCGAGACCGCCGCCAGCAGCGAGACCGCCTGCGCCGGCGTCAGGCTCACCGGCGGCAGGGAGGCATGGGCCGCCAGGCCATAGCCCCCGCCTGGTCCAGGACGGGACCAGACCGGAAGCCCGCTGGTCTCCAGAGCGGCCAGGTCGCGCTTGACCGTGCGCACCGACACCCCGAACTCGGCTGCCAACCGCTCAGCCGTGCAGCCACGGGTGCCCCTGCGACGCAGCAGCTCGCCCATCGCGTGCAGTCGTTCGGCTCGCTTCACGACCCCATCGTGCCAAAACAGTGCCAGAAACAGTGACATCCCGTTGTCCATGCGACGGGCCACGATCGTTCCATGACAAACCAGCATCCCGAACCCACGCTCGTGCTGATCCCCGGCTACTGGCTGGGGGCCTGGGCATGGGACGAGGTCGCGGAACACCTCGCCGCAACCGGCCGACGAGTCATCGCGTTGACCCTGCCGGGGCTCGATGCCCAGGACCCGCAGCGCACCAGCCGCACGCTGGACGACCAGGCAGCGGCCATCGAGCACGCACTGCGGCAGGAATCGGACACCGGCAGACGGTGCATCGTCGTCGCGCACAGCGGAGCCAACGCCCCGGTGAGCCTCGTGCTCGACCGCCACCCCGAGCTGGTCGAGCACGTGGTGTGGGTCGACAGCGGCCCGGCGACGTCCGCCGCAGAGGACACGGCAGGAGACCGGGCCGAGGTGCCGCTGCCGTCCTTCGGGGCACTGGCGGAGCAGGCCAGCCTTGACGGGCTCGACCCGGCCATGCTCGACCGCTTCCGCAGCCGGGCCGTGCCCGAGCCCGGCCTGGTCGCGAACCAACCGGTCGTCCTCCGCAACGATCGGCGATTCGCGGTGCCCACGACCCTGGTGTGCTGCTCCATCCCCAGCCAGCAACTCCTGCAGCTCGCCAAGGCGGGGCACCCGATGTTCGCAGAGGTCGCGCGGCTTCAGCAGGTCGCCCTGCTCGATCTGCCCACGGGTCACTGGCCCATGTGGAGCCGGCCCGCCGACCTCGCGGAGTTGCTCGCGACGATCACAACGCCATCCCGGGCCTGAACGGCCTCTCCGCCACTTCGGTCTGCCGGGCACGGACCCTAGAGGGCGGGGCCGGTGGCGAGTGCCAGCAACTCCTTGCGTTCCTTCTCCAGGTTCACCAGGACGGCGAACATGCGGTTGTAGGCGGGCTGGTCGTCCAGCGGGTTCGTGCGCTGCAGCTTCGACTTCAGCTCCGCGATCCGACGCGAGAGCGTGAGCACCCGCAGCTGGGCCGCGTACTCACGGGCGTAGGCCTCGGTGGGCTCCCGCAGGACGGGCTCCACGGCGAGCGAGACCACGAGTTGTTCCAGCACCGGGTCGGGACGGGCGGCGAGGACGCGCTGCGTCCAGCCTCCCGGGCCCTCCCCGGCGGCCACGACGCACTCGAACAGCGCCCGGAAGGCCGGGTGCGTGAAGTCGTCCGGGGTGAGCCCGTCCCAGGTGGCGTCGAAGGTCTCCGGCGCCCGGACGATCAGCCGCAGCGTGCCGCGCTCGGCCTCGAGCCGCCGATCCCGGGGATCGGGCACCGGCAGGCCGGGTTGCGGCTCCGGCATGCCTGGCAGGGCGTCCCCCGGCGCCGGCTCCGGCCGCCGCGACTCCGGGCGGGAGCGGCGCTGCACGGTGACCTTCACCTCGCGCCGGACCTCCTCAGGATCCATGCCGAGCAGCTGGGCGAGCTCGCGCAGGTAGCCGGGCACGAGTGACGCGTCCCGAATGCTGCTGACCAGGGGCGCCGCCGCCCGCAGCGCCGCCAGCCGCCCGTCCACCCGGTCGAGGTCGTAGCCGGAGACCACGTTGCGCATCACGAACCGGTACAGCGGCACGCGCCGGCCCACCAGCTCGCGCAGCGCCGCGTCCCCGGACTGGATCCGCAGGTCACACGGATCCAGACCGGTCGGCTCCACCGCGACGTAGGTCTGGGCGAGGAAGTTCTGGTCGCCCTTGAACACCTTCAGCGCGGCGGCCTGACCGGCCGCGTCCCCGTCGAAGGTGAAGATGACCTCGCCGCCGCTGATGTCCCCGGTGCCGAGCAGCCGCTGCAGCAGCCTGGCGTGGTCGTCGCCGAACGCCGTGCCGCAGGATGCGACCGCCGTGTCCACCCCGGCGAGATGGCACGCCATCACGTCGGTGTAGCCCTCGACCACCACGGCCTGGTTCTTCTTGGCGATGTTGCCCCTGGCCAGGTCGAGCCCGTAGAGCACGTTCGACTTCTTGTAGACGATGGTCTCCGGGGTGTTCAGGTACTTGGCGGGCATCCGGTCGTCGTCGAAGATCTTCCGCGCCCCGAAGCCGAGGACCGACCGGCCCGCGTCCCGGATCGGCCAGAGCACGCGGCCCTGGAAGAAGTCCCAGCCGTTCTCGCGGACGAGGCCGGCCTTCACCAGCTCCTCGTCGGAGAAGCCACGCCCCTTCAGGTGCTGGCCGAGCTCGCGTCCGCCGGTGGGGGCGAACCCGATGCCGAACTGTTCGGCGGCCACCTTGTCGAAGCCGCGGCCGTCGAGGAACTGCCGGCCGGGCAGACCGGAGGGACTGGTCAACTGCGCCGCGAAGAAGTCGGCGGCCAGCTGATTGGCCTCCAGGACGCGCAGTCGCAGGCCCGGCTCGATCCGCTGGCCGCCGCCGTCGGAGTAGCGCAACTGCAGACCGACCCGGTCGGCGAGGAACTCGACGGCCTCGGTGAAGCTGACGTGGTTGATCTTCTGGACGAAGGTGATCACGTCGCCGCCCTCGCCACAGCCGAAGCAGTGGAAGAAGCCGCGGGCCGGGGTGACGTGGAAGGACGGGGTCTTCTCGTCGTGGAAGGGGCACAGTCCGGTCAGCGACCCCCCGCCGGTGCGGCGCAGGGTCACGTACGACCCGACGACGTCCTCGATCCGCGAGCGTTCCCGGACGGTCGCCAGGTCCTCCTCGTTGATCACGCGGCGATTCTAGGCCCCGCCGGCCACGCCACCTCTCCCGACCGCCCCGCCATCCGTCCGCCACCCCCAAAAGCTGCCGAGAGTTGCCGAGGCTGCCGAAGGTTCGGCAGCTTGGGCAACTTTCGGCAGCTTTTGGGGTGGGGGCGGGCCGGAGGCCCGGGGACGGGCGGGCGGGGCGGGTGGGGTCGGGGTGGGGGCGCTCAGGCGCCGCGCCCGATGCCGCGGGGCAGGCGGTCGGGGTCCCAGCCGAGCCGCTCGGCCGCGGTCTCGAACGCGAAGCGGTCGGTCATGCCGGCGACGTAGCTGACCGCCGCGCGGACCCGGGCGTCGGCGTCCGCGGCCACGGGACGGAACGCCGCCGGCATGTCGTCCGGCTGCTCGAGGTAGTACTCGACCAGGGCGTGCAGCACGCCGATCACCGCCTCCGACTGGGCCAGGGAGTCGGGGCGGGTGTAGATCCGCTCGTAGTTGAACGCCCGCAGATCCGCCAGGGCGCCCGCGAGGTCGGCGTCCATGCCGACCTCTCCGGTGACGGCCACCGCCTCGATCACGCCGCGGACGAAGGCGCTCAGCTGCTCGCGGCGGGTCCGTCCGCAGAGCTGGACGACCGCGTCCGGCAGATCGGCCAGGTCGACGATGCCGGCGCTGGCCGCGTCCTCCAGGTCGTGCGCGCAGTAGGCGATCCGGTCGGCCCAGCTGACGATCTCGCCCTCCACCGTCGCCGGCACCGGGCGCGACCACGAGTGGTTGCGGATCCCGTCGAGGGTCTCGGCGCACAGGTTCAGCCCGGCCAGCACCACGTCCGCGCCCCACGGACCGTGGTCGTAGCCATCGGGGAGGAAGGCGTCGAACGCGTCCTCGCTGGCATGGCCGCCCGGACCGTGGCCGCAGTCGTGGCCGAGCGCGATGGCCTCGGCGAGGGTGGCGTTCGCGCCGACGCCACGGGCGATGGACGTCGCCACCTGGGCGACCTCGAGGGCGTGGGTGAGCCGGGTGCGCTGGTGGTCGGTCGGGAACACCACCACCTGCGTCTTGCCGGCCAGCCGGCGGAACGCCGCGGAGTGGACGATCCGGTCGCGGTCGCGCTCGAAGCAGGTGCGTTCTGCGTCCGGCTCCTCACGGATCGCCCGCGCTCCGGCGCCCATCGCGAGGGCGGCGCCCGGACGCAGGTGCTCCGCCTCCCATGCCTCCCGCTGCTCCCGCAGCACCGGGACGCCGGGCCGCAGCCGTCCGCCCGGATCCTGGTGCGCCCGGACCAGCCGGTCGCCGCGGTGCCCCGCCATGGTCTCGGCCCAGGCGATGGCGCGCGGCTGCAGGTCTGGCATGGCCCCATCTTGGCAGGGTCGGCGCTACCCTTTCCGCATGTCGAACGAGCAGCCCGGCGCTCCCCGCAACCCCGATCCCGCGAGCGGCTTCCCGCAACCCGGGGCCTACCACCCCGCGCAGCCGACCCAGCCGCAGCAGGGCTACGCGGCGCCCGGACAGCAGCCGGGCCAGCCCTACCCGGGGTACGGCCAGCAGCCGGGCTACGGCCAGCAGCCCCAGCAGCCCCAGGCGCCCAATCCGTACCAGATCCCCAACTACTCCGCCCTGTACGGCTCGCAGCAGCCGGCCTACCCGCAGCAGCAGTACGCCACCCAGCCGTACCCCGGGCAGCAGTACCCGGCCCACGCCGGCCCCATCCCGGGCGAGAAGACGCCGAAGAGCCCGGTGCTCGGCATGATCGCGTTCGCCGTCCTCGCCCTGTGCGTGGTGATCGGCAGCCTGGCGGGCTTCCAGGTGATGCAGCTGATCACCGACACGATGGTGGCCAGTGGCGCGACGAATGCCGACCGCGACGAGCTCACCGCGATCCTGCAGCAGCAGCTCATGACGAGCTATCCCCTGCAGTCCCTCGCGCTCAACCTCACCGGCTGGGGCGGCCTCGCTGCCTGGATCACCGGCATCGTCGCGACAGCCACCAACCGGGGCCGGCTGTGGGGTGTGCTCACCATCATCCTCGGCGTCCTGACTCCGGTCATCATCGTCGTCGTCACCTTCGCGGCGATGGGACCCGCGCTCAGCACCCTCCGCTGACCTCCGCCGAACGCCACCGTTCGCGTCAAGAGCCCCAGCCCACGCAGGGGCGAATGACCGGAACGGTGGCGTTCGGCGTCTTCCATAACGATGCGGTAACTATCCCCGGGAACGCTGGCATCGCATGAGTTAGTAAGGTTTACTAACCATCATGCAGTACCCGATCCGCCGCAAGCTGCGCCCCGAGGACGCCCGGCGCAGCAACCTCGCGCTGGTGCTGCAGGCGATCTACAACGACTCGCAGCTGTCCCGGGCGGACCTTGCCCGGGCGACGGGTCTCACCAAGGTGACCGTGTCCGACCTGGTGGCTGAGCTGATCGCCACCGATCTCGTCCAGGAGTCCGGCACCAGCGACCAACCGCGTCCCGGCAAGCCGTCGACGCTGCTCGCCTTCAATCCCGCCGCCCGCGACATCCTGGCGATCGACCTCTCCGCCCGCGACCAGCTGCGCGGCGCGGTGCTGAGCCTGCGCGGCGAGCCGATCGTCACCCGCGTCCGGCCCCTGGACGGCGCGGTCGGTGTGGACGCGCTGGTCGCGGCGCGCGAACTCGCCGTCGAGCTCCGGACGGCAGCCACGCACCCGGTGCTCGGCCTCGGCATCGGCACCCCCGGCACCGTGGACACCACCGGCACCGTGCTCTCCGCGCCCAACCTGCACTGGCACAACCTGCCGCTGCAGCAACTGCTGCACGACGACCTCGGGCTCCCGGTGCGCGTCGAGAACGACGCCAACGTCGCCGCGCTCGCCGAGCGCCGCTTCGCCGGCGCGCCGGAGGACCTCGTCCGCGTGCAGCTGTCCCGCGGCGTGGGCGCCGGCCTGGTGGTGGGCGGACGCCTCGTCCACGGCGCGGCCAGCGACGCCGGCGAGATCGGCCACGTCGTGATCGACGAGGCGGGCGGCGTCTGTGGCTGCGGCAAGGTCGGCTGCCTGGAGACCTGGGCGTCCGTGCCCGCCCTGACCTCGCGGATCGAGGCGGCGCCGGATCGCCGCGACGAGCTGCTGACCGAGGCCGGCCACCGCCTCGGGCTCGCCCTCGCGCCGGTCGTCGGCATGCTCGGCCTGCAGCACATCGTCATCGGCGGGCCCGCCCGGATCGCGTCCGCTCCCCTGCTGGACGCCGCCCGCACCTGCATCGCCGACCGCACCCGCTCGGAGTTCCGCCCCGACCTCGAGCTGACCGCCAGCACCCTCGGCGCGGACGCCGTGCTGCTCGGCGCCGCCGCGCTGGTACTGCTCGGCGAACTGGGGGTCGGCTGACCCATGAAGAGCTTCGTTCCGTCCTGTCCGACCGAAAGGAAACCCATGAAGAAGATGCTGTCGGTGGTCGCGCTCGCGGCCGCCTCAGCCCTGGCCCTCGGGGGCTGCGCCGGCGCACCGGCCAGCAGCCCCACCGCCGGGGACTCGGCAACGCCCGCAGCGCCGCAGAACATCACCCTGTGGCTCGCCGGGGGCGACACGCCCCAGGAACTGCGCGACTACCTCAAGACCACCTACAACACCAAGACCGGCGGCACGCTGACCATCGAGGAGCAGGCGTGGGGCGATCTGGTCACCAAGCTCACCACCGCGCTGCCGGACGCGAACAACACCCCGGACGTGGTCGAGCTCGGCAACACCCAGTCGGCGACCTTCACCAACGTGGGTGCGTTCGCCGACATCTCCGACATGTACGCCGAACTGGGCGGTGACAAGCTGCTGCAGTCCTTCGTCGAGGTCGGCAAGGTGGACGGCAAGAACTTCACGCTGCCCTACTACTTCGGCTCGCGCTACATGTTCTACCGCAAGGACATCTGGAAGGCGGCCGGCGTCGAGGTGCCGACCACGCTCGATGCCTTCAACGCCGCGGTGAAGACCATCGCGGAGAAGAACCCGAAGAACATCAAGGACTTCTCCGGCTTCTTCATCGGCGGCCAGGACTGGCGCAACGGCATCTCCTGGATCTTCGCCAACGGCGGCGATCTGGCCAAGAAGGAGGGCGACGCCTGGAAGTCCACGCTGTCCGACCCGAACACCATCAAGGGCCTGACCCAGCTGCAGGACCTGCAGAAGTCGGCGTCCCGCGCCCCGAACACGATGACCGACCAGTCGGTGTACATCTACCTCAACGACTCCGACGCCCTCAAGGACGGCGACAAGACCACCAAGACCAGCCTCGCCGCCGCCACCGTGATGGCCCCGGGCTGGGCGCACTGGTCGATCGGCAAGCTGGTCAAGAAGGACGGCAAGGAAGTCCGCGAGTGGGACGACAGCACCTTCGGCGTGTTCGCGCTGCCCGGCAACGACGGGAAGCCCGCTCCGGTGTTCGCCGGCGGCTCCAACATCGGGATCTCGGCTGCGTCCAAGAACCAGGCCGGTGCCCGCGAGCTGATGAAGATCATCTTCAGCTCCGAGTACCAGCAGATGCTGGGCAAGAACGGCCTCGGCCCGGCCAACTCCGACTACGTGTCCAGCATGGGTGACGACCAGTTCGCCAAGGCGCTGGTGGAGTCGGCGTCCAACTCCAAGCTCACCCCGGCGGCGCCGGGCTGGGCCACGATCGAGGCCTCCGGCAAGCTCGAGGAGTTCTTCGCCAAGGTCGCCAAGGGTGGCGACGTCGCCGCCCTGGCCGCCGAGTACGACGGCGTCCTGACGCCGATGCTGAACGGCAAGTAGTCACCCCGTCCCCGAGTTGTCGGAGTCTCTGCCCGCCGTAGCGGCCGAGACTCTGACAACTCGGGTGTGTGAGGGGCACCAACCACCTCCGAACCCACCACCTGAGAGGCTTGTGCTGTGACTGCGTTGTCCTCGCCTGCCCGGACGCAGGTCGCGCCGGACGGGCCGGTCCCGCTCCGCCGGCGCCGAACTCCGGTGGCGCCCTACCTGCTGCTGGTCCCTGCGGTCGTCGTCCTGCTGGTGGCGCTCGGCTACCCCGTGGTGTGGCAGTTCGTCACCTCCATGCAGAAGTTCGGCCTGGCCCAGCAGTTCGGCAAGCCGCCGGAGTTCGTCGGCCTGGCCAACTACGCCCAACTGTTCTCCGACCCCCAGACCTGGGCGGTCGTGGGGCGTTCGATCGCGTTCTGTCTGGTGAACGCCGCGATCACCGTCGTGATCGGCGTGCTGGTCGCGCTGCTGATGAACGCCGTCGGGACGGTGACCAGGCTGGTCCTGCAGGTGGCCATGCTGCTGGCGTGGGCCATGCCGGTGATCGCGTCCATGACCGTGTGGATCTGGCTGTTCGACTGGCATCGCGGCGTCATCAACTGGCTGCTCACCCAGTTCGGGCTCGACTTCACCAACCACAACTGGCTCGAGCAGCCGCTGAGCTTCTACTTCGTCGCCACGGTGGTCGTGGTGTGGATGTCGGTGCCGTTCGTGGCCTTCTCGGTGTACGCCGGCCTCACCCAGATCTCGGACGAGGTGCTGGAGGCCGCCCAGATCGACGGCGCCACGGCCCGGCAGCGGTTCTTCGCGATCATCCTGCCGATGATCCGCCCCGTCCTGATGATCGTCACACTGCTGCAGGTGATCTGGGACCTGCGCGTGTTCGCCCAGATCCGCATGCTGCAGGACGCCGGCGCGCCGCTGGCCGAGACCGACCTGCTCGGCACGTACATCTACCGGCTGGGCGTCGGCGCGTCCGACTTCGCGATGGCGTCCGCGCTGTCGGTCTTCGTCCTGGTGCTCACCGTCGCGCTGAGCTTCTTCTACGTGCTTCACCTGATGAAGGAGGACTCGTGACCACCGTCGTCCCGAGCACCCGCCGCCGGTTCCGTCCCGGCCGGGCCATCACCACCACGGTGGCCATCCTGGTCGCCGCGGTCTGGGCCTTCCCGGTCTACTGGATGCTGAACTCCTCGCTGCTGCCCAACGCCGTGCTCACCTCGACCACGCCGCGTTTCCTGCCCTACGGCGGCTCGCTGCAGAACTTCGCCACGATCTTCGCCCAGGGCACGTTCTGGCCGGCCCTCGGGATGAGCGTCGCGATCACCCTGACCACGGTCGTGTTCTGCCTGCTGTTCGCGTTCCTCGCCGCGCTGGCGATCAGCCGCTTCCGGTTCCGCGGACGCGCGTCCTTCGTGCTGGCCGTGCTGTTCATCCAGATGCTGCCGGCCGAGGGCCTGTTCATCGCCCAGTACAAGCTGATGAGCTCGCTGAACCTGCTGAACTCGGTGATCGGCGTCTCGATCCTCTACATCGCGGCGGTGGTGCCCTTCACGATCTGGATGCTGCGCGGGTTCGTCGCCGGCGTGCCGATCGAGCTGGAGGAGGCCGCCATGGTGGACGGGCTGTCCCGCAGCCAGGCCTTCTTCCGGATCACGTTCCCCCTGCTGGCGCCCGGCCTGGTCGCGTCCGGTGTCTATGCGTTCCTGCAGGCCTGGAACGAGTTCACGATCGCCCTGGTGATCCTGCAGAAGGAGGAGTACCGCACGCTGCCGCTGTGGCTGCGTGGCTTCGTGCAGGCCAGCGCCAACCGCGCGACCGACTGGGGTCAGGTGATGGCGGCATCTGCGCTCGTCGCCGTCCCGGTGATCATCTTCTTCCTGTTCGTCCAGGGCCGGCTCACCTCCGGTCTGGTCGCCGGCGCAGTGAAGGGCTGAGCGGTGACCCCCCGAGCCCGCGACGGGCACGCCCTGAGCCTCGGCGTCGACATCGGCGGGACGAAGTCACACGGCCTGGTGCTGGACGACACCGATCGCGTCCTCGCCGAGCGGGTCCTGCCGACCGAGCCCTCCGAGGCGGGGATCCGGCGCACCGTCCTCGCCGTCGCCGGCGCCCTGGCCGACGAGCTGGGGACCACGCCCGCGGCGTTCACGTCGGTGGGACTGGGCATTCCCGGTGTCGTGGACCACACGTCCGGCGTGGTGGAGACCGCGGTCAACCTGGGGATCACCCGCACCGACCTCGCCGCGCTGCTGTCCCGGGACTTCCGCGCCGACGTGCGGGTGGAGAACGACGTGAAGGCGACCGCGCTCGGGGCCGGCCTGGCCCTGGCCGAGACCCAGCGCGACCTCGCCTACGTCAACCTCGGCACCGGCCTGGCCGCCGCGGTGGTGAGCAACGGACGGCTGGTGCGCGGAGCCCGCAACGGCGCCGGCGAGATCGGACACCTCGCGATCGACCCGGCCGGGGAACAGTGCAGTTGCGGGCAGCGTGGCTGTCTGGAGACGGTGCTCGGCGGCAACCACCTGATCCGCCGCCTGGCCTCGCTCGGCCTCGACCTCGCCGGCCTCGGCACCGATGCCCGGCCGGCGGCGGTCGCCGAGCGGGAGCGGGTCATCGCCGCGCTCACCACGACGCTCACCCTCGTCGTGATCACCTACGACCCCGCGGTCGTCGTGCTGGGCGGCGGGGTGTTGCGTGCCGCCACCTGGCTGCGTCCGCTGGTGGAGGACGAGCTCCGGCGCCGTGCCGCGGTGTCCGGGTTCCTCGCCGGACTGGCGGTGGGCGGCCGGCTGGTCGAGCTGCCCACCGCCACCCCGGTGGCCGCGATCGGAGCGGCCGTCGTCGGCCGCAAGAAGAAGCTCCGCGCCCGGCCCACGGCCGTCGGCGCCGCCGCCCTGGAAGGCTGAGAGATGGCGATCCTCGCGAACACCCGTCCCGTGAAGGCGGTCGTCCTGGCCGCCGGCCACGACGACGCCACCCGCGACCTGTTGCTGCGCCCGCTCGCCGGCCCGACGGTGATCGAGCAGACCCTGGCCACCGTGACCGCCGTCGTCCCCGCCCAGGACGTGGTCATCGTGGTGGCCGAGCACGACACGGCCGTCCGCGAGCACCTCGGCGAGAGCTGGAACTACGTCGTCCAGACCGTCCAGGCCGGCACCGGGGACGCCGTCCGCTGCGCGAGGTTCCAGCTGGCCGGCTTCGACGGGGACGTCCTGATCGCCTACGGCGACACCCCGCTGCTGCGGGCCGCCTCGCTGCGCGGCCTGCTCTGGCGGCACCGGCTGAAGGACGCACAGTTCTCGCTGCTCACCGCCGTCCTGGCCGACGGGCACGACTACGGCCGGATCGAACGGGACGCCGCCGGCAGGATCACCGAGATCGTCGAGGCGACCGACCTGTCGGAGGCGACCCAGCGGATCACCGAGGTGAACGTGGGCGCGTACGTGGCCGACAACGCGATCCTCATCCCGGAACTGGACGTGATGGCGGCCACCGGGGAACACCGGCTGACCGAACTGGCCGAGCGGCTGATCGCCCAGGGGCGGCAGCTGGCGTCGTACGCGATCGTGGACGCCGACGAGGTGCAGGGCATCAACACCGATGCCGAGTTGCGGGCCGCCGCGGACATCGTGCTGAAGCGGTTGTTCGCGCCCCGGCACGCCATCGAGACCGGCGAGATCGCCTTCGGCACCGGCGGCTGGCGGGCGCTGATCGGTGAGGGCTTCACGATCCACAACGTCCGCCGGCTCTGCCAGGCGATCGCCAACGAGATCACCCGCACCGGCCGGGAGCGGATGGGCGTCGTGATCGGCGGCGACCGCCGGTTCCTGTCCCGGGAGTCGGTGGTGGCCGCCGCCGAGGTCTTCGCCGGCAACGGCATCGGGGTGCACCTCCTGGTCGAGGACGTGCCGACCCCGCTGGTCACGTTCGCCGCGCCACACCTGGGCACGGCCTACAGCCTGATCTTCACCGCCTCCCACAACCCGCCGCAGTGGAACGGGCTGAAGGTGTTTCGCGCCGACGGCTCTCTGCCGCTGGAGGACGAGACCGACGCCCTGACCGCCGAGGCCAACTCGTTCAGCCAGGCGGACGTGGTCTCGATCGGCCTCGACCTCGCGTCCGCGGTCGGACTGGTCACCGAGGTCGACCTGACCAACCCCTACATCGACGCCATCGAGCGGATCGTCGACGTCACCGTGATCCGCGAGGCCGGCCTGCGGGTGGTGGTGGACGCGATGTACGGCACGTCCCAGCTCACCCTGGGCACGATCCTCTCCGACGCTCGCGTGCGGACCGAGTTCATCCACGAACGGCACAATCCGCTGTTCGGCGGCCGCTCCCCCGCGCCCGACCCCGAACGGCTGTCGACCCTGATCGACATCGTGCGCAACAGCGGACGGCGAATCGACCTCGGCATGGCGACCGACGGCGACGCCGACCGGATCGCGATCATCGACGAGCAGGGCCGCTACGTCTCGACCAACGACCTGCTGCTGCTCGTCTACTGGTACCTGCACGAGGTGCGTGGCGAGCGGGGCGGCGTGGTGCGGAACCTCGCCACCACCCATCTCCTCGACCGGCTGGCCGATGCCTTCGGCGAGGAGCACCGCGAGGTGCCGGTGGGCTTCAAGCACATCACCGCCGGCATGGACGCGATCGACGCCGTGCTCGGCGGCGAGAGCTCCGGCGGCCTCACCGTCCGCGGTCACATCAAGGGCAAGGACGGGGTCTTCGCCTGCGCCCTGGTGGTGGAGATGCTGGCGCGCACCGGGAAGACGTTCAGCCAGCTGCTCGAGACCGTGTACGCGATCACCGGCCGGCTGTACCAGGTCGAGCACGGCGTGCCCGCGACCCCCGACATGCGGGTGGAACTGCCGCGTCGGATGGCCTCGGCCGCCCCGTCCGAGGTGGCGGGATACCCGGTGTGCGGGATCGACACCTACGACGGCATCAAGATCCACCTCGAGGGCGGCGCCTGGGCGCTGCTGCGCTTCTCCGGCACCGAGCCGGTACTGCGGATGTTCGTCGAGGCGGAGACTCCGGAGAAGGCCGACCAGCTGATCGCCTGGCTGGAGTCCTTCGCCTCCGCCTAGCGAAGCCTGAACGGAAAGGGGACGGGTCCTTTTCCGTTCAGCTGAACGGAAAAGGACCCGTCCCCTTTCGAGTCAGGAGCCCCGGACAGATGCGCTACGGCCACTTCGACGACGACCGCCTGGAGTACGTGATCGACCGGGTGGACCTGCCCGCGTCCTGGATCAACTACCTCGGTGTCGAGGACTGGTGCACGGTCATCAACCAGAACGCCGGCGGCTACAGCTTCTACCGCTCCAGCCAGCAGGGCCGGGTCACGCGGTTCCGGCCCAACGGTGTGCCGCTGGACCGGCCGGGCCACTACCTCTACCTGCGGGACGACGCCGACGGCGACTACTGGTCGGCGTCCTGGCAGCCGGTGGGCAAGCCGCTTGAACCGATGGTGGCTGAGCCTGACGAAGCCCCGGCGACCCTTCGTCAAGCTCAGGGATCATGGGGTCAGGCTCAGGGATCATCCGCGACCTACCGCACCCGGCACGGGCTGTCGTACTCGGTGTTCGAGTCCAGCTACCGGGGCATCGAGGCGAGCCAGCGGGTGTTCGTCCCACTTGGCGAGGACGCCGAGGTCTGGGACGTCACCCTCACCAACACCGCCGACGTCCCACGGACGCTGTCACTGTTCGGCTACGTGGAGTTCAGCTTCCACTCCGTGCAGATCGACAACGAGAACTTCCAGATGTCGCTCTACGCCTCCGGCGCCGACTACGCGGACGGGGTGGTCGAGTACGACTTCCACTACGAGCCCTGGACGTACCACTACTTCACCGCGACGGCCGATCCGGTGGGCTTCGACACCCAGCGGGATTCGTTCCTCGGCGCCTACCGCACCGAGACCGATCCCGTGGCCGTCGAGCGCGGTGAGTGCTCAGGCTCGCAGGCGACCACGGGCAACCACTGCGGGGCGCTGCACCACCGGGTGACGCTGGCTCCGGGCGAGACCGTCCGGCTGGCCTACGTCCTGGGTTACGGCCGCCGCGAGGTGGGCGCCCGGCTGCGGGCGGCCTACGCCGATCCGGCGGCGGTGGACGCCGCCATCGCCGACCTCGCCGCCTACTGGCAGCGCAAGCGCTCCGTCCTCGCCGTGCAGACCCCGTCCGCGGCGATGAACACTCTGCTGAACACCTGGACGCTGCTGCAGGCGGAGACCTGCGTGGTGTGGTCGCGGTTCGCGTCCTTCGTCGAGGTCGGCGGACGGGTCGGGCTCGGCTACCGCGACACCGCCCAGGACATCATGAGCGTCGTCCACACCAACCCCGGCAAGGTCCGCCAGCGGATCGAGGAGCTGCTGCACGGCCAGATGTCGTGGGGCTACGGGCTGCACCTGTTC
>NZ_JARKPQ010000227.1 GCF_029975155.1 Propionicimonas sp. | reverse complement strand
GAACACATCGGCTACCCATCTCTACGCCGGCGTGAGCGAGTCCGCTCAATCCTCCCTTCACTTGGCGGAACAGGTGCCAGAGACACGAGACCTGCTGGAAACAGCCATTCGTAGGGCCTCGCAAGGATGCCTGCCGCCGATATGGCCACCTTACTCAACCGGCAACCATCATCTGACTAGTGTTTTTATTGGCGGCCCCAGCAGGAATCGAACCTGCGACACAAGGTTTAGGAAGCCGGTGCCGTTGCCACAAACACCATCGATTCACAAGGGAGAACGCTCGACTAATCGATGGTTAGACGCTAGGCGTGCAATATACGTGCAATAGCGTCTTCGCGAATCGGACGTCGACCGTGTCCTACGAAGGTGCAACCAAGCATTGAGCAGCGGTCGGGAACCACCAACTCACACCAGACTTGCTGGCACCTGTTCACGGTACCGCGACGATCTGTCCATCTGCCGCAATAGAGTGGCTTGGGCTAGGTATGAGCACACCCAAGCCCTCACCGGCATCCCCCAGCAAGACACTGCAACTCGAATCACTTCAGGACGCGGCCAACCGACTCGGGGTCAGCGTCGACACCATTCGCAGGCTCATCTCGGACGGCAAGCTCACCGGCTATCGCCTGGGCCGCCGCATCCTGCGCGTGTGCCCCGAGGAGGTCGACCAGGTGTTTGAAGTGACCACCGCATGGGCGAGGAAGCCTCGCAGGGCCAGACAGGCGTCATTGGCTGGCTGATTGCCCCAAGGGACCGAGTCGCGACGACCGGCAACAACGGCCTCGATCGGACTCACCAAGGAGCTCGCCCTCCGAAGAACTAAATGCTGCAGCACGTCGGGGCGCCGCGCGCTGCGTTCAGTTCGCGTGAGAAGCGCACAAACCGATGTGGCCCGGCCTGTTGATCACCACCCTCGGCGTCTCATCACCATCTCAGCCCGGGGGATCGGACTTGCTCATGACTGGAGGATTCTCGAACTGGAGCTAGGCGAAATGAGGCGGCACTGGTTCGTGCCAATCGCCGCCTGCCCAGAAGAAGGCGGCTTGGCTTTCGGGCACCTTCGCGGTTTGGAAGGGGGATCCGTCGTCGTCCACCTTTCGGATCACCTCTCGTCCGCCGACCACCAGGGGCAGGTGAAGTGACCATGAATAGACTCCCGGCCAGTCTGGGATGGCCCGGATGAGGAACTGTTGGGCGTCCCCTCGCGTCATGGCCCAGCTCAACGGAGTCGAGCCGTCTGCAGCGTCCATTGCGTCGGGCTGGGAGAGGCCCAAACCCAAGCGCACCTCGAAGCGGACGGTCGGCATGATTGTGGGACCACCTTGTGGTTGCCACATCAGCTTGGTTGCCGCAGGTCCGATGTCCTTTCGCTCGACGTCGAGGAGCGGCGGTCTCACGACGACAGTCGTGTCTGCGTCGCAAACCAAGGTCACCAGTAGGAGTAGTTCTCCTTCCGCGGCGCCACCCTGTGATCGAATCCAATCGGGCCACTCAGCGAGCGTTCCGGGTGGCTGGCGACTGAGCTCTGCTCGCGGAACGTAGAAGCTCTGACCTATCCATGCCTGCGGGTGTCCCGCCCAGATGGACTCATATTTCGTGGTTACGCTAACTGTGATCGGTCCAGGGCCACGGGCCAACAACCAGCGTCTGAGGGATCGTTGAGCTGGTTCCGTCATGAGCAGCAGAAAGCTGCTGACCACCGTGAGCACGACTCCAACCAAGCTGAAGAGGATGTCTCGTGGCAAGCCGGTCATGGTTTAAGCGTACCCAGCTGGTTCCCCGGATCCGCATTAGCCTGAGTTCGCATGTGGTCCGGGGCTTGAGGCTTGTGCCCTCGATTGGGCAGATCTGCGACCGTCGTCGAAGAGGCTCCAGGCGGCAGCTGTGACAGCCACGGAGGCACTCATCCACTGACCAAGGGTCTCAACCGTTCCGCGGCTGACCGAGACACGTTGTTCTCCGTTGTACACGCCGGCCTCATAGCCCGCTCGGTAGCGCTTGTCCCAAGTTCGGCCATGGGCCTGAGCACTCATCATCCGCCACTGACTTACGTACCAACGGCTCGTGCCCTGCGGCACATTCATGATCTGCTCGACATGGGCGCCTGCTTCACGGATGATCGCCGTCGCCTCATACTTTTCGTTGAATCCGGTTCGAGCGAGGATGGCCAACTCCTGGTCGCGTCGTTGTTTGAAGACAGCAGCTCCTCCTGCCGGATTGCCCCTCTCTTCGGGGTCGTCGTTCAGGAAGGCTGCATGGTGGCGCAACTCCTCAGCGGACAGAAGGTGTGCGCGACCTGTGCGCACGCTGCGTTCGCGTGGACCCATGAGCCAAACAGCCTCGGCAGAGCCGAGCAAGGCGGTGCGGAGGAGACTGGGGTACGCGAAGACGCGAAGCTCAGGACGCGACACGATCAGATCCACCACCGCCCCAAGGTGATCAACCGACTGAGCGAGCGCATTCCAGACGGCCGCGAAGTAATAGAACATCTCCTCCTTGTCTAGTGCCATTTCGCTGCCAGGCTCTGGTTCATTCGGATGAGCGCCCGTCTCCGTTGCCTCATTGTTGACCTCGTGGATCCGCTGTTCCCACCCCCGGATAACGCCAGAGAACTGTTCGACCACTTCAAACCAAGATCGGCTACCCACGATCTCCATCCTCGCCTTTCACCTGCATTGATGCAGTCGTGACTGACAGCAGCGCGTGCCGCCATTGCTCGATCGCGAAGCCACCGCAGAATTTTGACTTACTTCCAATGACAGGCCGGGCGGAGAGTGCCGCCACTGCTCGCTTGACACGCCGGCGCAGTCGACCTTCACCGGTCGCCCTCCCAACTGCCGTTGTCGTTGGGCATTACAGTAGCTTCGATTGGGGAAGCGGCCTACCCATCGCCTTCCGTGCTCCTACTGGGCTGCACCCGCTCGTAGAGGACCGCCTCGGCGTCCAGGAGTTGGCGCTCCACCAATTCGGCGAGCGAGCGAGACTGGACGCGGAGTCCGAGTTCGATGTTGCGCTCTTCTGCGCTCTTGGAGAAGTTGGCGCTGGTGACGATGAGGAACTGGTGGTCGACGGCAACGAGCTTGGCGTGGTTCCGGACCGGCTTGCCGTCGGGTTCTGTGGTTCGGAACACCTTTGCCCCGGCAAGTTGGGCCCCGACTTCTTCGCAGGTCGGGGTGTTCGCCCAGACTGGTCCGCCTCGGGCAGCGTTCGCGTCCATGTACACGCGGACGTCAACGGTGCCCCGCAAGGAGACTTCACGCAGGGCCTCCCACAGCGCCGATGATTTCTGGAAGTTGAAGGTCGAGCAAGTCACCGCGTGCCTGGCGGACAACACCAGTTCCTTCAGTGAGGTGGTGAGGGTGCCGTAGTCGGCAAGGTAGCCGGGCAGGGTCCAGACGGGGTCGATTGAGGTCCGGCGCGCGTTGGCGCCCTGTACCGCCCGCAGGACCGGCACTGCGACGGGGCTTCCGGGCACAACACCAGCGGCTTCAAGCTGCGACCGCACGTCCTGTCGTCGAGAGGCCGAGACCGTCTGCAGCGCCTGAGTGAGGGTCAGCCCTTCGCCGTAGAGTTCAGCCAGCTGGTCGGCCTCAGTCCCGGTCAGAAACTCCCCGAGCCGTCGGAAGGCGTCCTCGCTCACGTCTGCGCCTGGAAGAAGGCGAGGTCGGCGAACGGTCCGGGCAGCGGCACGAGGAAGCGGCGGTCGAGGAAGCGGTTCGCCCGCTCGCACGACGTCTCGGACGCCATGGTGCAGCAGTGGCAGGCGGCGCCGTGCAGGAAGTCCTCGGGTTCGGTCGGCGTCCGGTAGGCGCAAACCGGATCCGAAGAGCACCGTCCCGCCCTTCGTAGGGCGTTGTCGACAGCCCGGCGCAACCGCTGGGGTTCGCTGAGCTGAACGAGCCCGCCCAGGGTGCCGTCGCTGTCCGACGAAGTGGTGAGCAGCAACAGGCCAGCGGCGGGCGGGCGTCCGGTCTCTGCTTTCCATGCGTAGATGCGTTCGGATATGCTCGCCGCCCCATAGCCGGATGACATCGCCATCTCCCGCAGTAGCACGTGCGCGAGCGTGTGAACCATCCAGTAGCGCGGCGGTGGAAATCGGGTCTCGTGGTCGACGTTGGTGGAGGTTTCGGACATTCGGTTCTCGAAGTTCCGCTTGTGGGCCGCGCGATGGGCCGCCCAGAGTCCGGATCGCTCGACGCGCTCCTCCCAGGCGGCTACGGCTGTCTCGTCCAGCTCCAGGAAGACACCCTCGCCCCGGTTCTCGGTGCCGACCACCCAGGTAGGGTCAGCGGTTGCCAGTGGTGCCCGTCGCGATGGCAGGTCGAGAACGCGGTCCATCTCGTCGATGCGTGTGAACCCGATCAGAGCGGTTGCCTCCCGCAGCTTCTCGACGGCGAGAACGCGGCTGACGGCGGCGGGCATCACCGGGTCGACACGGCGATTGCTGACGGTCAGGCCGCTGACGGGATCCTCGTGGTGCTCGCCGGCGGCGTCCAGCTTCAGATAGTTCCACTCCGGGACGAGCAGGTCGGTCGGTGACCAGGACCGCTGCTCTTCGGGATCCACGCTCGCGGCCCTTGACGCCAATGCCATGTCCACCGCTTGGCGCAGCTGTGTGTCTTCGGTGTTGGTCACGTCCAGCTTGCCCTCAAGTAGGTCGCGGACCATGCCCAGATCGTGGGCGTACTTGGCGAGTTTGTCGCCGAGGGCCACTCGCAACTGGTCGGCGAAGTCCTGCTTGCGCTCGCCGGCGTCCATCGGCATCACGATCACCGACTGCAGGACTGGGAACCACAGGTTCGAGGCGCCGATCAGCATAAGACTCACAGGCGCGTCACAACCACCGGGGGCGAAGGCGTCCAGATGGGGGAAACGTCCCCGGCATTGGGGCAACTTTGCTTTGCCAGCCGTCCCTTGGGCCTCATTCATACCGCGGTGGGCGCCGCACGAAGCACATTCGATTATGGCGGACGCCCCGCGGCCAGCGGTGCTCTCGATCATCTTCAGGTGCGCAACCTCGGCTTGGGGGCAGGTGCCGCCGCGATGAACCCACCGGTCGTAAGGGAACTCGTCCAGGTGACCGTTGGTGCAGGCGAGCAGGTACCGTGCCGGCAGAGCGAGCGATCTCCGCTTGCCGCCGCCCTTGTTTCCCTTGCCGAAGCCGGGGCACCCGACGTGCTCGAATCGGGCCTCGTCGGGACGGTAGGGGTGGGTGTTGCGGTACTCCAACAGGCTAAGTGGGGCGAGGCGGTTGCAGCCAGTGCAACGCAGCCACTGGGGGAACACGATTGCGGGGACGCCGAGATCGCGACCCTCGTCGGAGAACGCGCCCGCGTCAGGTTGGTGTGGGAAGGGACGGATCTGGTCAACTTGCGCCCCGAGTTGCACCCGGACGGCCTGGAGCAGCCGCGGGGCATGAATCGCCGGGACGCCGTCGCGCCGCTTCCAGATCTTCTCCCACGCATCGAACCCGCTGGGCATGATGGTGAAGTGCGGCAGGTCCATCACCGAGCCAGGACCGTAGGTGTAGAGCAGCGAGGAGGGTCGGCCGGAGCCAACCTTCGCGTAGTTCTTCTTTACGCCTTGATCCTTGAGCGCATCAGCGTCCCCCAAAGGGTCGAGCGCGTTCCCGCCAGTGAGCCACGTCGTCGTCATATCAGTCCTCGTCCTGCGTGGGGAAGACCCAGTCGGGCTGGTTGTCCGCGGGTTTGAGGAACAGCTTGCGGGGGTCGGGCGAGACGAGCAGGTTGATCTCGGGCTGCACCTCGCGCATCGAGTTCGGGACGATGAACGGTGCCCCTTCGGCAAGATCCTTGCGGGTGCTGGCTTCAGCTCCGATCATTAGCGGACCCTGCTCGCTGCCCGTGAGGGCACGTTCGTAAACCAGCGTCCGGCCCTGCTGCAGCAACGCCTTCCTGCGGTTCTTCCAATGCTCGACCCGACTGTCGAGCCGCAAGCGGATCCGCTTTGCGTAATCTTCGCCTGATGCCGCCAGTCCCCGTGCCGTCAGCCGAGCGACGAGGGAGGCGAGCAGGGCCGACTCCGCGTCCACCTTCGCCGCCCCCTTCTCCGGCGATAGCCCCTCACTCCCCCGGTTTCCTGAGATGACGCGTGCGGCGCTGACCAGGACGCCGTCCATGCCGCGTTCGATCGATGTCTCGGAGAACGGGGTGACCGACAGGGCTTCCACCTGGGAGTAGAACGTCTCGTGGTAGTGCCGGAACTGCTCGAAGTGGGCGAGGTCACGGGGCCGTGCCCAGTTGCCCAACGTGACGACGAGTCCGGGGCCGTCGGCGGTGCGACCCACCCGCGAGGACGCCTGAATGTACTCGGCGGTGTTCTTGGGCTGCCCCACCAGCAGCATCAACCCCAACCGCGGCACGTCCACGCCCACCTGCAACATCGAGGTCGCCAAAATGGCGTCGAAAGGAATCTGGGATCTTCCCTCCACGCTCCGGCCCTCGTTGAGGGCGGCGATCCGGGCGGCCCTGGCATCGTTGGTGTCGTAGTCGGGGTCAAACGGGATGGCAAGCTGGTCAAGGGTGCTGGTGATGGCAGAACTGGCCACCCGAGAGGTGAGCTCGGCAACAGTCAGCGATCCGAACCCGGTGCCTGAGCGGCGCGGCAACTTGGACCAACGGCGTCCCCGGGCTAGCCCGGTCTGGATGTCGTCCTGCATGTACCGGGCCATGCCCGCCAACTCGCGGGTGGCATTGAAGTAGGCCACCAACGTCAAGTACGGGTCTGCCGAAGCTGGGTCGCGGTCCAGCAGCAGTTGAGCGCCGGCCATCAAGACCTCAGCGACGCGAATCTCTGCCGCGGTGAGCCGCACGCCAGAGGCGCATACGCCGACGTAGCGGCGCCCCGGGCTCTGCGGCGAGATCGGCACCTCGGTCGAGAACCACGTGTCGGAGGCGTCCAGAACCTGCGGGGGGAAAATCGCCGTGCGGCGTCCGTACAGATTGCGGACCTGGTCGGAGGCATTCCGGACTGTGGCCGAGGAGGCCACAATGAGGGGCTGGCAGGGTGCCCCGTCGGGGGTGGCCCAGGCGGTGAGAGTGTCGATGGCCACCTCGAACAGGCCAACCGTGGTGCCTAGCGCGCCGGTGATGAGGTGCAACTCGTCCTGGATGATCAGGTCGGGCGGGCGAAGCCGACCGGTCGGACGCACGTGTGCGGCGGGGTGCGGTCCCTTGGCGTTGTGGCGGTCGCTGTCGCAGCCCGGGAAGTCAGGGTGCACGAACCCGTGCCGATCGCACTTGCGGCTCACGTAACCGAACAGGGACGCCGCCTCACCTTCGCGAGCCAGCCGGGCGAACTTGTCGACGGTGGCGATGACGAACGCTGGCGCGAGGCGGTAGATCTCCTCGTCGACGGTGAGCACCGGGAGACCCTCGTCGACGGCTCCACCGCGGGCGAAGGGGCACTCGGCGAAGGGGTCGCTGCAATACACGTAGACGCGACCGACGGTCATATCGACCTTGACGTCCTGCTTGCTGATCAGGGCGCCGCACCACGGGCAGCGCCTGATCTGCAACACCGTCAGACCGTGGTCATAGCCGCTGTCAAGCGCGGCCCGGAGTTGCTCGTCGGCCTCCTTTACGCGCTTGGGCGAGACGTTCGTCCCCACCCACAGGCCGATCCGGAAGGGCTCGTCGCCCCACAAGTCAGGCCGTTCGCGTCGCGCGAGTTCCGCCGCACACACCATGGTGGACGCCCGCTGGAACTGCTGGGCGGTGAGCAGACGCAGCGTGTAGCGCATCAGCACCGCCAGACCGGAGCCGCCGTCGAGAGGCCCATCCGCCGAGCTGACTACGCCCTGCAGCCGCCTGATCGCGAACGTGAACGCCGCCAGGCCGAGATAGGCCTCAGTTTTGCCGCCACCGGTGGGAAAGAACAACAGCTCGACCTGCGCCAGAGTGGGGCGCGACCGGTGCTTGTGGGCAGGGTCGCACAGCGCTGGGAGCTGCAGCAGCACGAATGCGAGCTGAAACATGCGCCAGCTGTGTGCCCCCGCGCCGCGGGCCGTGACCAGGGCAGCGGCAGCGTCGGTGTCGAGGGAGTCGTCCTTGCTGCGCAGTGCGGCGATCTCGGTATGGACTCGCTGGTCTGCCATCACCCGGTTCATGAACCGGAAGCACACAAGCGCATCGTCATGCGCCAGCAGGTAGGCGATCCCGTCAGTCAGCCGCGTCGCGACCTGCGACGCCTCCGCGATGGCACCCATCGCTTCGGACCGGAGGTGCGACGGAAGGTCGGCGGCCTTGGCCTTCTGGAGCTCCAGCCAGGAGGTGTATCCAGTGGCGATGGGTTCCAGACCGGCGCGTAGTTCGTCCACCGAAGCAGTGGCCAACGCCCGCATGTCAGTGATGACCTCGGCACTGGCGAAGGCTCTGGTCTGCGGGGTTTCGGTGACAGGCAGCCAAGTGGTCCACACCTTGGACGCGCGTCGCGCCCCAGCCTCGACATGCCAATCAACCGAGCAGGTACGCCCCAGGGCGAACTCGAGGCGGTCGGGGTAATGCAGACTGAGCCGATGGCCTTCAGGGTCAGGATCGACATGGGTGTCACCGAGAGCATCCCGGACCGGCAGGAAAGCGGCCGCGCCGTCAGCCTCGACCCACAGCTTCGCCTGGAAAAGCCACGCACTCACCGGGATGCGCCCGACCACTTCGGCGTCGTTGCACAACGCAATCTCCACCAACCGCCGGTCAGGCTCGACGAACGAGTCGACCCGTAGTACACAGTCATCCAGGAGCGGGTAGGTGACGGTCACACCGGGCGTGAGGTCGGCCACCCGGATGCGAACCGGGATGTCGTGGGGAGTACGGACGAACTCGCGCGGCTGCCGGCCGCCGTCGGGCCGCTCCCCCTCCGGAGTGTGGGAGTGATAGGTGCCCCAGGACGCGATCACCGTGAAGGACTCCGCCTCAGGTGCCAGCTGGAATCGCAACCCCATGGACGCCGGAATCATCAGTCCGCGCTTTGGCCCTGTGTCCTCGGCCGCGTCCTCATCGGCGTCGGTCGTCGTGTCGTCCGCCCCTGGCACCGGGATGCCCGTGCTCCTACCGGTTGCCTCCGGCTCGGACAACTCGGAATCGTCCTCCGACGGAGAGGTGCCGGCCGAGCCGTCGGTGAGCCGACGGGGGGCGATCCGACCGATCGGGTACACAGTGTCAGGTGCGGCAACGAGCACCTCATGGTCTCCGTACATCGGGCCCAGCAGCTCTCGGGAGAGCATGTCGGTCAGATTCTCCCTCGCCGTCCACGACGTGTGGTCGGGCTCAGCCTTCAGCTCATAGGGCATCCCGGACGTCACTGGGCTCGTCATTCCTCGAACTCCTCGTCGTCGGCCGGGGCAGGGACTGTGTCACCCTGAAGGGTCGCCCGGCGGTGGTTCTCCTCCAAGAGGCGGTCCAGGATCTCGACCCGCGCCTCCGGGCAGACGGTCCAGCGCTCCATCTGGCGGTATGTGTGGAAGCCGTGATTCAACGGCACGTCTTGCCACCCGTACGCGGCCATCACCGCCTCGTCGAGCTCAACTTGGATTTCCCGCATGCGGGCCGCATCCGAGTCGGACGCCGACGGCAACTCCGGATCGTTGACCAGGTTGTACAGCTTCGTCAGCCCCAGGTCACGCCGAAGCATGATCTCGTGGCGCTCGGCTCCGAGGACCTGGCCAATACTGTGCAAACGGTTCGTCGCCTCCGGTTGCGGGAACGTGTCGAAGACGTCAGTAGTCGAGTAGCGAATACTGACCCCTAGAAGTGAGCCCCAACGCATCACCCACAGCATATGAGCGCAGGAGGTCAATGCCGCCAGCGTCGCGTCACTTGTGTCCGTGATCACCACGATCGCGGTGCTCATGACCGACCCGGTTGGCAGCGTTACTGGTATTGCGAAACTACTGACAGCCGACAATCCAAGGAACTTGTCGATCGTTGCCAATGCTTGCGTGAGAGCGGGGCGCGGTTCCGCATAGATCCACCACTTCTCTCGATAGAGCGCACGGTTGTTCACGTCGCGTACCGGTTTCACAAGCTGCCTTACGCGTTCGAACGGGGCCCTGTAGCTCGCAGCCTCTTCGATTGATCTGGTTCCGAAATTGATGACCCAGCCATCCCCGGCTAGATGTGGGCTGGAATTGAGGTCGCGGCCGTTCAAGTAAGTGAATAGGACGTCCCGATTCCGGCAATCCTCGAGGATCATTGCTTCAGCTTCCTCCTGTGACATAAGGAAGCCCTTGCCGCCGAAATCGAATCCTTTGAAGCATTCACCCCTGTTCTCAAGAAGCCTAATCGGGGTGCCTGAAACTCGGCTGGCCGGTTCAAGAGAAGGGGTGATGTGCCTGACTGCGACATCGTCTAAGAAGGCTGCTGTCCGTTGGTCGCGCCAGCCGCCCCACACGATCGAGTATCTCGTTGCGACAGTGCCCCGCGAGGGCCATTCGCGGCTGCGGACTGCCCGGTGGATCCTGAAGCCCCGCAAAGCTAGTTGCTCGAGACCGACCTCTCGCGTGTCACCTTCGCTGATTACCTTGGCGGTAACGAGCCCCAAGCAGCCAGTAGGTCGGAGAAGGCTAGTTGCACGAATGACGAAGAATGCGACCATGTCCGAATTTCCGGTTCTCGAATCGGCAATTTGGTTCACCAAGTACTCGCGGTGCGCGACGCCGATAGCCCCTGAAATCTTCTTCCCCACTAAGAATGGAGGATTGCCGATCACGGCATCGAAGCCATCCCTGACGCAGATGTCAGGCAGTTCGATGGCCCAATGAAGCGGCATCCATCGTTCGTAGTCAGTCTGGACTGTGGGCGTGAGGCCGACGTCTTGGATGGCTTCCAGCCTGGCGCGGTTCTGGTCGCCGTGGCTGGGGTAGGCGTCGTTGACGGCCAGGCGGAGGTTATCGTAGGCCTCGTCGAGGGCTTTGCCTGGTTTGCCCCCGAGGCCGAGTCCAGCCGCGATGACACCGTCTGCGATGTCGCGAAGTTCGTCGGTGGTTCTGCGAAGCCGCTCGAGCTGGACCTTCTTCGCCTTGGCGGAGCGCTGAGGATCGTTGTCGTCGACCTCGCTGGCGAGCGTGTGCCGAATGCGGACGGCCTTGGCGACGGTCCCCCGCACGTCGACGGTGCTGGCGTAGCCGGCGCTGGTGACGTCGAACAGGGCCTCCTCTGGCGGCACCCGGGTGGGGTCGATGTGCAGGGCTTCGAGTTGGGCCAGGTCGGTGATGCCGAGCAGGGAGTTGCCGACGAGCATCTTGTCGTCGACGAAGCTGAACGGTTGTTTGGGGTCGAGCGACACCAGCCACAGTGACAACTTGCACATCTCAATAGCCATCGGGTTGATGTCCGCACCGTACAGGCACTGGGCCACCACCTTGCGCAGCGCGTCGGTCTCCTGTTGTTTCGGCGTGCCGATGCCCGTGCCGGTGGCTGCCCACGCCTCGACCAGACGCGCGGCCAGGTAGCGGGCGGCGGCAACCAGGAACGCGCCCGAGCCACAGGCGATGTCGGCGACCTTGAGATCGAGGATCTCCTCGGGCGACTTCAGCCGCCACTCCTCGCGGTTTGGCGTCTGGTACGGGCCGGGTGCGTAGACGAGTGGTTCGAGGGCGTGGAACACGACTTCTTCGGCGAGGGAGCGGGGTGTGTAGTGGGCCCCGGCGTTCTTTCGTGAGGGGGTCTCGATGACAAGGAGCCCGCCCTGGGTGACGACCGTGGGTCGGTTACGCAGGTCGCGGCGAATAATCCCGATCCAGCTCTTGAGCTCGGCGGTCAGGTCTGTGTCGTGGGTGACGGCGCGGATGGCCAGGTCGGCGTCCTCGATGGTGTCGCTGGCCTTTAGCGCCTTGATGAGCGCCGACGAGGTCGTTGGCACGGCGCCAGGTTGGTGTTCCTTCACCCATGCCAGGATCGCGGTGGCGATGGACTTGTCGTCGGCGTGCTTGTCTGCGATGTCGTTGAGCACGGCGAGCGGAATTTCGGGTTCGGAGCCTGACTTCCCGATCAGGCCGACGATCGTCTCGGTGGCGAAGGCGCAGGTGTAGCCGAGTAGGCCCTCGTAGATGTATCCGATCTGCTCGACGTCGATGTCGCGGAACGATATCGGCCGCCGCCCCTGCCCCTTGATATCGGCCATCTGAACGGCGTCCAGCACTTGCATCATCACCCGGTCATTGACCGCCAGCGCCAGTGGGCCGCGGTCGGCGCGAGCACTGAGGAACGGGAAGCGGGTTGGGTCGAACAGGGAGCCGCCGTAGGCGGGTAGACGCATGTCCTCGAAGGTCGCGCCGTAGAACAGCGCCCGCGAGGTGGCGAGCAAACGGTGCCAGACCGCCGAGGTGGCGTCCAGGCTCTCGGGCGATTCGGCCTCAGCGCGGCGGCGCAACTCGTCCAATTGCCCGGTCAGTCCGTAACCCTGGTCAAATAGCTGTCCCTGCGGCAGCAGGTCGCGTTCCTCGGCAAACAGCAGGAACACAACCCGCATCATCACGGTCACCGCGGCAGAGTAGATCTGGTCGCCGTCGTCAGGCAGCGGGTTCGGTTCGCCGCGGCGTCCGGCATCCTCGGCCGACTCGGAGAACGACTGCACGATCAGCTCGATCGCTCGGCGGACCTGGCTGCCCAGCGACTCGGTGATCTCCTCTGCAGCCGCCACGGAGTCGCGGAACATCGCCGGCAGCCGGTCTGCCTCCGCTCCGCCGGCCAGCCGGATCGGTGAAAGCAGAGCGGCGAAGGCGTCTCGGGTGTCGGACTCCTCAACCCAGGTCTGGCTGTCGACAATGCCGGAGGCGACCATCGTCTTCGCCGGCGCGCTCACGATCGCCCACCAACGGCCGTCCGTCACCACCCCGACCGGGACACCTGCGGATCGGAGCATTAGCTCCATACGGTCGATGGGGCTGGTGGCCCAGCCGTCGTCGAGCAGATCATGCAGGTTTCGGACTGGGTCGATCACCCAGGTCAGAGCAGCCGTGGCTCCCGCCCGGCGGAAGGCGCCCGTGCTGACGGCAACGACCCGGCCGTTGGGCGAGCCGACCCCGACCGGGGCGTCCGTCACGTAGTGCTGGGCCCAACCGAACACTCGGCGAAGGACGACGTTGACCCACGCGTCGCGGGCAGTGCGGTACGCGGCCAGCTGTGGTTCGCCCTCCCGGTCGAGGGCGTCCCACGCCTGCTCGAACGGTGCCTTGGTCTCCTTCAATTGGCCGAGGACGCGATCGTCCAGCGGTGCGATGCCTTGGGGGTAGACGCGCTTCATTACGGGGATCGACAGGAATGGACCGTCGGTCTCGACGAGTTGCAGCCACTGCCGGTGTTGCTCGGCGACGGAACGGACCGGACGCCGGCGTGGCCTGACCGGGCTCATCTGGCTGCCCCCCAGGTTATTGTGTCGGTGGGAGTCATGGCGAACACCACGGCCGCGGCCGATACGTACGGCTTCACGTCGGTGTACCGGTCGGCGATGGCGTCCAGTTCGCGCCGCTCTTCGTCGTCCAGGGACTCGAGACGGTCCCGCATGGCGCGCAGGTCCTTGCGGCGCTGTTCGCGCTGGTCGTCACCGAACAGCATCAACAGTTGCTCCTCCTCATCGCGTTCGAGGCGCCGGATCGAGTCGGTCAGATTCACCCGGAAAGCCGCGAAGATGTCGCGTGCCCGCTGGGCGTCCGCCTCCTCGCGTGACTTCAGGAGGGCTTCGACGCGGGCCTGCCGAGTCTGGGCGCGGCGTTCCATGGCGGCGGTGAGACGTTCGCGCATCCGGGAACCCTCGGCATTCCATGCATCGGCCAAAGAGGCGCGGACACCGGCGTCCGGCACCTGGTGCGCGCCGGCGTCCAGCGCCCGGTCGAGCACGACCAGCACCTTCTCCTCTGCGAGGTCCTGCGCCCTCAACCGGATGCCAGTCACGAACACCTCCTCGTGGAGCCGCAGCCCGCCGCGTCCAACCAGTACGAGGCGTGAGACGGCGGCCACGCAAGAGGCGTCCAGGTTATCGAGGACGACGGCAGTGACCCGGTTGACGTCGGAGCGTCCGGTCATCAGGGCGTTGCGCAGCAGCCGTGCGGAGCGTTGCAGGAGTGGATGGCCCAGGTGCACATGAACAAGGTCAGTGCGGGTCGAGCCGTCCTCAGGGTCGATCAGGGCCTCCGGGTCGAACGTGATGGGACGCTGTCTGGTGGGGTCGAGCTTGGTTGCCAGGCCCTCCAGCGACTTATGCCAACGGGCGCTGAGCCGGGGAACCTCGAGGACGCGGGCGTCCGTGCGATCGTCACCGACCAGGACGAGCGGGGGTTGGTCGGTGATCTGCAGGGCCGTTGCGACGACCCGCTCGGTGCTCGCCGGGGTGAGGTGCAGATCGACCTTCTTTTCCTCGAAGGTGCGAGACAACTCGTTCAGTTGCCGGTTGAGTTCCAGCCCGCCCGCCAGGGTGCGGTTGATGATTGCAGAACCCTCGTCGGTGACGACCGTGGTGCGGCTCCGGTTGGGAGAGAAGTGCTGCTGGATCTCGGCGTCGATCACCTGGTTTACCGAACCCAGGTCGACGGCGACCTGGCCGACCTTCCGTGCGATCCGGGCCATGAAGTCCATGTCGGCGGCGTAGGTGGTCGAGGCCTTGCCGGGCACGAAGTGGAAGACCTCGGGGGTCTGGGTCTGGCCGTAGCGGTCGATGCGACCGATGCGCTGCTCGAGCCGCGACGGGTTGAACGGTATGTCGAAGTTGACCAGCCGGTGGCAATGGGCCTGCAGGTCGATGCCCTCACCAGCCGAATCAGTCGCAACCAGGACGCGGACGGGCTCGTCGTGCGGGTTGGCCACAAAACGTTGCCGGATCAACTCGCGCTCCTCGGGGTCGGTGGACCCCTGGATCACCGCCAGTCGTGGCCCGTAGCCCCGGGCCGTCAGGACGTCCACGATCCAGTCGAGGGTGGCGGCGTACTCCGTGAACACAACCACGCGTTCGTTCAGCCAGGTGCCATCGGGACGGCAGATCCCGTCCAGGAAACCGAGCAGAGCCTCCAGGCGCGAGTCGGGCCGGGCCTCGTAAGACAGGCCCCAGTCAACGAGCTCACTCAGGTCTTTGCTCGACGCCGCAACGAGCGGGTTCGTGCCCTTGCGCAACTGCAGCGCAATGTACTCCGGATGATGCTCCAGACCTTCTTCTTCGTCACTCTGCTCGCTGCCCACGGTCTCGCGGAGCACCTCGTCGTCATCGTCGAACATGGACGCCGCGGTGTTGCGCGTGCTGACGCCGTTGCTCAAGGTCTCCAGGTAGGCGGAAAGGGTGCGTCCGAATGACAGCGGTGAAGACATGAACCGCTTCTTCAACAGCATGCCAACCAGATCGCCGCCCTGCTCACGTCCATTCGCCTTCTTACTGCGAGCGATGATCGTGGCAAGTTGCTCGAAGGCGTCCTGCTCGGCGTCCGAGGGGGTGAACGGGATCGGCTTGATGGTGCGGGTCTTGAAAGACTTCGACGTGATCTCTGACTTCAGCCGGCGGACCGTCACCTCCTTGAGAGCCTGCTCGTTCAGATCAGCCCCCCGACTGAAGCGGCGGTTGTCGATCATCTCCAACAAAGCCGTGAACGACTCGGCGTGGCCGTTGTGCGGGGTCGCGCTGAGGAACAAGCGGTGCTCGCAGCGATTGGCCAACTCGCGGGTGTAAATGGTGCGCTGGGAGTCAACGGCATACCCGCGGTTACGGCCAACCACCGTGGGGCTCGAAGGGGCCACATGGTGGGCCTCATCGACGACCAGGATGTCGAAGGCGTAGCGGCGTCCGGACGCCGAATCGTCCACGTCTGCATAGATGTCGCGCAGCAGCCGTTGCGCGCGCGCTGAGCGGAGCCACGCCATCGAAACGATGACGCGAGGGAACAAGCGGAACGGGTTCGCGTTCAGGCCGTGGGTACGGCGCAACTCGGCCATGCGCTCACTGTTGACAATGACGAAGTCGAGGCCGAACTTGTCGCGCATCTCGTCCTGCCATTTCAGTGACAGACTCGGCGGACACAGGATCACGACATTGCGGGCACGGTGACGCAGTAGCAACTCCTGGACGACCAGGCCCGCCTCGATGGTTTTGCCAAGGCCGACGTCATCGGCGAGCAGCAGGTTTGTCCGCGGCGCCTGCAGGGCACGACGCAGGGGTTCGAGCTGGTATGCCTCGACGTTCGCCCCGGAACGAAAGGGCGCCTGGAACGCTTTGTCGTCGGCGGATGTCACCGCGCCCCATCGCACGGCATCCACGAACGCACCCAACTCGTTCGGCTCGTCGAAGAAGTCGGGGTTGAGACGCTCCGGCAGCCCCTGGTCCGGAGCGAGGGTGTGACCGACCTCGAGCTCCCAGATGACCCGGAGTTCGTCGCCGGAGTCCTCGCTCAGCGCCTGCAACGTCACGACGTGCTGTAGACCGGCGACGGTTTCATCTGCAGGAGAACGGGAGATGCCCTGTTCCAGCACGTCGGTGACCGCCCATGTGGAGCCGCGCACCTCGACCACGCGCCCTGGCTGAGGGACCTCCGGGATCTCAGTCAGAGCGGGCACCGTCGCCGTCATACCTTGTCTCCTTGTGTGGGGTAACCCCCAGTCAATCACGGAACGTTCGCGCTCGGGCCGAGGTCACCGCGCCCGAACCTCAGCAGGTCGAGACAGATGACCCTGACTTGTTCTGTTCGGTCCGGACGAGTTGCAGGTCCATCAGATTGGGTCCGACCACAAGGCGCGCTGCTTGGAGTCAGGCAACTTCTCCCGATTCGCCATCCACCTCCTCCGCCGCGCGCCGCAGTCGCGCGATCTCTCGCGGCGTCAGCTGGACTGCGCACCATTCCTGGACTTCGCGGACGCCGAGTCCGTGCTGGTCGATCATCTGGTTGAGTGCGCGTCCGGCGGCGGCTTCGGCTTCGGCCAGCGCGCGGCGTCCGGCGGCCAGGGATGCGCCGACTTGGATGGCGAGTTGTTCGAGTTGGGTTTCGCGTTCGCGTCGTAGGCGGACGCGTTCGGCGTGGGCTTGTTGGATCGCCTTTCGGGCGGCGATCTTGTCGGTGTTGCTGGCCATGACGATGCTCCGTTCGTGTTCGACCTGGCTGTCACTGGACCCAAGACCAGCGTCGCGTCCTCGTGGACGTTTCCCACGACGACGATTGTCGAGAAGTCCCGGTAGCAACGCGAGGGGTAACGCGACTTTCAAAACCTGACACACCTCTTGCACTCTCGGAATAACGTGTTAAGAATTGGCTTATGGAGCACCCCGACAACGACGACGTAGCCGCACCAATGAGGGGTGTCTGCCCGGTCTGCGGGACGCCGGTAGAGCCCCAACCCGGTCGCGGTCAGCCTCGGCGGTACTGCTCGTCGCGGTGCAAGAGCCGGGCCGCGCGCGACCGGCGAACCGACCCCGTCACCGCCGCCGAACCAACCCCGAAACCGGCCGCGGCAGTCGACGATTGGGCGTCCGAGGAGCGTCTGCGGGTCACCGGAAGCCTGACCAGGGACGCTGCGATCGAGCTGGTCGCCTCCGACCCGGACGCGCTGGCGGAGGCGCTGCGTCGGTCGCGGCGGATGGTCGCGTCCCCGACGATGCGGGCCACTTCTTGGCGCGAAGTCGCGGCTGCGGTCGCCGAGTTGGCAGAGATGGTTCCCGCCGACATCGACTGACCACCCGCCCCGTTCAGACCCAGGCCGTCGGGCGTCCATGACGCCGATCGTGGTGGCTTGGTTTGGGTATGACGGCGTCGTTGCACAAGCTGAGCGCGGGCAACGGCTATGACTATCTGACTCGTCAGGTGGCGGCACAGGACGCCACCGAGCGCGGCTACACCGGGTTGGCGTCGTACTACTCCGAGAAGGGTGAGACCCCGGGTGTTTGGGTCGGCTCGGGCTGCGCGAACATCCGGGACGGGTTCGCCGGCTCGGTGGTCTCCCAAGTCCAGATGCAGGCGCTGTTTGGCGCCGGGCACAACCCGATCGGTGCCGAGCTGGTCGCCCAACTCGGCCCGGGCGCCCCCGCTGAGCTGGTCGCGGCGGCGACGCGTTTGGGTGTGCCGTTCCGGGTTGGGGGTGAGGTGTCGGCGTTCCGAATCGAGGTGGCCCGACGCGTGGGAACGTTGAACACCAGCCGCGGGCTGCGCCGTGACGCCGAGGTTTCGGTGGACGACAGGGCACGGATCCGCACCGAGGTTGCCTCCGAGATGTTCACCGCCGAGTTCGCCCGACCCCCGGATGGGCCGCGGGAGTTGGCGAGTGCGGTCGCCCGATACTCGCGGACCGGGTCGTCCACGGTGGCAGGTTTCGACGTGACGTTCTCGCCGCCGAAGAGTGTCAGCGCGTTGTGGGCGGTGGCCGATCCGAAGGTCGCCGCAGGTATCGAGATCGCGCACCGGCAGGCCGTCCATGCTGCCCTGGCCTATGTCGAGCGGCACCTGTTGTATGCCCGGGAGGGTACCCGCGGGGTCCGTCAGGTCGACGTGTCGGGCATGGTCGCGGCGGCGTTCACGCATCGTGACACCAGGGCGGGTGATCCCGACCTGCACACCCATGTGGCGGTGGCGAACAAGGTCCGCACCGCAGGCTCGGGGAAGTGGTTGTCGATCGACGCGCGCGTGTTGTACCGGGGCATGGTGTCGGTATCGGAGACCTACAACACCACGTTGATGAAGCTGCTGGAACGCCAGGGGTTTGCGTTCGCCGACCGCCCCCAAGCCGTCCGGGACGCAGGCAAAAGACCGGTGCGTGAACTCGTCGGCGTGCCCGCGGTGTTGAACGAACGCTGGTCGTCTCGCCGGGTCGACATCGAGGCCCGCCACCAGCAGTTGGTCGCAGCCTTTCAGCGGGAGCATCAGCGTCCGCCGTCGACGGTGGAGTCGATCCGGCTCGCCCAGCAGGCAACCCTGGAGACCCGCGACGCCAAACACGAACCCCGATCCCTGGCCGAACAACGCGAGGTTTGGCACCGTCAGGCGGTCGAGGTGCTCGGCGGGGAACGCGCGTTGCGGCGCATGCTGAACAACGCCACGACCCCCACCCGCACCCGGCTGGTGCACCCGGACGCGGCGTGGTTCGATCAGACGGCCGACCGGATCGTGGCGGCGATGGCGACCCGGGCGGCGACCTGGCAGGACTGCCATGTGCGCGCCGAGGCGCAACGGATGGTCCGCTACACCGACCTGCAACCCGACCAGGTGCCGGCCGCGGTCGAACGGCTGGTGCACGCCGCCCTGGGCCGCAGCGTGCGCCTGTCGCGACCCGAAACCGGTGTCCGCGAGCCGCTACCGTTGCGGCGGGCGGACGGTTCCAGCGTCTACACCGTCGCCGGTTCCACCCTCTACACCAGCGCCGCGGTGGTCGCCGCCGAGCGTCACCTGGTCGACTTTGCCGGACGCGCGGATGGCACCCCGGTGCCGGCCGAGCACGTCACCGCCGCGCTGTCGGCGAGCGCGGCCGACGGGGTGCCGCTGAACCCGGGGCAGGCAGACTTGGTGCGCCAGATGTCCCAGACCGGCGCCAGGTTGCAGTTGGCGTTGGCGCCGGCCGGGGCCGGGAAGACGACCGCGATGCGAGTGCTCACTGACGCGTGGGCGGCCGACGGGCGCGCCGTGATCGGGCTGGCGCCGTCGGCCGCGGCGGCCGCCCAGCTGCGCGAACACACCCACGCCACCACCGACACGCTGGCGAAACTGGCGTGGGGCATCACCCACCACGCCCTGCCCGACTGGGCCGACACTGTGCGGGCGAACAGTCTGGTGATCATCGACGAGGCCGGCATGGCCGACACCCTCACCCTCGACACCGTCGTGTCCTGGGCGGTCGAGCAAGGCGCCAGCGTCCGGCTGATCGGCGACGACCAGCAACTCGCCGCCGTCGGCGCCGGCGGGGTGCTGCGCGACATCCAAACCAGCCAGGGCGCCTCGGTGTTGACCGAACTCATGCGGTTCACCGACCCGAGCGAGGCCGCGGCATCGTTGGCGTTGCGGGACGGCGACGCGTCCGGTTTGGGGTTCTACCTGGACGGGCAGCGCGTGCATGTCGGTGACCTGGCGACCATGACCGGCGCCGCGTTCGGCGCGTGGCAGTGCGACACCGCGACCGGGCGGGCGTCGATCATGCTCGCCCCCACCCGCGAACTCGTGGGCGAGTTGAACCAGCGGGCCCGCACCGATCGACTCGCCCGCATCGGCGTCCCGGACGGACCTGAGGTGCTGCTCGCCGACGGGAACCGGGCCAGTGTCGGGGACACGATCATCACCCGCGTCAACGACCGCCGGTTGCGGATCTCGCGCACCGACTGGGTGAAGAACGGGGACCTATGGACCGTCCGAGACATCACCGCCGATGGCGGACTGGTGGCGGCCCACCGCGCCAGCGGCCGGCTGGTCAGGCTGCCCGGCGACTACGTCACCACGGCGTCCGAGCTCGGCTACGCGTGCACGATCCACTCCGCGCAAGGGGTGTCGGTCGACACCATGCACGGCGTGTGCACCGGCGCCGAATCCCGTCAGCAGTTCTACACGATGATGACCCGCGGCCGACACGCCAACCACGTCTGGCTCGAAGTCGTCCCCGACCCCGACCCCGGCGTGCTGACCAGACCCGAAGGCCTCAACCCGCCAACCCCGACCGACATCCTTGAGACGATCCTGCGCCGCGACCAGACGCAAACCTCGGCCAGCAGCTTCCTGCGCGCACAATCCGACCCGCGCCTGCTGCTCGGTCAAGCCACCGCTCGTTACCTCGACGGCCTCGGGGTCGCCGCCGCCCACCACCTCGGCACAGCCGCCGTCGCCGACCTCGAGACCTGCGCCGAAGCGCTGCTACCGGGCATCACCGACCAGCCCGCCTGGCCGACCCTGCACACCCACCTGCTGCTGCTCGGCGCCACCGGCGCCGAGCCGATCGGTTCGCTCACCGACGCCCTAGATGTGCGTTCGATCGCCGGCGCCCACGACATTGCCGCCGTCCTGTCATGGCGCCTGGACGACACCGGCCTGCGCAACATCACCCCCGGACCGCTGCCGTGGCTGCCCGGCATCCCCACACCACTCGCCGCCGACCCCACCTTCGGGGAATGGCTGACTAGCCAGTCCCGGCAGGTCACCGAACTCACCGCGCAGGTACGCCAACAGGTTTCCGAGCAGACCGCTCTGCCGGCTTGGACGCGGATCGGCGACCACCAACCCGACACCGACCTGCTCGCCGCGATCGAGGTGTGGCGGGCCGCGATGCAGGTCGACCCCGCAGACCCGCGCCCCACCGGGCCACCCCAGATCTCCCGGGCCGCCCACACCTGGCAGCGCCACCTCGACACCCAGCTACGCCACGGCC
>NZ_JARKPQ010000223.1 GCF_029975155.1 Propionicimonas sp. | reverse complement strand
GAGATGACCGAGAAGGGCAACACCGAGGAGTTCGAGGTCACGCTCAGCAACGTGGTCGGCAAGATCGTCGAACTGGTCCGTGAGGGCAACGTGCGCCGGATCACGCTGAAGCGCGAGGGGAAGGTCCTGATGGAGGTCCCGCTCAACGCCGGCCTCACCGTCGGGGCGATCACCGCACTGGTCGCTCCCCTGCTCCTGGGCGTCGGCGCGCTCGCCGCAGTCGTCACCAAGGTGACCATCGTCGTCGAGCGACCGCCCGAGCCGGTCTGATCGACTCCGCCGAGAATTTGAGCCCCGATACCCGCTCACAGTCGACGCAGCCACCGAGTTCGACAGATCGTCGAATCGGTCCCGCCGGCACGCCACTGGTGTCCTAGTCTTCGTTAGGTGCGCATGCCTTGGTTCAAGAGCCGGTCTGTGCAGCGTGTGCTGGTCGTCGGGGCGGTCGTCGTCATGGCGGCGTGCTCGACCGGCCCGCAAGTCACGGTGGGCGAGCGCCCCAACCGGTCGACAAGCGTGGTCGCGCCGAGCTTCGACCCGGAGACCGACCCGGCCAAGCTCGCCGTCCCGCTCGAGAGCCTGCCCGGTTACCAGCCCGGCACCCCGGGGACGGACGGCTGGACGTCCATCCCGATGACCGGCAGCGAGCGGGACGTGAGCTGGCGGATCTGGAACCACGAGAACCAGGTCCAGGGGAAGTACACCCCTGACCAAACGGTGGCCTTCGGCGCGCCCCAGACCTACACGCAGGTGCCCGGCGTCCTCACCTTCCGGGGCACCAACTTCCGAGACGCGCCCGCCTACGGCACCGCCGACGTCAACGAGAAGAAGCTCTCGATCGTGTGGACGCAGGAAATCGGCGAGGCGCGCGGCGACAAGTCGTACTGGCCGGGCGCCGGCTGGACGGGACAGCCGCTGCTGGTGAACTGGCCCGAGCAGGCCCGTAAGGCGATGGACTTCGCCCCCGAGTTCGCGGCTAAGGACCTGACCGAGGTGATCTACCCGGTCTTCGAGGGCAAGATCTACAGGCTCGACCTCGAGACCGGTGAGCAGACCAAGCCGCCGATCCAGGTGGGTTGCGGCTTCAAGGGCACCGGGTCAATCGATCCGCGCGGCTACCCGCTGCTCTACGCGGGGCAGGGCCTCAACGACATGGACGATGACGTGGCGACCGACGACTGCCCATTCCGGTATCGCATCTTCGACCTGATCCAGAACAAGGAAGTTGCCGGCTGGACCGGCCAGGACGACCCCGCCCGGCCGCGCAAGAGTTGGGGCGCCTTCGACTCCTCCGCCCTCGTCAACGCTGCCACCGACACGCTGATCGAACCGGCCGAGAATGGGCTGGTTTACAAGGCGAAGCTGAACACCAAGTTCGACCCGGCGGCAAAGACGGTGAGCGTCGACCCCGTCCTCACCAAGCTCGAGTACAAGACGCCGGCCAGCGATGTTCACGGCATCGAATCCTCCGCCGCCGCGTACCGCAACCTGATGTACGCCAGCGACAACGACGGCAATCTGATCTGCTGGGACGCCACGACGATGCGGATTGTCTGGACCCGCGACATAGGCGACGACTCGGATGCGTCCATCGTGATGGAGGACACCCCGGACGGCCCGTTCCTGTACCAGGGCAACACCCTCGACAAGCGGGGCAAGAACGGCGGCCCGATGGAAACCAACGTGCGCAAGATCAACGCGCTCACCGGTGACATCGTGTGGGAGAAGGAAATCCCGACGGTGGCGTCCTACCCGAACAACGGCGGCCTCATCGCGACCCCGGTACTCGGCCAGGGCGAGACCTCCGACCTGGTGATCTTCAACGTCTCGAAGACCACCGACCCGCCGTTCTGTGTCTTCGGCAAGTGCCTGGGCGACTTCAGCGGCGACCTGGTCGCGCTCGACCACAAGACCGGCACGCTCGCGTGGAACCGACACCTCGACCGCTACTCGTGGAGCTCACCAGTCATCTTCCAGGGCAAGGACGGCCATTCCTACGGAGTCTTCGGCGATGCCGGCGGCCTGCTGCACCTGTTCGACCCGAACACCGGGCAGGACTACTCGGCCCTCAGCCTCGGCAAGAACATCGAGGCATCCCCGGCGATCTACAACAACATGCTCGTGGTCGCCTCGTACGACAAGAAGATCTTCGGCGTGCAGGTCTCCTGATTGCGGCCCCAGAGGTCGAAGGCGGCGAACGACCTCGATGACCCTGACCCCGTCGAATCGGCGCGGCTCGGCGATCAGGACCCGCTGTCCCTCAGCCAGGACCGTGTCGTTCGCGGTGTTCCAGGCGACGCCGAGCCCCTCGGTGACCCGCGCGACCGTGAGGTCCTGACACAGGATCCCTTCCTCTGGACAAGTGTGGACTGGAGAGCCGTCCGCCGAACAAGGCTCATCCCCCATCGTGGCTTGCAGACGGGGCTCACAGCGTCAGGTCGCACCGCGCAGGCACCTTGAAGAAGGGACTTCCTTGTCAGCGGCCTGTTCTCAAGCGCCACGAGGGATAGCTTGAAATGAGCTGCGTGCCTTAGGCCTCGGCATAGAACGGGATGTAGCGGGCGTACCGGCGATACGACGACTCCGCGTCCAGTGGGACGATCAGTCCCTCGTCCATGGCCTGCCGGATGTGCAGAGACACCAACGAACTGCGCCCGTCGGTAAGCCCGTAGCGGTTGCGGAACGTCGTGTTGGTCATCGGTCGACGGCCGGCCCACATCCGGCATGTGTGCATGAACACGGCCCAGTTCCGCTCCGAACCCGACATGGTCATCGTTCGCTTCAAGTGTTCGCTGGACGCCACTGCCGCGGGCCTCACACATCCTCAGCTCACGCATCATCAAGGCGAGCGAGAGGTTGCGAGGGCGGGTGTCCTCCGCGAACCGGCGCGGATCAAGAACGGGCTCTCCAGGGTTGGTCACCTCGAGCCGATCGTCATACAACTCGACAGCGATCAACGAGGGGTGGGCCTGGAAGTCCTGGTGAGCGATGGCATTGGCGAGGAGTTCACGCAATGCGATCTGGTTGTACATCGGCACACTCACCCGATGAGCGGCGTGGATCCGCTCATCGACGGGGACAGTGGCATTGACCAGCTCCAGCAGTGGCCGGAACTCCAGTGCGTAGCCGCCCTCGGCGAGAACATCGCGGCGGGCGGATGTACGAGTGGATCCGGCGTACTGGACGAAACGGAGACGCCGACTCGCCAAGGCGGGAAAGTCGGACATCCGGTGAGCCAGCAGAGCGGCTCCGAGACCCGTGATGCCGAACGTCCCGCCTTCGTCAGCGAGGACGCCATTCGCGGCCAACGCATGACACCGCTGCGCCGCCTCGCTCGGGGCGCCTGCGCCTGAAAGCGCGAAGAACTCACGTGTGGACAGCAATTCCTCGACCGCTTCGGGACTAAGCCCGCTCACTTGGGAGGTCTCGAGGAACGGCGGCTCGGTCTCGGTGAAAATTGCGCGCAGGCGGTCCGGGGTCATGTCGACCAGTGACTCGCCCTGCCGCATCAAGTACCTGCCATCGACAACGACCGGGCGACCCACCGGCCTCGACCCAACCCCGATCACAAGCACCCTCTTGCCATCGATCGCCACTTCATCGACGTCGACGCGAAGACCCCAGCTTGCGGTGAAGCTTGTGTTCGGCCTCTTGAGTGTTGGGGAACGCACTTGTCCCACAGACGGTGCGTGGAGGCCGGTCCGTGACGCCGAGGATGAGATGACCGCCACCTTCGTTGGCGAGCGCCGCGCAGTACTCCAGCGCCTACTCGTGCGAGTACAGGTTCGACGCGGCCTTGAACTCGACCTGGCGCGTCTCGCGCGGGAGCAGCATCAGCTGCTCTACCAACCCCGTCCTGTCGACCATGACACGCATCCCTCCGTCCCGACAGCCTAACCGTCACCGTCGTCCGAGCCTCGGACGGTTGCCTCGAAATGGGCCGCCGCCTGCCAAGCAGCCGCACCGCCGTCGAGCGAGGATCAGCTTGAAATGACACAGGAGCTCAAGCACCCGCTTGCCCCATCGGCAACAACTAGGGCCGCCAACAGTGGCTGCCACCCTCAGAGCCTGCTCCGATCGGCTCTCTACCGCACGTCAGACTGTCGAGGTTTTCAGTTCCCTGAGTGCCATTGTTTCCCCTTGTCAACAGCGTGTTGGCCAGTCCAGGCGCCCGCTTTCCCCAAGTGCACACCACATCCACAACTCGACGCCTGTTCAATCCCGACTGCCGGGGCTCGCCGCCGTTCATCCACGTCCGAGATGCAACCCGCCAATTGAGACTAGAACTGAGACTACGCGCGTCGTCGAGCCGGAAACGCCCCTCCCTGACGAAATCGGGAGGGGCGTTTCCCCTTGTCATGGCGGAGGTGCGGGGATTTGAACCCCGGAGAGGGTTGAAGCCCTCAACCCGCTTAGCAGGCGGGCGCCATAGACCGGACTAGGCGACACCTCCAGACCGTTGGTCAGCCTACAAGGCCGCGCTCGGGCGGGGCAAAGCGGGCCTGCCGTACGTCCCTCCGGCCCGCTCTCCCCGACCGCGCCGATCACGCGAAAACCCAACTTGCGCTCGCCCGGTAAGCTTGATCCGGCTCTCTGTCTGTAGTAAGGAACCTCTCCACCGATGAGTACCAACTTCTCCGCGCCCGACGGCCCCCCAGCGCGCCGTGCCGCCGGTCACGACGCGAGCGAGACCGGCGGTCCCGCGAAACGGGCGGCGGACAGCCACTCCTTCGGTGGCTCGGTGGGCTGGACGGTGCTGGGCGCGATCGTCCCGGGCCTCGGTCTCTGGCGGGCCGGACGCCGGGTCGCCGGTGCGCTGGCGATGGCTGTCTTCGCCCTGATCGTGGCCGGCGGCGTCTACCTCGCGCTGAACCGGTCCCTGGTCAGCAGCCTCGCCCTCGCACCCGGTGTTCTGCAGACGGCCGCCATCGGGCTCCTCGTCGCCGGACTGCTCTGGGTCGTCGTCATCGGGGTCACCCACCTCTCCCTGCGCCCGGTGAGTCCGACCGTCGGGCAGCGGGCGGCCGGCGCTGCCGTGGTCGGCCTGCTCTCCTTCGTCGTCGCCGCACCGATGGCCGTCGGCGCCAACATGGCCTGGACCACCGCCGGCGCGGTCGACAAGATCTTCGGCACCGACAACGAAACGCCCAACTCCACTCAGCCCACGATCAACGCCGTCGACCCGTGGCAGGACAAGGACCGGCTCAACATCCTGATCATCGGCGGCGACTCGGGCACCGGCAGGTCCGCTGCCGCCGGCGACCGGACCGACACCGTGATCGTGGCCTCCATCGACACCCACAGCGGTGCGACCACCCTGTTCACCCTGCCGCGGAACACCGAGAAGATGCCCTTCCCGAAGAACTCGCCGCTGCACAAGTACTACCCGAACGGCTTCACCTCCGGCAGCACCGATCTCTACACCCGCTCGCAGTTCCTGCTCAACGCCATGTACCGGGTGGTGCCGGCGACGGTGCCTCACGACGTCCTGGGCAAGACCAAGGACTTCGGCGCCAGCGTGATGAAGGTGTCGGTCGGCGAAGCGCTCGGCCTCGACGTCGACTACTTCGTCAAGGTCAACATGGACGGGTTCAAGGACTTCATCAACGCCATCGGCGGCATCACGGTCAACGTGAACTACCGCATCCCGATCGGTGGCCAGACCGACGCCGGCATCAAGCCGGACGGCTACATCGAGCCCGGCCCGGACCAGCACTTCAACGGCCGCCTCGCCCTGTGGTACGCCCGTGGCCGCTACGGCCTGGACGACTACAAGCGGATGGAGCGCCAGCGCTGCGTGATCAACGCCGTCGTCCAGCAGACCACTCCGGACAAGGTGCTCACCAACTACCAGGCGATCGCCTCGGCAGGCGAGAACACGATCGAGACCGACGTGCCGCGGACGCTGCTGCCGGCCCTGGTCGACCTCGGCCTGAAGGTGAAGGGCACCAAGCTGCGCAGCGTCGTGTTCACGCCGAAGACCGGCTTCAGCAGCTCCAACCCCGACTGGCCGGCCGCTCAGAAGAAGGTGCAGAAGGCGCTCAAGGAGACCAAGGCGGACGCCGACGACGAGACCTCCGGCACCAAGAAGAAGAAGACCAAGAGCGACGATCTGGCCAAGATCTGCGGCTACCACCCGGAGAGCTAGGTCCTGGTCTCGGGTGGGCTGCCCTTCGTGAGGGCGGAGGTGCCCTTCGTGACGCGCTGGCCCGTTCCTCGCCAGCGCTCCTCCGAGCCCCGTCTACCGAAACCGTTCGTCGAGCTTGTCGAGACGCGGACTCAGGCGCCGTAGCCGCGGCTTGCGTCCAGGCGGGCGGCGATGTCGGAACTGAGCGCGTCGAGGTCGTCGGTGCGGCCACGGGCTACGACGAGTTGCACGCCGCCGCCGTCCTTGTGGTGCAGCGTGATCCGATCGGTGCCCCGGGTCACCCGGACCACGTCCGCCCACGTGCCGACCTGGCTGGTCGTCCGCGCCGTGATCGCATAGCCGTCCTCGTCGAGACGCACCTGGACGCGCATCGTCCGCGCGATCCACACCGAGACCGCGAAGAGACCCAGGCCCAGCCCGATGATCACCAGGCCGATCACGGTGAGCGGCAGGCTGGCGTCGAGCAGAGTCGCCATCAGCATCAGGACGAGCCCCACCACCATCAGCACGCCCGCCAGGGCCAGCGCGCGGACGGGCGGACGCTGCCGCACCTCATGCGTCGTCGGCGCCACTGGTCCCTCCCTCGGCAACGGGCGGCGAGGGTGGGATTCGAACCCACGGAGCCGTTAAGCTCGGCCGCTTTCAAGGCGGCTGCACTAGTCCACTATGCGACCTCGCCCGTCGAGTCATCTTAACGACCACCCGGACCACCCGTGCAGGTTCGGGCGCGTGGGAGGCTGGGGGCATGCGCATCGTCACCGTCACCGAGCCCGGCGGACCGGACAACCTGGTCATCGCCGAGGCGCCGCGTCCCGAGGCCGGACCGGGCGAGATCGTCGTCCGCGTGGTCGCCGCCGGGGTCAACCGGGCCGACCTGCTGCAGCGACAGGGCTTCTACCCGCCGCCACCGGACACCAGTGAGGTGATTGGTCTCGAGGTGTCCGGGACGGTCGACGCGATCGGCGCCGGCGTGACCGGCTGGACGGTCGGCGACCCCTGCGTCGCACTGCTCGCCGGCGGCGGGTACGCCGAGTACGTCGCCGTCCCGGCCGGGCAGGTGATCCCGCCACCGGACGGCGTGGACCTGGTCACCGCCGCCGGACTGATCGAGGTGGCCGCGACCGTCGTGTCCAACTTCGACCACGTCCACCTCGCGGCGGGGGAGACCGTCCTGATCCACGGTGGGACGGGCGGCATCGGCACCTTCGCGATCCAGTACGCAAAGGCGATCGGCGCCCGCGTCCTGGCCACGGCCGGCTCCGCCGAGAAGCTCGCCGTGTGCCGCGAACTCGGCGCCGACGTCGCGCTCGACTACCACGAGGACTGGGCGGCCGGCGTCTCGGCGGCCACCGACGGCCGCGGCGTCGACGTGATCCTGGACGTGATCGGCGCGAAGTACCTGGAGTCGAACGTCGCCGCCCTCGCCACCGACGGACGGCTCGTCGTGATCGGCCTCCAGGGCGGACGCAAGGGCACCCTCGACCTGAACCGCCTGCTCAGCAAGCGGGCCACCGTGACCGCGACGAGCCTGCGGTTCCGTCCGGCCGACCAGAAGGCGGCGATCTGCCGCGCGGTCGTCGAGCGCGCGTGGCCGCTGGTCGCGTCCGGACGGATCACGCCGGCCCGCAAGTCCCGCTTCCCCCTCGAGCGCGTCGCCGAGGCCCACCGCCAACTGGAGTCCGGCCAGAACATCGGCAAGGTGATCCTCACCCTCTGAACGGAAAGGGACCCGTCCCCTTTCTGTTCACGAGCTGAACGGAAAGGGGACGGGTCCCTTTCCGTTCAGCTGCGCCAGGTGCGCCAGAGGCGGGCGTACTCGCCGTCGCGGGCCAGCAGCTCGGCATGCGAGCCGAGCTCGGCGACGCGGCCGTCGATCACCACGGCGATCCGGTCGGCGTCGTGGGCGGTGTGCAGACGGTGGGCGATCGCGATCACCGTCCGGTCCTCCAGCAGGGCCGCCATCGAGCCCTCCAGGTGGCGGGCGGTGCGCGGGTCGATCAGCGACGTGGCCTCGTCCAGGACGAGCGTGTGCGGGTCGGCAACCATCAGCCGGGCGAGCGCCACCTGCTGGGCCTGCGCGGGCGTCAGGTGGGTCCGGCCGCGGCCGAGCACCGTGTCCAGCCCGTTCGGCAGCCGCTCCACCCAGTCGAGCGCGTCCACGGCCCGCAGCGCATCCATGACCGCCGCGTCGACTTCCTCGCCCTCCAGGTGGCGGTCGCGGGCCAGCACGATGTTGTCGCGCACCGTCCCGACGAACACGTGGTGCTCCTGGGTGACCAGGGCCACCTCGGTGCGCAGCACGTCCAGCGGCAGGGCCATCACGTCCACGCCACCGATGTCCACCTCGCCGGTGCGGGGACCGTTGATGCCGGCCAGCAGCCGGCCCAGCGTCGACTTGCCCGAGCCGGACGGGCCGACGATCGCCAGCCGCTCGCCCGGACGCAGGTCCAGGTCGATGCCGTGCAGCACGTCGACGCCCGGACGGTAGGCGAACCGCAGGTCGCTGCCCACCACGTCCGTGCCCTCGGGCAGGTCAGCCCCGGCCTCCCGGTCCTCCGGGACCTCGGCCACGCCCAGCAACCGGGTGGTCGCGGCCAGGCCGACCTGCATGGTGTCGAAGACCTGGATCAGCCGGTCCATCGGCTCGACCAGGCTCTGGACGTAGATCGCGGCGGTCGTGATCTGGCCCAGCGTCACCCAGCCCTGCGCGTAGCCCAGCGTGCCCAGCAGCACCACCCCGACCAGCGGCAGGTTGTAGGCGGCGTCGAGGAAGATGAAGTACAGGTTCCGCAGCGTCATCGTGTAGCGCTCGGCCTGCGCGCTCTCGGCCACGTCCGCGTCGCTGATGGCGATCCGCTGCGGCCCGAGGCCGAGGGCCTCCACCGTCCGGGCGCCCTCGACCGTCTCGGTCGTGGTGGAGTTGATCTGGCTGTACGTGGCCGACTCGGTGATGTAGCCGGCGCCGGCGTAACGCAGGTAGTAGCGCGTGGCGAACCACAGCACGACCAGCGACCCGCTCACCGCCAGGGTGAGGAACGGCGAGTTCAGCAGCAGCGCGACCATCGTCGCGACCACCAGGACGGCCGACATCACCAGTTGCGGGAACGCCCAGCGGACCGAGCGGCTCATCTTGCCCACGTCGGACGTGATCCGCGTCAGCAGGTCGCCGCTGGAGGCCTGTTCGACCTCGCCCAGCGGCAGCCGCAGCACGGTGTCGACGACCTCCTCGCGGGCGGCGGCAAGCAGGTCGTAGCCGAGGACGGCGGACGACCGGCGCGCGGCGAGCACCAGCACCGCCTGCACCAGGACCACCACCACGACGACGCCGATGATCGGGTCCACCTGGGCCGCGCTGGCCGTGCCGCCGACGACCTGGTCGACGAGGTTGCCCAGCATCCGGGGCACCACGAGTCCCGTGACGGCGGCTGCGAGGTTCGCCCCGATCACGACGCCCAGCCGCCCCTTGCGCGTGCTCAGCAGGCGCTTCACGAACGCCCACGCCGCCTTGTTGTCGGCCACCGGCAGGCCGCGCTCGGGGTGCCGGGACGCGAGGAAGACCGCCTGAGCGCGCTCGCGGCGCAGCCGGTGCCGGCGGCGCAGCGCGGCCATCCGGTCGGCCAGGCCGAGGCCCGGGGTGACCAGCAGTTCGTCCGGGACGGACGGCACCGAGGGGTTGGCGATCCAGGTGTCGGTGGTCTCGACAGGCTCGACAAACGGTTCCGAGGTGCTCACTCGTCCTCCTCCATGCCGCGGCCGACGACGGCGCGGTAGCGCGGGTCGTCCAGCAGCTGTGCGTGGGTGCCGCGGGCGACCTCGCGTCCGTCCTCGAGCAGGGACACCTCGTCCGCGTAGTGCAGCACCAGCGGGGACGCGGTCATCACCACCGTCGTGCGGCCGCGGCGGTGCTCCACGAGCCGCTCGGCGATCGCGGCCTCGGTGTGGGCGTCGACGGCAGAGGTCGGCTCGACGAGGACCAGCACCTCGGGGTCGAGCAGCAGCACGCGCGCCAGCACCACGCGCTGCCGCTGGCCGCCGGACAGGCCGCGGCCGAGTTCGTCCACGCGTCCCTGCCAGCCGCCGGGCAGCCCGAGGCGCACGTCCTCGGCGGCCGCGGCGTGCAACACCGCCTCGGCCTGCTCGCGGGTGTGCGTCCCCCACGGGTCGATCGCCTGCTGCAGGGTGCCGGCGAACAGCTGGCTGGCGGTGTCGCTGACCACCACCGTCCGGCGCAGGGACGTCCCGGTCAAGTGCCGGTAGTCCAGGTCGTCGGCGGTCACGCCCCAGTCGCGGGCCGCGCGCTGGGCGTCCGCCTCGGCGGCAGCCCTGCGCTGGGCCTCCCGCTCCTCGCGGCGCAGCCGCGCGGCCCGTCCCTTGAGCTCGTCGTCATCGGCGTTGTCGGTCAGGTGCTCCGCCGGCAGGTAGCGGCCGAGCCGGTCGGCGAGCGCGGCGCTGTCGTCCGGCACGGCGCTGACCACGGCGAGGAACCGTCCCGGATCGGCCGCCACCCCCGAGGCGGCGTCGACCAGGCGTGGCCGGGACGGGAGGTCGGCCGTGCCCTCGGCGAACGGCGACTCCGCGGCCAGCAGGACGATCGTCTTCCGGGCCGAGACCAGGCCCTGCACCCACTTCTGGGCGAACTCGAAGAAGTTCTGCAGCGGCCAGACCAGGTACAGCGCGTAGCCGACGAACGAGATCAGCTGGCCGACGGTCAGCTCGCCGGCCAGCATCTGGTGCGAGCCCAGCCACACCAGCACCACCAGCAACAAGCCGGACAGCAGCACGCTGATCGTCTCGGTCACCGCCTGCCAGGTGCCGGTCGCCACCCCCAGTCGGCGGACCCGCTGGGACTGCCCGGCATAGTTGCCGCCGAAGGTGGCCTCGCCGCCGATGCCGCGCAGGATCCGCAGGCCCGAGACGATGTCGGTGGCCATCGAGGTCAGCTCGGAGTTCTGGGTGCGCTCGGCGGTCTGCGCGGCGTTCAGCGGACGCAGCACCGGCGAGGCCGCGACCACCAGCAGCGGTGCGGCGATCAGCACCACCCACCCCAGCTGCGGGGACGTGCTGAACATCAGCGCGCAGACCAGGGCGAACGCCGCCAGGGAGCCGATCAGCCGGGCGAACACCTCGACGGTCTGGCCGAAGATGTCTGAGTCGGTGGACGAGATGCTCAACACCTCTCCGGTCGGCAGCCGCCGGCCGAGGACGTGGCCGAGCCGGGCCGCCTTGCGGATCACCAGCTTCTGCGTCCCGTAGAGGGCGATCAGCCAGCTGCGCACGACGAGGGTGTGCTGGATGATGCCGGCCGCCGCGCCGACCAGGATCACCACGGTGAGCACGGCCGACCAGCCCAGGACGGCGGCAACGTCGCCCCGCAGGATGCCCGAGTCGATGGCCTTGCCCAGCAGCAGCGGGCTCAGCGCGCCCGGCAGGAACCAGAAGATCCCCGCCACCGACATGGCTGCGACCACGTCCGCCTGCACCCGCAGCACCCAGACCAGGAACCTGGCCGGGCTGCGGGTGTCCGGACGCGTCGCGGCGCTCGCCGAATAGGCGTCGACATCGGGTGGGAAGTCATGCATAGCCGACAAACACTACGCTCACCGCCCGCCGCTGTCAGGCCGCAATCTTGCGAGTCGCGGCGCTGTCGCGTTTCGGCCACTCTCGGCGTCCCACAGTGCCCAGAGGTCACAGTGACGACCTCAAGCGGCCAGATCACGACAGGTCGGCGTCGGGCCGCACGACGGGCTCGCCGCACTCGCCGGATCGTCCGGGGTGGTGGCCGGCGATCGGTCCTGTCGCGATCCGGCCAACAGAGCGTTCAGATGTGACTCCTGAGCCGGTTGATACTCGATGAGCGGCCAGATCGCGACAAGGCCAATCGCCGGCAGCACCTGGCACCTGGCACCCTCCTGCGGCCACGTGTTGGGAAAGGGGTCTGTCCCCATTTCCCGCCGCGTCGTTACCCTGTGCACGTGAAGCCGTTCCTGCTGCTCGCCACGCGCGACCACAACGAGGCCGCCGCCGCGGAGTACCGGTCGGTGCTGCGGCACACCGGCCTGGCCCCTGACCAGATCGAACACCTGCGGGTGGAGTCGCAACCGTTGCCACCGCTGGATCTCACGACCTACTCGGGCGTGATCCTCGGCGGCAGCTCGTTCAACATCTCCGACTCGCAGAAGACCGAGATCCAGCTGCGCGTCGAGGCCGACCTCGCGGCGGTCGTGGACGAGATCGTCGACACCGACTACCCCTTCCTCGGCATGTGCTACGGCGTCGGGACGGTGACCACCCATCTGGGCGGCACGGTCGACCGCACCTACAGCGAGCCGGTGGGCGCGATCGAGGTCCGGCTCACGGACGCCGGGCGCACCGACCCCCTGCTGGCGGGCATCGGCCCGGCGTTCTCCGCCTTCGTCGGTCACAAGGAGGCCTGCACCGGCGTCCCGCCCGGCGTCGTGATGCTCGCCACCGGGGAGGACTGCCCCGTGCAGATGTACCGGGTCGGCCAGAACGTGTACGTCACCCAGTTCCACCCCGAACTGGACGCGGACGACCTGACCGCCCGGATGCGGATCTACCAGCACGCCGGCTACTTCGATCCGAGCGAGCTCGACGAGCTGATCGCGATGGCCTACGCCAGCAGGGTCAGCGGCGAGCAGCACCTCGTCCTGCGGAACTTCGTGGAGCGCTACGCCGTCGAGTGAGGGGCGTCGCCCCTGTCATCCCGGGCTCGACCTGTCATCCCGGGCTTGACCTGTCATCCCGGGCTTGACCTGTCATCCCGGGCTTGACCCGGGATCTCGTGGGTCGACGTGCCGGTCCGGTGCGGGGATCCCGGCATTCGCCGGGATGACGAAAAAGAGCCGGGATGACGAAAAGACGGCTACCTCAGCTTGAACGCGCGGAAGGCGACGGCGTTGGGGACGCCGAGCGCGCGACCCTGCTCAGCGGTGAACCCGGTGATCAGCTCGCGGGGAGCCGGATGGCCGGGGATGTCGGCGAGATAGCCGGCGTGGGCCTCCAGCGAAGCGATGCCGAGTTCCAACGGCTCGCCCGACACGTCCAGGGCGTGGGTCGGCGGGCTGCCACCGGCGACCAAGAGCCACGTGACGCCCCACTTGGGCAGGTCCTCCTCCGCGGCGAGCTCGGGGAAGACCCAGGTGTTGTCGGCGTCGCGGACGGCGTCCACGCAGGCCAGTCCGGCTGCGCGGTGGTCGGCCTGGTTGAGGCCCCAGCCGACCTCGACGTCCCAGGCGCCGGTGACGACGGCGTCGGGCTGGAACCGCCGGATCTCCCGCGCGATGTCCCTGCGCAGGTCGAGGGAGTACACCAGCATCCCGTCCGGATGGGCGAGCATGGTGAGCTGGCTGACCCCGACCAGGTCGCAGGCCGTGCGCTGCTCGACGGCGCGCAGCACGCGGGTCTCCTCGGGTGGCCGCTGCATGCCTGCCTCGCCGCCGGTGAGCAGCAGATAGGCGACCTTGACGCCGCGCGCGGTCCAGGCCGCGACGGCCGCGGACGTGCCGTACTCGACGTCGTCGGGGTGGGCGACCACGCACAGCACGCGCTGGAAGTCCTCGTCGGGCAGGGGTTCGAGTTTCTGGGCGTCCATGCCCCCACGCTAGGCGGGGTCGCCCGGTCCGGGCAGTGGGAGCACTGCCCAGCCGGCTCAGCGCTGGTCGGGTCGCGGTGGCAGTTCGCGGTCGTTCGCGAGCGCGTCGGCGAGCCGGTCCACCACGTCGTCGACGAACACCGGCTGGTAGCCGCCCCTGCGGGCCATGTGGAACCGCGCCGACCGGACCATCGCGAGGGCCTCCACTCGTCCGGACGGTGTGTCCGCCAGCCCGTAGACCCGATCGAGCAGCGCCTCGACGTCCGCCCTGTCGTAGCCGTGCCCGGAGGTGAGCGGCAGCCCGCTCGTCTCGGCTCCGGGGACGACCGTGCCCGGCACCACGGTGGTCCCGCCGGCCCCGCGCGTCGCCCGGCGCGCGTACGGCACCACGACCCGGACGAACAGCAGGAACACGCCCAGCAGGATGAGCAGGACGATGAGCAACCGGACCAGATTCATCGATCCTCCTCAGTGTGCCCGCATGCCGGCGAGGCTCGGACCCTGCAGTGGGTTCACCTTCCACGCCTGCGCCGCGTCGTCCGCGCCCAGGCGCAACCGCAGCGTGTGCGGGGTGTCGGTGAACATCAGCCGGACGTGCAGGTCGCCGGACTCGTCCGCGCCGGCGGCCACGGCGACCGGCACCTCTGCGTCGCCGAGACCCAGCCTCTGACGACGCCATTCCCCGGGCACAGCGGTCACGCGGACGCGGGCACCGTCGGCGATCAGGCTCAGGTCGAACCCCTCGTCCGTGCGGGTGGCGGTGACGTCGGCGATGTCTGCGGGTTCGCCGATCTCCTCGCCGGGATCGACCATCGCGGGGTCGAACGGGACGGCGCCCGCCGCGGTCCAGATGGTGCCGACGCCGGAGTCGCTGGGGACGGGAACGGCGGCCGCCCTTCGTGACGGTCGCAGAGCGACCTCCTCAGGGACCGATTGAGCGACCTCCTCGGGGGGCGGCTGGCCCTTACCGCTCCCTGAGGAGCCGGTGGCGTCACGAAGGGCGCCCAGGTGCTCCCAGAGCAGGTCGATCAGGACCTGCGTGCACGACTGGGCGGACTGGATGGCGACCACCATGCGGCGTTCGGGAAGCACGAAGGAGAACTGGCCGAAGGCGCCGTCGAGGCGGTAGCCCTCGCGTCCCATCCAGACCTGATAGCCGTAGCCGAGCGTCCATTCCGGCTTGGTGTCCAAGGTGGGGATCTGCGTCGCCGTCGCGCGGGCGACCCAGCCCTCCGGCAGCAGCCGGCGTCCCTGCCAGACGCCGTCGCAGCGCAGCAGTTCGCCCATCGCGGCGAGGTCGCGGGTGCGCAGGTGCAGTCCGGTCCAGCCCAGGCAGCGGCCGAGCGGGTCCCGGTCCCAGGCGGCGTCGATGCCCAGCGGCTCGAACAACCGCGGACGCAGGTAGTCGACCAGGTCCTCGCCGGTGTGACGGCGGACCAGCTCGCCGAGCAGGAACGACGCGCCGTTGTTGTACACATGGCAGGAGCCGACCGGCTGTTGCGGGCGGAGGCCCAGGAATCGCTGCGCCCATTCCTCGGGCGGTCCGTCGGTCATGGCCTCCAGCGTGTCCTCGGTATGGCCGGTGGACATCGACAGCAGGTGGTGGACGGTGAGCTGGGCGACGCGGTCGTCGGCCCGAGAACCGTTCGTCGAGCTTGCCGAGACGCCGCCGGGGGTCTCGACAGGCTCGACCAGCGGTTGGGGCTCGACCAGCGGTTGATGGAGCTCGACCAGCGGTTGGGCCTCGGCGAACAGGTCGACCAGGCGGTCGTCCAGGCTGAAACGGCCCTCGGCGACCGCCAGGCCGACGGCGGTCGCGGTGAAGGTCTTGCTGACCGAGTAGACGAGCGCGCGGTCGTCCGGCTCGTAGGGTGCCCAGTACTGCTCGAACACGGTGGCGCCGTCGTGCAGCACCACCATCCCGTGCAGCTCCAGTTCCGGGTGGGCCGCGACGGCGGCCGGGAATTCGTTCAGCAGGGCCGTCCCTTCGGGCTGTTCTCGACGGTGAGCATCGGGTTGCGCACCACGACGTCGCCCAGCGCGTCGTCGATCCGCGACATCACCTCGGGACTCAGCACCACTCCGGACGCGGCCACGTTCTCCGCGATCTGCCGGGGCCTCGACGCCCCGATGATCGCGCAGGCCACGTTGGGGTTCTGCAGCACCCATGCGACCGCCAACTGGGCCATGGTGAGCTCCAGCTCCTCCGCGATCGGACGCAGCCGCTGCACCGCGACCAGCACCTCGTCGCCCATCAGCCGGCGGATGGTCGTCGCGCCGCCCTTCTCGTCGGTCGCGCGGGAGTTCTTCGGCACCGGCTGACCGGGCACGTACTTCCCGGTCAGCACCCCCTGCGCGACGGGTGACCAGCAGATCTGCGAGACGCCCAACTCCGCGGACGTCGGCACCACCCACTCCTCGATCACCCGCCAGAGCATCGAGTACTGTGGCTGGTTCGAGACCAGCTGCACGCCCAGCTGCCTCGCCATGCCGTGGGCCTCACGGATCTGGTTCGCGTCCCACTCGCTGACGCCGACGTAGAGCGCCTTGCCCTGCCGGACCACCTCGGCGAACGCCTGCATGGTCTCCTCCAGCGGCGTCTCGACGTCGTAGCGGTGTGCCTGGTAGAGGTCGACGTAGTCGGTCTTCAGCCGATTCAGCGAGCCGTTGATCGACTCCAGGATGTGCTTGCGGGACAGGCCGCAGTCGTTCGTTCCGTTCGGACCGGTCGGCCAGTACACCTTTTTTAATATCTCCAGCGACTCCCGGCGCTCGCCCTTCAGCGCGTCGCCGAGCACCTTC
>NZ_JARKPQ010000219.1 GCF_029975155.1 Propionicimonas sp. | reverse complement strand
CCGACGCTGGCCACTCCCAGCAGGGCCTCCGGGACGAGGATGCTCCAGGAACTCAGTCCGAACAGCCGCACCGACAGCGCCATCAGCCAGATCGCGGCCGGTGGCTTGTCCACGGTGATGCTGTTGCCGGAGTCCAGCGAGCCGAAGAACCACGCCGTCCAGTCCTGTGAGCCGGCCTGTGCGGCGGCGGAGTAGAACGAGTTGGCGTAGCCCGAGGCGGACAGGCCCCAGATGTACAGGAAGGCGGTCGCGACCAGCAGGGCGGCCAGCGTGCCCCGGGCCACCCAGTCCGGCCGGTCGTCGGCGTAGGCGTAGTAGCGCCGCTCAGGCGTGGCGTCCGCGCGTCCGGACGCCGGGGCCGGCGCGGGAGTCTCGATCAGCGTCATGCAGCCATGGAAGGCGCCGGGGCTGAGCCGGTCTTCTGGGGATCCTGTGAGCCTCCGGTGAGCGCGAGACGGCACGCCGCGCGCCCGCCTCCGCGCGTCCCCGACAAACGCCCCCGAGGTTCACAGCCGCCCCCGGAATTTCAGGGGCGGCTGTGAACCTCGGGGGCGTTTGTGGTTGGCGGGGGCGTGGTGGGCGGTCGTGGGTGTGGGTGGGCCCTTCGTGACGCGTCCGCTCGTTCCTCGCGGACCCTCCTCAGGGAGCGTTCCGGGGGTCAGGCGAGCGGGATGCGGATGGCGAAGGTGGTGCTGCCCGGGCGGCTCTCCAGGGTGACCTGGCCGCCGTGGGCGTTCACGACGGCGGACACGATCGCCAGACCGAGACCGGTCGACGAACCTCCGGCCTGGCGGACGCGACTGACGTCGGCCCGGGTGAACCGCTCGAACACGGAGTCACGGATCTCCGCGGGAACCCCGGGACCGTTGTCGGTGACCGTGATCACCGCCCAGCCGTCCGCGGCGCGCAGCGAGGTCTCCACCCGTGTCCCCTCGGGGGTGTGGGTGCGGGCGTTGGCGAGCAGGTTGGTCACCACCTGATGCAGCCGGTGCGGGTCCGCGCGGGCGATCACGACGTCGTCCGGCAGGTCCAGCGCCCAGACGTGGTCGGAGCTGGCCGCGCGGGCGTCGCTGACGGCGTTCAGCACGATCTCGGTGACGTCGGTCGGGTGCAGTTCGAGGGTCGGTTCCGAGTCGAGCCGGGCGAGCAGCAGCAGGTCCTGGACGAGGGCCGACATCCGCTCGGACTCCGCCTCGATCCGGCCGAGGGCGTGCGCGGCGTCGGCGGGCAGCTCGTCCGCGCCACGCCGGGTGAGTTCGGCGTAACCGCGGATGGACGCCAGCGGGTTGCGCAGCTCGTGGGACGCGTCCGCGACGAACCGGCGCACCTTGGTCTCGCTGCGGTGCCGCGCGGCCAGCGCGTACTCGACGTTGTCGAGCATGTGGTTGAAGGCGATGCCCACCTGACCGACCTCGGACGCGGGATTGGCGTCCGCCGGAGCGACCCGGACCGGCACGTGGCCCTCGCCGCTCTCCAGCGGGAGGTTGGACACGTGCGTCGCGGTCGCGGCCAGCCTGGTCAGCGGACGCAGGCTCCGCTCCACCACCCGGCGCGCGCCCACGTAGGACACCAGGATCGCCCCGATGGTCAGCAGCCCGGCCATGATCAGTTGGCTGGTCATCGGGCTGGTCACCTCGGAGTAGGGCAGCGCGACGACCGTGACCACCTCGATTCGCGCCCATTCCCGCTCCTGCACGAGTACGCGGTAGAGGCCGAGACCGGGCAGCGCCACGGTCTTCGGGTCGTTCCCCGCGTCGAGCTTGAGCAGCGCGGCAAGGCCGTCCGCGGTGAGCCCGTCGGGGGCGGCGACCGTCGCGTACTTGCCGGTCTGCGCGATGCGCTCGATCCGGATCAGGCCGGAGCCGGCCGGGTCCGAGGGGCCGTCGGCCGGCTCGTCGTTCGGCGATGTCATGTTGCCACCACCGGTGCCGACAGGGCGGGAGATCGCAGTGTGCAGCCGGTCGTCCAGCTGGTTCTGCAGGATCTGGAAGCTGGCCAGGGCCGTGAACATGCTCAGCGCCACGGTCACCAGCGCGACCAGCGCGGTGGTGCGCAGCACGAGTTGCCGGCTGAGCGTCCCCTTGCCCATCGGCGAGGGGACGGCGACCGGACCGGTGGCGACGGTCATTCGGCCGCCGGCTTGAGCACGTAGCCCGCGCCCCGCATGGTGTGGATCATCGGTGCCCGGCCGGCATCGATCTTCTTGCGCAGGTAGGAGATGTACAGCTCGACGACGTTGGCCTGGCCGCCGAAGTCGTAGTTCCACACGCGGTCGAGGATCTGGGCCTTGCTCAGCACCCGGCGCGGGTTGCGCATCAGGTAGCGCAGCAGTTCGAACTCGGTCGCGGTCAGGTTGATCACCTCACCGGCCCTGGTCACCTCGTGGCTGTCCTCGTCGAGGGTGAGGTCGCCGACCACGAGCTGGGACTCGTTGCGCAGCGTGGTCGCCCCCGAGCGGCGCAGCAGGGCCCGCAGCCGGGCCACCAGCTCCTCGAGGCTGAACGGCTTGGTCACGTAGTCGTCCCCGCCGGCCGTGAGCCCGCCGATCCGGTCGTCGAGCGCGTCCTTCGCGGTGAGGAAGATCACCGGGACGTCGGGCTGCTCCGCCCGGACGCGGCGCATCACCTCGAGACCGTCGAAGTCGGGCAGCATCATGTCCAGGACGATGGCGTCCGGCCGCAGCTCCCGCGCGCGCTTCACCGCCTCCAGCCCGGAGCCGGCGGTGGCGACCTCCCAGCCCTCGTAGCGCAGCGCCATGCTGAGCAGCTCGGTGAGGCTGGTCTCGTCGTCGACGGTGAGGACCCGGATCGCCGTGCCGTCCGGGCGGGTGAGTGCTTGGAGTCCGCTTCGTGCAGTGATGGCCATGCTTCGACTCTCTCAGTGCCGGGTGAGGAACTGCTGGCAGTTCCCTGTGCAAACCCTATGATCCATCCCCCTGCTGACACGTCGGTTGGGAGGGGCCGGGTAACCTTGGCCGGGCCGGCATGGCGCCGGGGTGTGGCCGAACAGGGGGCTGGATGCGGGTCGTCCGTGGCATCGCCGGCCTGCTCGGAGAGCTGCTGGTGACCCTCGGCGTGGTCCTGGTGCTGTTCGTGGGCTGGCAGTTGTGGTGGACGGACGTGGTCTCCGACGCGGACGCCGCGCAGGTGGTGGCCACGATGACGCAGGACCCGGACGGTCCGCAGTGGGTGCAGCCGAAGCACGCCAAGCTGGGGGACGCGTTCGCGATCGTCCGGATGCCCCGGTTCGGCCAGAAGTTCGCCCGTCCGCTGTACGAGGGCACCACACGGGAGGTGCTGCAGCGCGGCATCGGGCACTACGAGCACACCGCGCTGCCGGGCGAGGTCGGCAACTTCGCGATGGCCGGCCACCGCACCACCTACGGCAAGCCGTTCAACCGCATCGCCGAACTCCGCAAGGGCGACGTGGTGCTGGTGGAGACCAAGGACACCTGGTTCGTGTATCGGGTGACCAGTCACGAGATCGTGCTGCCGACCCAGACGTCGGTGGTCCTGCCGGTACCCAACGAGCCGGCCGCAGAGGCCACCGAAGCGTTGCTGACCATGACCAGTTGCCATCCGGAGTTCAGTTCGCGCGAGCGCTTCGTCGTGCACGGACGGCTGGAGGCGAGCTATCCCCACGCGAAGGGCGTGCCGGCCGACGTGCTGGAGGTGGCGTCCTGATGTCCTTCTACGGATGGCTGTGGCGGGCGCTGCCCGGACCGACGGCGGTGAAGGCGGTCGAGGCGACCCTGCTGGCGCTGGTCCTGATCGCCGCGCTGTTCACCTGGGTGTTCCCCGCGCTGGCGCCGCTCATGCCGTTCAACGACATCACCGTCGGGGAGTGAGCCCGGGCATGGTGCCGGTCAGTCTGTTCCTGCCGTTCGTGGCGTTCCTGCTCAGCTTCTGGCGGGATCCGCGGAAGGTGCGCACGGGCCTGTACCTGCTGGCCGCCCTCGCCTGGGTGGCGCTCGGACTGGTGTTCGAGTTGTCCGGCGCCGTCGCCCAGTGGAACGACACGGCCGGGGCGATCGTCCTGCTCGCCGTGGTCCTGCTGGGACTGGTGATGGTGGTCGGGTTCGCCGGCTTCCTGATCGCCACCGGGGTCACGCTGGTGCGCCGGGAGGGACGGCAGCTGTCGAACCTGCTGTCACTGGGCCTGGGGCTGGTGCTGCTGGCCTACACGATCGCGGTGGTCGCGGTGGTCGTCTCGGGCTCTCTGCCGGCCTTCCTGTGGCTGGCGCTGGTCGGGTTGCCGGCCGGCTACCTGGGGTTCGCGTTCACCGCGTTCCTGCTCTACGGCAGCCTCTATCCGGCGTTGATGGCCCGCTCGGGTGGGCCGGTGGCCGCGGTGGTGGTGCTCGGCTCCGGGCTGATCGATGGGCGGGTGCCGCCGCTGCTCGCGTCCCGCTTGCGCAGGGGCCGGACGGTGTTCGACCGGCTCACGGCGCGGGGGACGCCGCCGCGGGCGATGGTCACCTCCGGCGGGCGTGGCCCGGACGAGCCGGTGGCCGAGGCCGAGGCGATGGCGGACTTCCTCGTCGAGGACGGGCTGCCCGCTGACCGCGTGCTGCGCGAGGACCGCTCCCGCAACACCGACGAGAACCTCGCGAACACCGCGGCGCTGCTGGCCGAGCGCGGGATCGACGGTCCGATCGCCGTCGTCACCAGCGACTTCCACGCGTACCGGGCGGCCCTGCTGATGCGCCGGCACGGGCTGGCCGGCTACGCCGTCGGGGCGCCGACCGCCCGCTACTACTGGCCCAGCGCGGTGATCCGGGAGTTCATCGCCGTGCTGCGCGACCACCTGTGGCTGAACGTCGTGCTGCTCGGGCTGGCCCTGGTGCCGCTGGTCGTGGCGCTGGCCGGCGGACTGTCCGCTCAGCGGTAGCCGAAGGCCTTCGCGCCGGGGATCACGTCCGTCCACCGGATGTCGTGGTCGTCGATCCGTCCCGGCCGTCCCGTGGTCGTGGGAATCTCCAGGACCAGCCGGATCATCTTCCCGACGGCCTCGTCGTCGCCCTGCGCGCGGATCTCGACCGAGCCGTCCGGCAGGTTCTCGGCGTAGCCGGACAGACCGAGGTAGCGCGCCTCGCCCATCGCCCAGAACCGAAAACCGACGCCCTGGACCCGTCCGTGCACAGTGAGGACCACAGCCAGCATGCGTCCCATTGAACCCGGTCGCCGGGGACGCCCGCGAGTGTTCGCCGTCTGGAAGGATGGGCGCATGAGCGAACCGGTCCGCGAAGTACTCACCTGGGAAACGTTCGGCACGGCGGCCCGGCAACTCGCCCAGCAGGTGGTCGACTCCGGCTTCCGCCCGGACCTGATCATGTCGATCACACGCGGCGGCATGATCCCGGCAGGGACGTTGAGCTACGCGATGGGCATCAAGAACCTGCACATCGTCAACGTCGAGTTCTACACCGGTGTGGACACCCGCCTGCCGCTGCCGGTGCTGCTGCCGCCGGTGCCGGCCGCGGTCGACCTGTCGGCGAAGAAGGCACTGATCGTGGACGACGTCGCCGACACGGGCGAGACGCTGCGGATGGTCCGGGACTTCTGCGCCGCGCACGTCGCCGAGACCCGCACGGCCGTGCTGTACGAGAAGCCGCAGTCGGTCGTGAAGTGCGACTACGTGTGGAAGCGGACGGCTGACTGGATCTCGTTCCCCTGGTCGAG
>NZ_JARKPQ010000218.1 GCF_029975155.1 Propionicimonas sp. | reverse complement strand
GCGCTGCTGGCCCGCAATCAGCTGATCCTGCTGGTCACCGACGCGGCCTTCTCGCTTTTCATGCTGACCGCGGCCGCCCTGGTGGCCTGGTGGCGGCTCGACGTGGGCGCCATCAACGCTGCGCAAGCCCTCGGGCTCGTGCTGATCTCCGCTCTGCTGTGTGCCCCCATGGAACAGATCGGCAGTTTCTTCTACATCGGCATGGCAGGAATGGCCTCCCAGCGCCAGATCCGGGCCTTCCTCGGACGAGAAACCCCGCGTCAACTCCACGTCGCCGGGTCCGACAGCGATCAGGCCGTCGAGCTGCGGCAGGTGAGTTTCGGCTATTCACCCGAGCGGCCGGTCTTCAGCGGACTCGACCTGCGGGTCCGGCCACGTTCCACGACGGTGATCGTCGGCCCCTCCGGATCGGGCAAGTCGACGCTGATGTCGATGCTGGCCGGCGATCTGCTCCCCGACGCCGGGCAGTGCGATGTCGGTGGCATCGCGTTGACAGCGGCCAGCCGCGATCAGGTGCGGGCCGCCTCGGCCATGGTCCGGCAGCGCAGCTGGCTGTTCTACGGGACGCTGGCCGAGAACCTGCGGATCGCCGGACCGCAGGCCACCGATGGCGAACTGCACCAGGTGCTGGCCAAGGTCGCCCTGGACGATTGGGTCCGCTCGCTGCCCGACGGCCTGGACACCCAGGTGGGTGAGCACGGGCTGGCGGTCTCGGGTGGCCAGGCCCAGCGCATCGCCTTGGCCCGCGCGATACTGTCCGGACGTGACCTGCTGTTGCTGGATGAACCGACATCGCAGGTCGATCAGGAATCCGAGCGGATCATCTTGGACGCGATCGACGAGATCGCCGGCCGGCAGACCATCGTCATGGTTTCGCATCGGCTGACCGCGACCGAGCGCGCCGACCAGATCCTGGAGCTGAACCGATGAGCACCACCACACAGTTGCGGCGCTGGCTGATCTCGGTCGCCCGTCCCGTACTCAAGCCCCTGGGCGCGTCCATCGTCTTCCGGCATGTCGATCAGCTCGCCGGGTTGGCGCTGCTGGCGATCAGCGCGGGGGCCATCGGCAAGGCCGCCGGCAACGCGCTCGGCGCAGCGGAGTCCGAGGCGGCCTGGCTGCCCAGCACGGCCGCGCTGCTGGCCGTGGTTCTCGTCACGACGTCGCTGGTCAAGGGGCTGTCCCGCTATCTGGAGCATCTCTTCGGGCACCTGGTCGCATTCAAGGCCCTCGAGCTGTTGCGGGTACGGCTGTATCAGGCGCTGGTGCCGCAGACCCCGGCGCTGATGCAGCGCTCCACCTCGGGGGATCTGCTGGTGCGGGCCACCAAGGACATCGACCGGATCGAGGTCTTCTTCGCGCACACCTTCCCACCGGCGGTCACCGCGGTGACCGTGCCGGTGATCGGGGTGCTCGCCATCGGCGGCATCGCCTCCTGGCCGGTGGCGCTGGTGGCGGCGGCCGGGCTGGTGGTAAGCCTCGCGACCGCATGGCTGGGTTCGGGCGCGAACCTGGCGGTCTCGCATCGGGTGGCCGGGTTGCGAGGGCGGATCAGCCAGCACGTCACCGATTCGGTGCAGGGCATGGCCGAGGTCACCGGCTACGGTCACGTCACCCGACGGTTGGACGAGCTGGCCGGCCTGGACGCCCAGGTCGCCACCGCCCAGCACAGCCGCAGCCGCTTCCAGGCGGCCCGGGACGGTCTGCAGGTCATCGCCATGGGCGCCACCACCCTGGTCGCCACGACCGTGGCCGTCAGCCAGGGGGTGGGGCTGGTGCCCACCGCCGTGACGATCGCCGTGGTCTGGCGGCTGTTCGATTCGACCGCTGCGGTGAAGGACTTCATGTCGAACCTGGACGTGTCGATGGCCGCCGCCGAGCGGGTCCACCGCATCGTCACTGCTGCGCCACTGATCACCGATCCCGAGCAGCCCGCCGAGCTGCCCGACGGGCCCTTGGCCGTCGCCTGGGACCAGGTGGGCTACCGCTATCCGTCCGAAGGCATCGCCCGCGAACCGGCGATCAAGAACGTGACGATCGACGTGCCCGCCGGAACGCACTGCTGCCTGGTCGGCCACTCGGGCGGTGGCAAGTCGACGCTG
>NZ_JARKPQ010000205.1 GCF_029975155.1 Propionicimonas sp. | reverse complement strand
CGGATCCTTGGTGACGGCCTCGATGGCGGAGACCATCTCCTTGGTCGCGGCCAGCGCCTTGTCGGCCTGCGCCCTGACCTCGGCGTTGTCCACCTTGGCGACCGCCTGCTCGAAGGTGTCCTTGAACCCCTGCAGGGCCTTGACGGCCTTCTGCGGGTCGGTCCCGATCTCGGACACCGCCTCCTGCATCGTGGTGGCGGACTCGTCCATCGCCACGGACAGCGCGGTGCAGGCGTCGGTCACCGACTGGTCGGACGATCCCGACGTGGCCGGCGCGGACGACGACGCCACCGAGGCAGCCGGCGCGGACGTGGGCGCGGTGGACGGGCCGGAACAGCCGACCAGCAGGGCGAGTCCGGCGACGGCGGCGAGCGCGGCGCGAGTGGGGATGAGCATGGTGTTCTCCTGTGCAGGTCGGTGTGGCAGCAACTCTAGGTGACCGCACCCACAAGAGCGCGGGCTCAGTGCGCCAACGCCCGAACGGTGTCGACCGTGTCCGCCTCCTCGGCGCGCTTGTCGTCGCGGTAGCGCACCACGCGCGCGAACCGCAGCGCCATGCCGCCGGAGTAGCGCGTGGAGCGCTGGATGCCGTCGAACGCGACCTCGACCACCTGCTCGGGACGCACGAACACCACGTGCCCTTCCCGCCGGGTCTCCAGCCCGAGGAACCGCTCGGTCTGCCACGCCAGCATCTCGTCGGTCATGCCCTTGAAGGTCTTGCCCAGCATCACGAACCCGCCGGACGCCGGGTCGCGCGCGCCGAGGTGGATGTTGGACAGCCACCCGCGCCGACGGCCGCTGCCCCACTCGACCGCGAGGACCACCAGGTCGAGAGTGTGGACGGGCTTCACCTTCACCCACGCCGCGCCGCGGCGTCCGGCGGCGTACGGCGCGTCCAGTGACTTCATCACGACACCCTCATGGCCCGCGGCGAGGACGGTCGCGGAGAACTCCTCGGCGACATCGCGGTCGGCCGTGACGAGCCGGGCCACCCTCAACTCCTCCGGGACCAGCGTGGCCAGCCGCTCGTGCCGGACGGCGGTCGGCTCGTCCACCAGGTCGAGGTCGTCGAGGTGCAACAGATCGAAGAAATACGGGGTCAGCGCGCTGCCGACCGACGCCGTGTCCTGGAACAGCATGGGACGTCCGTCCGGTCGCAGCGCAAGCGCCTCGCCGTCCAGCACCAGGCGCTGGGCGGGCAGCGCGGCCACCGCAGCCACCACCCGGGGCAGGCGGACGGTGATGTCGTCCAGACTGCGGCTGTACACCGCGATGTCGGAGCCGTCCCGGTGCACCTGGATCCGGATGCCGTCCAGCTTCGCCTCGACCGCCACCGGCGTGCCCTCGCCGAGCCGGGCGAGGCCGTCGGCGACCGTCGGCGCGCTGGACGCGAGCATCGGCAGCACCGGGCGGCCCACCTGCAGCGTGATCGCGGCCAGAGCAGGCTCGCCGCCCGCGCTGGCCGCCACCGCCACCACCGGGATCGAGCCGGCGAACATCGCCGCCCGCCGCACCTGGTCCAGCGGCACCTCGAACGCGAGGGCGATCGCGGGGAGCAGGAGTCCCTCCAGCGCACCCTGCCGGGTCTCCCCGGTGATCAGACCGGCGAGGAACACCTGCTCTGGTGCCGTCGCGGCGCGGAACAGTTCGGCGAGCAACTGTTGCCGGGCGCCCTGCGATCCCGTGCCAGACAGCTGGCTGAGTTCCGCGAACGCGGTGTCGACCTCGGCGAGGGTGATTCCCGGTTCGCCCGCAGGTTCCGGACGAGACATCACCGACCGCCAGCCGACCCCCGTCCGCCGTTGCCGCAGTGAGCCGGACAGGTAGTGGGCCGCGATCTCCAGATCCTCGCCCCGGGCCCGGGCGAGCGTCCTGGCCAGCGCGGCCACCTTCGCCGTCCGTGACCCGGTCGCGGCCACCTCCGCCGACGTCTCCACCACCTCGTTCAGCAGCATGCGCCCATTATCGGTATCGCTGGTCGATCTCGCGGTTCAGCGCTACTGCTTGACGATCCTTCCTTCCACGGCGGGGTTGACCGGGGAGCTGGCGGCGACGTAGTCGATGCTGACCTCGAGGAGGTCGTCACCGGGCTGGGCGACGTTCGTGGCCTGGGAGAAGACGGTGTAGCCGTCGCCGCCGGTCCACATGAAGTCGTTGGTCACCAGCCGCACCTGGTCGGCGTCCGCGATCGGGGTCTCGGCGCCGCCGACGCCGTTCGGCGTCTTCCACATGCCCGTCACCTCCGGCGTGGTGCCGTTGCAGCTGTAGGTGGCCCGAATCCCCGAGATCTGCGGGAACCGGCCCGTGGCGATCGCCGCGTTGCAGACCGGCGAGAAGCCGTTCTCGAAGGCCTGCCGCAGCTGCGCCCCGGTCAGGGTGAAGATCACCGTCCGGTTGCCGAACGGCAGGACGGCGAACATCTCGCCCCAGGTGATCTCACAGGCCTGCTCACCCGCGCTCGGTGGCGAGCACAGCAGGTCCTGCCGCAGCCCGCCCGAGTTGGTGTAGGCAGCGTCCACGCCCGGATACTTCGCGCGCATCGCGTCCGCCACCAGGTTGCCCATCGCGGACTCGCTCAGCCGGGTCGGATCCCGCCGGATGTCCGCGACCTGCGTGCCGATCACCTGGTTGCGCAGCACGGCGGTCTGCTCGTTGGCGTCGTCCACGATGGCCTGCACGTCGGCACGCGCCTCGACGCCAAGGGTCTTCGCGATCCGGGTGACTCCGCCGACCCACGCCACGTCCCCGTTCTTCACCATCATCTGTAGTACAGAGTATGACGCTCCGGCGTTGATGCCCTCGGTGATCAGGATCCGTCCTCGCATCAGATTCGAGATCCGGTGGGTGTGGCCGACGATCATCGCGTCCACGGTGGTCTTCTGCAGCTGGTCGGCGATGGCGAGGATCGGGCCGTCCCACGGCACGGCCTCGGTGTTGCCGGCGGCGTTCTGACCGGACGCGGTGCCCTCGTGGATCACCACCACCTGCACGGTGACCCCACGCTTGCGCAGCCGCTCCGACTCCGCCCTGATCCGCGGGCCCTCGTCGAGGAACGTCAACCCCGCGGTCGCCCCGGCCGAGACGAGCTCGGGAGTGCCCTCGAGGGCTGCCCCGATCACGCCGACCTTCACCCCGTTCACCCGGAACACCACGGACGGGGTCACCCAACTCGGCGTCCTGCCGGTGGCCGCGTCCACGATGTTCGTGGCGAGGAACGGGAAGTGCGCGCGGGCCTGATGGGCCTGCAGCCTGGCCACGCCGTAGTCGAACTCGTGGTTGCCGTAGGCGGTGGCGTCCAGGCCCCAGGCGTTCTCCACGTCGATCGCCGGCTTGTCCTCGAGCAGGGACGAGTTCGCCGGCGATGCTCCGACGTTGTCCCCGCCGGCGAGGATCAGCTCCTGGCCGGGCAACCGCGCCGCCTCCTCGTCGAACATCGTCGCGAGCCGTGCCGCACCGCCCACCGGCGAGGTGAGGCCGTTGTCGTACGCGCGGCTGGTCGCCTCGAGCTGGCCGTGGAAGTCGTTCAGCCCGACGATCGAGACCGGCGTGTACCGGCCGCTTCCGGACACGGCCTTCCGCAGCACGACGCCCTGGCTGTACTCGGGCTCGGGCACGCCGAGCAGGAACGCCAGCGTGGGCGCGAGATCGATCGAGCGCGCCTTCACGGTGCCCCGGCCCACGCCCTGACCGCCGGCGATGAAGGTCGCCCGCATGTTCGTGTTGCCGTTCAGGTCCTTCACGTCCGGCACGTAGCCGTGCTGGCCGAAGAAGCGGGACGGGGCCACGAGCGTCCCCGGCGTGGCGGCGTCGAACTGGTACGGCACGGACGCGAACACCACCAGGTCGCCGGTACGCGTGGGATGCGCCATGTCGGCGGTCGACTCAGGCCCGTTCGGGATGTAGCGAGACTCCGCCTTGGTGAACGCCCGGTCGACGACCTTCCAGCCCTCGGCCTTGCCGTCGCCGGTCCAGTCCTCGCTGTCCTTCAGGGCGAGGAAGGCGGCCTTGATCTGGGCGACGGTCGACGCCTCGTCCGCCGCGACCACCTGTTGCAGCCCGCCGCCGGCCGGGTCGCGCCCGGCGAGGTTCAGGTAGATCTGGACGGTGCCGCCTGCCCAGCACGCCTTCGCCTTGCCGATGGTCTCGCCGGTGGCCGGACGGCAGTTGGACGTCTGCGGCCTGCTCAGCAGCCCGAGATCGACCAGCACCTTGGAGGCATCGACCGCGAGGAACTGCGGTGCGAAGCCGTGATCGGAGGCCACGAACGTCGTCGGGTCGCGGCCGACGAGCGAGCGGGCCAGCTTCAGCGTGGCGTCCGCCTCGCGGTAGGCGGCCTTCAGGTAGCCCTCGCGCTGGGTGACCCGGTGATCGGCCACATGATCGAGGTTCACGTCGTCGTAGGCGGGGTTCCGGACCCCGCCCGGGAGCCGCTTGGTGACCAGCCCGAGGAACTGGTGGCTGAACTCGTCCGTCGTGGGGAAGCCGACCAGCAGCAGGTCCGGACGGTACTTCTTCGCGATGTACGTCAGCATCGGCTGATGGGCCTTCGACCACGCCAGCCCCTGCTCGACGTAGGTGTCCTCGGAGACGATCCCGGCCTCCACCACCGCGTAGTCGGCGGCGGTCGACGTGGGGAACTTCACCGCGAGGAACTCGGCGAAGTCGGTGAACCCGCCGTCCCCCGACCAGTTCGGCCAGCTGGCGATCGCCCTGGTCACCGAGGTGTGGAACAGCCGCACCTTCGACAGGTCGGCCGACAGCGACTCCACCTTCACCAGGAAGCCGGCGGTCTTGCCGGCCAGGTCGCCGCCGGAGATCTTCACCTTCACATCGGCCCACTGGCCCTTGCGCAGGTTGCCCACGGCGTCCGAGCCCGACTTGGTGGGCGAGAGCAGCACCTTGTCGTAGTCGGTGCGGTGGTTGTTCGTGCTGTCGTAGACGTAGGCGTTCAGGCCGTAGGTGTCGGTGCCGCCGTCCAGCACCCGCATCCGCAGCTCCTTGGCCGGGCTGAAGGACGCGGGCACACCCGTCCAGCCGGTCGCGTCCGCGGGCGCGGCGCCCGGGAACGGGTCCTGGCCGGCGTAGCCGTCCGGGTGGTCGAACTGCACGCCGAGCGAGCGGATCATGGCCGCGTCGTCCCAGAGCTGGCTCTCGCCGTTGCCGATGAAGTTCGTCGTCACGCCCCGTCCGGAGTGGAAGGTGCGGTAGTCGATCGTGGGCCCGTTGATGGACGCCTCACGCCCGCCGGCCCACTCCACCTGCGCGACCTTCAGCCCACCGCGCTCGGCGGACTGCGCGATCGACTCCACCTGGAGCGTCCCTGGGTCGAAGGCAGCGACCCGGCTGGTGAACGCCGCGCCGTTGGTGTGGAAGGTGTTGTTGGTCGAGCCCGCGACTCCCGGCCACGCCCCGGTGGCGAGGGTGTACCAGCCGGCGCCGGTGTTGGGCGGCGCCTGGGTGAGCAGCCCGTTCCCGGACGCCTTCACGCCACTGCGCAGCAGCGAGCGCATGGTGGGCAGCTGGCCCTGTGCGGCGTACCGCTCGACCAGGTCCTGGCGCATGCCGTCCGCGGTGAAGAACACCGCCTTGCCGGCGCCGCCGCTGGGGTGATTGGCGGGATGGCCGGCCGGGGCCACCACCGCTGCGGGCGTCGTGGCGACCGCCGTCGTGGGAATGGTGAGGACGAGTCCGCTGCTGGTCAGCAGGGCTGTGGCGAAGGCGGCTGCATGCTGGATGGACACTGGACCTCCCGAAGACCCGGGGCCGGCGGCCCCGCTGCCGAACGGTTCCCAACTTGGTCCTCCTGCCGTACGGAGGGCAATGCTCACCTTCACGTAGGGAGCCGGGTTGGGGGTGCCGGCAGCTACGGTGGCGGCATGCCCGCACCCCTCACCCGCGCCTGGCGACCGGACTGGCCGTGTCCGGTCGGGCAGGTGTGGGGGACGTTCAAGCGCGGCATGACCGATCCCACCTACCGGGTGCGGCAGGGCGTGCACTGGCGGGCCATGAACACCGCCGAAGGTCCGGCGACGCTCGCCGTGCAGCCGCTCGATGCCGGCGGGTCGGTCACGGCGCGAGCCTGGGGACCGGGAGCCGAGCGCGTGCTCGAGACCCTGCCCGCGCTGCTGGGCGGGGCGGACGACCCGTCCGGCTTCCGGCCGCTGCACCCGCTCGTCGCCGAGCTGCACCGGCGCCGTCCGCACTGGCGGATCGCCCGCACCGCCTCGGTGTGGGACGCGCTGGTGCCGGTCGTGATCGAGCAGAAGGTCACCGGCGAGGAGGCCACCTACGGGATCCGCTCGCTGCTGGCGCGGCACGGCCCGCCGGAGCCGGGCCCGGGTGCGGAGCTGGGGCTGCGCACCGTCCCGGCGCCGGGCGAGGTGCGGATGATCCCGTCCTGGGAATGGCTGGCGATGCACATCGACCCCGCCCGCAGCCGCACTCTGCTCGCGGCGGCCGCGGTGGCCGCCAGCCTCGAACGCGTCCTGCCGGCCGACCTGTCGCGCGCGGACGCCCGGCTGCGCAGCGTCCCCGGCATCGGGGTGTGGACGAGCGCCGAGGTGCGCGCCCGGGCCCTCGGCGACGCGGACGCGGTCAGCTTCGGCGACTACAACATCGCCCGCGACATCGGCTGGGCGCTCATCGGGCAGGACCTGGACGACGCCGGCCTGGCCGAGCTGCTGGAGCCGTACCGGCCGCACCGGCTGAGGGTGCAGCGGCTGGTCACGATGGCGGGCCTGCACCGTCCGCGCCGTGGTCCGAGGCTGGCGCCGCGCACCCACCTACCCACCGGCGGAAGACACACCTAGGCTGGGGCCATGAGCGGGGAGCGGGCCTCGGTCGACGACGCCTTGGCCGAGGTGGCCAACGATCTCGCCGGGGAGTTCCGGCTGCAGCCGCTGCTGGAGCGGATCCTGCGCAGCGCGGTCGAACTGCTGGGCTGCCGCAGCGGCTCCCTGTGCCTGATCGACCAGGTCAGCCAGACCTACCGCAAGGAGATCGACCTCGACGAGGGCTGCCAGGCCGGGAGGGTCTTCTCCCTGGAGGAGGGGTGCACGGGCGCGGTGGCCCGGGCGGGCAAGCCGGTCGTGTTCGAGCACTACGCGCAGGTCCGCAACGGCCACATCCGCCCCGATGAGCCCCGCTACCGCCGGGCGGTGATCGGCGTCCCGATCCTGCTGCGCACCAGGCTGATCGGCGCCTGCATCGTGTTCGCGGCCACCGACGAGCGGCGCTTCGACGACGCGGACGCCCAACTGCTGCAGCGCTTCGCGACCCACGCGGCGATCGCGATCGCCAACTCGCGGCTGCACACCGAGGCGTCCGAACGCACCCGGGCTGCGGCGGTCGCGGCCGAGCGGGAGCGGGCGATGCTCGAGGTCCACGACAGCATCGGACGCGGCCTGGCCACGGTCACCCTGCGCATCGCCGCAGCGCACGCGGCGGCCAGCCGCGGCGAGGACCCGCTGCCCGCGCTCGCCCTCGCCCAGCAGGCCGCGCAGGAAACCATGAACGAGGGCCGCAGGGCCGTCTGGGGCCTCGGCCCGGCGGGCATGGCCGGGCGGCCGATCGAGGTGAGCATCGGTCTCGAACTGGACTGGGTGCAGGCCACGTCCGAGCTGGCGCCCACCTTCCGCGTGTTCGGCGATTCGCAGCCGCTGGCGAAGAACGTCGAGACCCAGGTGTTGCGGATCGTGCAGGAGTCGCTCACCAACGTCGTGCAGCACGCCCGGGCGTCGATGGTGCGGGTCGGACTGGTCTACGGGTCCGACGGCATCGCTCTGATCGTCGAGGACGACGGCTGCGGCTTCGACCCGGAGTCGGCGGGCACCCGCGGCGTGGGCCTGCCCGGCCTGGTGGCCAGAGCCGCCCAGGTGGGCGGACGCGTCCGGATCGACTCGACGCCCGGCTGGGGCACCCGGATCCGGGCCGACCTGCCGTACCGCGGCCAGGTGAACGGCGCGGCCGATGGGCCGCGGCTGCGGATCGTCGTGCTGCATCCGCTGCCCGCGATGCGCGCGGGACTCGTCCGGCTGCTCGACCAGAGCGAGCCGGGCGTCCAGGTGGTCGCGGAGGTGGGGGAGGTCGGACCCGCCGTGGAGGCGATCCGGCTGCTGCGCCCGGACGTGGTGCTGGCCGGCACCAGCCAGCCGGACGCCCCCGCCGCGGACCTGGTCGCCGCGTTGCAGTCCGCGTCCGCGGGCGTCGGCGTGGTGGGCGTGATCGACCCGGGCGCTCCGGAGGCGCAGGTCCGCGACTGGGCGGCGGCCGGCGTCCGCGGTTTCGTCCAGGCCGACGTGGACGCGACCAGCCTCGGTCGCGTGGTGATCGGCGTGGCCCGCGGCGACGTGCTGGTGGTCGGCGACGTGCTCGCCCAGCTCGGCGGACTGCCCGCCCTGGACGGTGACCGGCTCACCGGGCGCGAGTCCGAAGTCCGCGGCCTGCTCGAACAGGGTCTCGCGGACAAGCAGATCGCCTCCCGCCTCGGCATCTCGGTGAAGACGGTGGAGAAGCACGTCAGCGCCGTGCTGCGCAAGGGCGGCGTCCGCTCCCGCACCGAGCTGCTCGCCCGCGCCTGAACGGAAAGGGGACGGGTCGGTTTCCGTTCAGCTGAACGGAAACGGACCCGTCCCCTTTCCGTTCACCCCCACCGCTGACCCCCATGCTGGCTGGGGGTAACACCCCATACCGGACGGACGGCCGGCTGCCTAGCGTGAGAGGTGAACTCACTCCGTCGAGAGGAACCGACGTGGCCGTCCAGCGTCTGTCCGAGATCCTCAAGCCGGCCTTCGAGCAGCGCTACGGCGTGCCGGCGATCAACATCGTCAACGATCTGACGATCGAGAACGTCCTTGCCGGAGCGGTCGAGGCGAGGTCTCCTGTCATCCTGCAGACGTCGGTGAAGACCGTCCGGTCGATCGGCGTGCACACCCTTTACGCGATGTGGACGGCGATGACGGCCGGCATCGAGGTGCCGTGCGCGCTGCACCTCGACCACTGTCCCGACCGGCAGGTGATCAGCGACTGCCTGGCCGCCGGCTGGAACTCCGTCCTCTTCGACGCGTCCCAGCTGCCGGTGGAGGAGAACCAGCGCCAGACCGTCGAAGTGGTCGCGGAGGCCCGCCGTCACGGCGCGGACGTCGAGGGAGAGATCGAGTCGATCACCGGCCAGGAGGACGGCGTGGGGTCCGACGAGGAGTCGAAGCGGCAGACCCTCGAGGTCACGCTGCGCTACCTCGAGGCCACCAACGTCGACGTCTTCGCCCCGGCCATCGGCAACGCCCACGGCACCTACAAGCGGGCGCCGGTGCTGGACTTCCAGCGGGTCTCCGACATCGTCGCGGCCCACCCCGTCCCGATCGCCCTGCACGGTGGCAGCGGCCTGTCCGACGAGCAGTTCCGGGACTGCATCTCCCGCGGCTGCGCGAAGGTGAACATCTCGACGGCACTGAAGGAGACCTTCATGCAGTCGAACCTCGCCTTCCTGAAGGACGCGGAGGCGAAGGGCACCTGGGACCCGCTGTCCCTGTTCAGCCATGTCGCGGCCGACGTCCGTGAGATGACCAGGCACTTCGCCGAGGTCTTCGGCAGTGCGGGGAAGGCCTGACATGCCCGCGCTGATCTTCGACTGCGACGGCGTCCTTGCCGACACCGAGCGCGACGGCCACCTGCCCGCGTTCAACGCGGCCTTCGCCGAGTTCGGCCTGCCGGTCGAGTGGGACGCGGACACCTACCACCAGAAGCTGCAGATCGGTGGCGGCAAGGAGCGGATCGCCTCGGAGTTGCCCGGCCGCGACGACCTGATCAAGCAGCTGCACGCCCGCAAGACCCAACTGTTCACCGAACGGGTGGACGCCGGGCTGCTGCCCGGGCGGCCGGGCATCCACCGGCTGATCGAGGCGGTCCTCACCCTCGACTGGACGGTGGCGGTGGCGTCCACGTCCGCGGAACGGTCGGTGCGCGCCGTCCTCGAACACGCTGTCGGCCCCGACCTGGCCGCGAGGTGCCATGTCTTCGCCGGCGACATCGTCGCGCACAAGAAGCCGGCCCCGGACATCTACCTCACGGTGCTCGCCGACCTCGCTCTCGACCCGGCCGAGTGCCTGGTCGTGGAGGATTCCGCGATCGGCCTCCGGGCCGCCCGGGCCGCCGGGCTGACCACGATCGTGACGATCAGCAGCTTCACCGCGGGTGAGGACTTCGACGGAGCCGCCCTGGTGGTGAACCACCTCGGCGACCCCGACAACCCGCTGGAGGTGGTGGCCGCGCCGGCCGGCGTCCGTCCGGTGGGCATGGTCACGGTCAGCGATCTGGAGGACCTGTCAGCAACCAACCAGGAGGGAGCCACATGAGCGGATCGATCAAGGACGTCGAGTTCGTCGTGCGGAACATGGCCGAGACCATTCTCGCGAACGAGAAGTACTTCGGGGAACTGGACGCGGTCGTCGGCGACGGCGACTTCGGCTACTCGCTGGCCCGCGGCTTCGAGATCGCCGTGGAGCAGTGGGACGACTTCGACCGCAGCGACCCCGGCGTGTTCCTGACCAAGATCGCCGCGGCGGTCTCGGGCCGGATCGGCGGGACCTCCGGCCCGATCTGGGGGACCGCGCTGCTCCGCGCGGGCGTCCAGTTGAAGGAGCACCCGGAGATCGAGGGCGCGGACGTGGTGCGCGCGCTGCGGGCGTCGATCGAGGGGATCAAGGCCCGCGGCCAGACCGACGTCGGCGACAAGACCCTGCTCGACTCGCTGGTTCCGGCCACGGACACCCTCGAGGCCGAGCTCGCCGCCGGGAGCAGCGCCGCCGACGCGCTGGCGGCGATGGCGAAGACCGCCCGCGAGGCGGCGGAGGCCACCAAGACCATGCAAGCCATGCGTGGCCGCGCGGCCTACACCGGAGAACGCAGCATCGGCTCGGTCGACGCCGGGGCGATGGCGATCGCCGTCCTGCTCGAAGCCCTCTCCGAAGCCTGGTCCGCAAAGAACTAACCCAACGAAGGGAAGTGCAATGAAGAAGTTCGTCAACGATCCCAAGCAGTTCGTGCCCGAGATGCTCAAGGGCATTGCGCTCGCCAACCCGGACACCATCAAGTACGTGCCGGAATACAACCTGATCATGCGGGCCGACGCTCCCGACAACAACAAGGTCAGCATCGTCCAGGGGTCGGGCTCGGGCCATGAGCCGGCGCACGTGATGGTGGTCGGCCCCGGCATGCTCGATGCCGCCTGCCCCGGTGACGTGTTCGCCGCACCGCCGTCCGACTACGTGTACCAGACCGCGAAGCTGGTCGCGTCCGACAAGGGCGTGCTGCTGCTGGTGAACAACTACACCGGTGATCGCATGGCGTTCGAGATGGCGTCCGAACTGGCCGAGGCCGAGGGCCTCACCGTGAAGACGCTGTTCATCAACGACGACGTCGCCGTGCAGGACTCGACCTGGACGGTGGGTCGCCGCGGCGTGGCCGGCAACTTCTTCGTGATCAAGGCCGTCGGCGCGAAGGCGGCCGAGGGCGCATCGCTCGAAGAGGTGGCCGCGATCGGCGAGAAGGTGAACTCGGTGACCCGGACGATGGGCATCGCGCTCACCGCCTGCACCCCGCCGGCGAAGGGCAGCCCGCTGTTCGAGCTGGGCGAGGACGAGATGGAGGTCGGCGTGGGCATCCACGGCGAGCCCGGACGCCGTCGCGCCAAGCTGGTCAGCGCCAACGAGATCGTGGACGAACTGCTCGGCGCGGTCGTCCCCGACCTGCCGTATCAGAGCGGCGACCGGGTCGCCCTGATGATCAACGGCCTCGGCGGCACCCCGATCAGCGAGCTCTACCTGCTCTACGGCATCGCCGCGCAGAAGCTGGCCGACCAGGGCATCAACGTGGTGAAGAGCTACGTCGGTGAGTACTGCACCAGCCTCGAGATGGCCGGCGCGTCGCTCACCCTCGTGAAGCTGGACGACGAGATCGAGGCCCTCCTCGAAGCCCCGGCGTCCATCGTGAACCGCATCTTCTGATCGGCTAGAGCCGCAACCGCTGGTCGGGCCGCAACCGCTGGTCGAGCTTGTCGAGACCCTGTCGCTCGGTTTCGACAAGCCCAACCAGCGGTGCCGGGCCTGGCCGGCAGCCATCGTTCATGGGTCGCAAAGGAGGGTCCCATGTCCACAATCGCGCCGGTCGAACCGGTGTGCCGGCTCGGCTCGTTGCGCCTTGAGCCCGTCCGCTCGCAGGAGGATCTGGTCGCGCGGATCCAGCACGTCCCGTTGACGCTGGACGCAGCCCACCGGCTGGCCCCGATGGTCGACCGGGTCGGGGTGACGGTCGAGTTCGCCCGGGTCATCGACTACTTCGGCACCCCGGTGGGCCACACGCCGGCCGGGTTCCGGGTCGCCCTCGAGGTGGGTGCGGACCGGGTCCTGGTCGCCGACCTCGTCCGCGACATCGGCACGGACGCGGACGGGATTCCGCGCCCCACTCCGATGCTGTTCTCCGCCGACACGGCCAACCCGTACGAACTGGAGCCGATCGCGCCGCTGGTCGCGAACCTGACCTGCAACCCCGGGATCATCTACGACCTGTTCATCAACAACCCGGGCGCGAACGTCGGTCACCGGTTCTCCACCCGTGACGAGGTGATGGTCGAGATCGGACGCATCCTCGGACCCGGCTGTGACATCTCGATCGAGTTGAACAACCCGTTCGAGCCCGACGTCGGGAAGATCCTGGAGGAGTGCGAGCACATCCGCTCGATCCTGGGGGAGTGGCGGACGGTGATCAAGGTGCCGCACACCGGGCCGGTGCACGCGGGCAACGTGGTCCAGCTGCTCACCGGCTCGAAGCGGCTCGACCGGCGCTGGGACTCCGCCACCGTCGAGGAGTCGTTCGCCGGCCACCGGCTCGCGCTGAAGCTGCGTGAGCACGGCTTCCGGGTGAACTTCACCCTGATGTTCGAGCCGTACCAGGCCCGGCTGGCGTTGCAGGCGCGCCCGGCGTACATCAACAGCTTCATCCGCAACCGGTTCGCGCAGACGCGGAGGATGGCGCAGCTGCTGGAGCGCGCGGAGAACGACGAGTCGGCGCTGGTCGAGCTGCGCGACTACCTGGTGAGCATCGACGCCCTCTCCGGCAGTGAGACCGACGTTCCGGTGGAGGTCGCCCGCGGCATCGCGCAGCGGCTGGTCGACTACCGGCGGCTGCACTCGCCGGACGGCGCGGACGGCCTCGACTGCACCCGGCACAACCTGCGGGTGCTGCGCCAGGCGAACCTGCCCGACACGAGGCTCATCGTCTGCTCACTCGACGGGGACGCGATGTATCCCGACATCGACCGTCTCCTGACCGAGCCCGAGTTCGCCGACATGGCGGGCCGCGTGGTCGTCACCGCCGAGCCCGGCTACCTCGCCCGCTTCGCGTCCGCAAGCCAGGTGGTCAGCTACCAGCGTCGCTTCATGGCCGCCGCCCAGGGCGAGAAGTAGGGACGCCGGCCCGTCCCCTGTCCGCTCCCTCAGCCTGGGTCCGATTGAGGGCGTCTCGACAAGCTCGACGAGCGGTTTCGGCGAGCACGAGCACCGGCCCAAACCGCTCCCTGAGGAGCGAGCGCCAGCGAGCGTCACGAAGGGCCCCCACAGGGATGAGGCCGGGCTCCCTCAGGAGGCCAGGCGCTCCCGGGTCCGCGGACCACGACCCGACTCGGCGGCTTCGTCCCCGCTGATCTCGGCCCAGACCGCGTCGAGCGAGAGGTCGAGCACCTGCGCAATCGCCGCGATCGTTGTGAACGCGGGGGTGGCGACGCGGCCCGACTCGATCTTGCGCAGGGTCTCCGGCGAGACTCCCGCGTCCAGCGCGGTGTCCAGCGCCGGACGGTCGTCCCTGGCCCGCCGCAGGAGGGCGCCGAGCCGGCGTCCGCGTTCGATCTCTGCGGGAGTGAGAGGCAACCGGACCATGACCCGATTGTAATACCGGGATAGTATGACCGGGATAGTTATTGGACCAGGAGGGGGTCATCCGATGATCCAGATCTTGAACGCCGCTGAGCTCGCGCGAGCCAGGACCACGGGTGCGCTGGTGGCGAGGATCCTGCAGACCCTGAAGGACCGGAGCGCGGTCGGCACGAATCTGCTGGAGATCGACGCGTGGACCCGCGACATGATCACCGAGGCCGGTGCCCTGTCCTGCTATGTCGACTACGCGCCGCCCTTCGGGCGCGGACCGTTCGGGCACTACGTCTGCACGTCGGTCAACGATGCCGTGCTCCACGGGCTGCCCCATGACTACGCACTCGCCGACGGCGACCTGGTCTCACTCGACCTCGCTGTCTCGCTCGGCGGAATCGTCGCGGACTCGGCCATCAGCTTCCTCGTCGGTGAGGCGAGACCTCCGGTGAGCGTCGCGATGATCGGCGCGACCGAACGTGCCTTGGCTGCCGGGATCGCCGCGGCCGGGCCGGGAGCGCGCCTCGGCGACGTCTCCGCCGCCATCGGCTCCACCCTCAAACGAGCGGGATACCAGGTCAACCTGGAGTTCGGAGGGCATGGCGTCGGCTCCACCATGCACCAGGATCCCCACGTCGCGAACGATGGCCGGCCAGGCCGTGGCTACGTCCTGCGTCCCGGACTGCTGCTCGCCCTGGAGCCCTGGGTCATGGCCGACACCGCCGACCTGGTCACCGACGCCGACGGCTGGACGCTGCGCAGCGCCACCGGCTGCCGGACCGCCCACAGCGAGCACACGATCGCCATCACCGCGGACGGAGCGGAGGTCCTCACCCTCCCTTCGGTCTGATCCACCGTTTCGACGCGCGTGAGCCCGGATCCATCCCGAGGACTGCGTCGGACTTGCCAGAGATCCCGGCATTCGCCGGGATGACGATGAGTGTTCCGGCAGGCCAGGGAAGCTCCCTAGCCAGGAAACATGGAAACATGCACCACATTTCTCAATTTGGGGACACTCTTGGCATCCTCAAATGTGGAACATGGAACACGCAGGGACAGTCCCTCGATGCCGAGGCCTAGGGCCGATCTGGGCTTTTCACAGGCTCAACCACTGAGTCCGGCGTCCAACCCCAACGCCATCGGCAGCACCGACAGCGGCACCGAACCCAGGTTCAGCGCGCGGGTGTGGAAGTCCTTGAGGCTGAACTCCGGCCCGGCAAGAGCAGCGGCCTGGGCGCGGTAGGTCTCCCACAGGCGCTGGCCGATCTTGTAGGACGGCGCCTGCCCGGGCCAGCCGAGGTAGCGGTTCAGCTCGAACCGCAGGAAGGCCTCGTCCATGTTCACGTTGGCCTTGAAGCACGCCCAGGCCTTGTCGGCGTCCCAGATGCCGCCGCCCCACTCCGCGGGCGCCGGCTTACGGCAGTGCACCCCGATGTCGAGCACCACGCGCGTCGCCCGCATCCGCTGGCCGTCCACCAGGCCCAGCCGGTCGCCCGGGTCGTCCATGAACCCGAACTCCTCCATCAGCCGCTCGGCGTACAGCGCCCAGCCCTCGCCGTGGCCGGAGCTCCAGCTGGCCAGCCGGCGCCACCGGTTCAGCTCGTCCCGGTTCAGCACGGCCTGCGCGATCTGCAGGTGATGCCCTGGGACGCCCTCGTGGTAGACCGTCGTCTTCTCCCGCCAGGTGCTGAACTCGGTCACCCCCGCCGGCACCGACCACCACATCCGTCCCGGACGCGAGAAGTCGTCGGACGGCCCGGTGTAGTAGATCCCGCCGGTCTCGGTGGGCGCGATCCGGCACTCGATGGTGCGCATCTGCTCCGGGATGTCGAAGTGGACGCCGTCGAGCGCGGCCACCGCGGCGTCCGCGGTCTCCTGCATCCATGCCTGCAGCGCGTCCTTGCCGTGCAACAGTCGCGCGGCATCGGTCTCGAGCGTCGCGATGGCGTCCTCGATGGACGCGCCGGGCCCCGCGATCTCGGCGACGATCCGGTCCTGCTCGGCCGCCATCCGGGCCAGCTCGGCCAGTCCCCACTCGTAGGTCTCGTCCAGGTCGACCGCGGCGCCGACGAACTCCCGCGACCAGAGTGCGTAGCGGTCGCGGCCGACGGCGTCATCGGTGGGCGCCTGGCCGGCGAGCTCGTCGGTGAGGAAGTCCACCAGGGCGCCGTACGCCTCGGCGGCCAAGCGTGCGGCCGTCGTGAGGTCGTGGGCCAGTGGTCCGGACGCCGGCGCCCCGTCCGGCTGCGCCTCGGCCAGGAAGGTGACGAAGAACGACGAGGACGGGTCCGCGAGCTCCGCGGCCTGCTTGATGCACTCCTCCACCTGCCGCTCGGCGGCGACCAGCCCGAGCCGTGCGGCCTCCCGCAGCGACTCGATGTAGCCGTGCACGGCCTCCGGTACCCGGCTCACCCGGGACGCGATGTTCGCCCAGTCGTCGGTGGTCGCCGTGGGCATGATGTCGAGCACGTCGCGCAGGTACTGGACGGGCGAGGCGATCACGTTCAGCTGCGCCAGCAGTTCCCCGGACTCGTCCAGTTCCAGGGCCGGCCGCAGCCGGTCGGCCATCGCGGCGGCGGTGACCCGGTCCACGTCGTCGACCGGCACGGCCTTGGCCAGGTCGGCGAGCGTCTCGCGGTCGAGCCGCGCGCGTTCGGCGTAGCCGTCGGGGGAGAGGTCGGTCATCTGGTGGTCGTGGCCGGGGATCCCCATGCTGGTGGCTTCGAGCGGATCGATCTCCGCGAGCCGGTTGGTGTAGGTGTCGGCGATGGCATCGATGGCAGTCGGCTGGCGTACAGTCACAGTCCGACCCTAATCCTTGTCCACCCGATCGCTGGTCGAGCTTGTCGAGACCCCGACGCATGAGGAGCCTGATGACCCTGATCTGGGCGCACCGGGGCGCACGCGCGGACGCGCCGGAGAACACGCTCCCCGCGTTCGAGCTGGCGGTGGCCCAGGGCGCGGACGGGGTCGAGTTCGACGTCCAGCTCACGGCGGACGGCACGGTGGTCGTCCTGCACGACGAGACCCTCGACCGCACCACGGACGGACGGGGGCCCGTGGCCGCCACGACGCTGGCGGACGTCCGCACCCTCGATGCGTCCGGCGGCCGGCCGGGTTACGCGGGCGTCCGCGTGCCCACGCTCGCCGAGACGCTGGACCTGCTCGTGCCCACGGGGCTCAGGCTGAACATCGAGTTGAAGAACTCGGAGGAGGCCTATCCGGGGCTCGAGGAGCAGGTGCTGGCGGCGGTCGCCCAGTACGGCATCGCGGAGCGGGTCGTGCTGTCGACGTTCAACCACTACTCGCTGCGGAGGTTGCGGAAGCTGGGCGCCCCGACCGAGCTGGCGATGCTCTACACCGACCCGCTGTACAAGCCGTGGCGGTACGCGGCGAGGCTCGGCGTGGCCGCGCTGCACCCGCCCGTCCGCTACCTGCTCGGCCCGGGCTACGTGCGCAAGGCGCACGCGGCGGGTCTCGCGGTGCGTCCGTGGGTGGTGAACAGCACGCGGGGTCTGGCGCGCATGTTCGCCTGGGGCGCCGACGGAGTGTTCACCGACGTCCCCGGTGTGGCGGCAAGGGTGCGTGGCGAGGTATAAAGAGTCGGTGGTCGTGGGAACTGCGGTCTGCAATCCTCGGCCTAGGACATCTGCAACTCTCAGCCTAGAGTGTCTGCAATTCTCGGCCTAGGGCGTCTGCAATCCTCGGCCTGGAGTGTACTGTCACCGCATGGACACGGTGAAGGCACTCGGACGTAAGTACCGGCCCCGCGTGATCGACGAGGCGCTGCGTCGCGCTCTGGCTGCTGCTGGCGCCGTCGTGATCGAGGGGGCGCGTGCCAGCGGCAAGACCATGACCGCGATGCATGCTGCGGGTTCGTACGCATTCATCGATGATTCCGAGGCTCGGCGCCTGCTCGAGATCGCACCACGCTCGCTGCTCGAAGGCACGGCGCCGAGACTGCTGGACGAGTGGCAGCTTGCCCCGGAACTGTGGAATCTGGTGCGGCGTGCCGTGGACGCGTCAGTCGAGCCAGGACGGTTCATCCTCACCGGGTCCGCTGTGCCTGTGGACGACATCACCCGGCATACCGGCGCCGGGCGCTTCCTGCGGCTACGCCAACGAACCATGTCGTGGTGGGAGAAGCTTGATACGCCGCCGGGCGTTGTGAGCCTCGCGGGTCTCTTTGACGGCAACCGGCCGTCGACCGATCTTGACGCGTCCGAGTTGGACGCCATGATCGGGAATCTGCTGCGTCCGGGTTTCCCGGCGATGACTGAACTCACGCCGACGCAGTCGGCGGACCGGCTGCGCGGTTACGTTGGTGATGTCGCGCGCGTCGACATCCACCGGATCGCCGAGGTCCGCCACGAACCGGAGGTCTTGAGGCAACTCATCGTGGCGCTGGCCCGCTCGGTTGCTTCAGAGGTCACCTTCAAGACACTCGCGACCGACCTTCGTGCTGTGGCGCCAGCCATCACCCCCGAGACCGTGAGCACCTACGTCGGATTGCTCCAGCGGCTGTTCATCGTCGAAGCCCAACAACCATGGACGCCAGCGCTACGTTCGCGGGCCCGGGTGCGCACCTCGCCGAAGCTGCATCTGGTGGACCCCGCGCTTGCCGCTGCGGTGCTCGGGGCTGGGCACAAACAGCTTCGGGGTGACCTGAGGACGCTCGGTGTGTTGTTCGAGAGCGCGGTTATCCATGACCTGACGGTTCTCGCCACAGCGATCGACGGAGAGGTGAGGCACTACCGCGACTCTTACGGTAACGAGATTGATGCGGTCATCACTCTGCCGGATGGACGCTGGGGCGCTGTCGAAGTGAAGCTTGCTGGCGCCCAGTTGCCGTATGCCGTGGAGACACTGAACCATGTGCTCGCCCAGATCGATGCCCAGGTGGTAGGTGAGCCGGCATTCCGCCTCGTCGTGACGGGCACGGGGCCGACTCTGGTCACGGACGACGGCACGGTGACAGCCCCGCTTGCCGCGCTTGCCCCGTGACTCTGCGACGGGAGGCGCCGCGCGCGACTCCGCGTCGCGACCTTCGGGATCTCAGCCCTGATCCACCGAAACCGCTCGTCGAGCTTGTCGAGACGCGCTCAATCGGTGGATCCGGACCTCAGTGAGCGGTGTCCTCGGGCATGAACACGGCCTTGAAGGTGCGGAAGAGGATGATGATGTCCGAAGCCAGCGACCAGTTCTCCACGTAGTAGAGGTCGAGGCGCAGCGCGTCGTCCCAGGAGAGCGCGGAGCGTCCGCTGACCTGCCACAGGCCGCTCATCCCGGGCTTCACCCGCAGCCGGCGGTGGGCGACGTCGTCATAGAGAGCGACTTCGGCGGGCCGCTGGGGCCGGGGGCCGACGAGGCTCATCTCGCCGATGAACACGTTGAACAGCTGAGGCAACTCGTCCAGCGAGTACTTGCGCAGGATCCTGCCGACCGGGGTGATCCGCGGGTCGTCGGTCACCTTGAACAGTGGCGTGTCGCTGGTGCCCTGCTGGGCGAGCAGGGTGGCGAGTTGGGCGTCCGCGTTCACGATCATGGAGCGGAACTTGATCATGCCGAAAGGCGTGCCGCCGCGACCGACGCGCTCCTGCCGGTAGAAGATCGGGCCCGGACTGGTCAGCTTGACCGTGAGCGCCACTGCGAGCAGCACCGGCGACAGCAGCAGGATCAGCAGGGTGGAGCCGATCAGGTCCATGCTGCGCTTGAGGATCCGTCGGTTGCCCTCGAGGGTCGGGAACGACACATGGACGAGCGGCAGCCCGGCGACGGGGCGGGCGTGAATCCGCGGGCCGGCGATGTCGGTCATGGCGGGCGCGACGATCCACTGCACGTCCCGCTCGGCCATCGCCCAGCTGAGCAGGCGGGTCATCCGGGGGCTGAGGTCGTCGGCGCTGGCGACGATCAGGGTGTCGGCCCCGGCCTTGTCGATCGCTGCTACCGCATGGTTGTAGTCCCCGAGCACCGGGAGGTCGATCTGCGGCGGGTCGGTACTGGGGCGCTTGGTAATCATCCCGACCAGCTCGAAGCCCGTGCCCACGGTGCTGTTGATCACGTTGGCGATGTGGGCGACCTTGCCCGGCTCCCCGACCACGACCGCGCGGTGGAGGTACTTGCCGGTCAGTTGTTGCCGGCGCAGCCATTGACGCCATAGCCAGCGCGACAACCACAGCAGGACGAGCCCGGACGGGGCGGCGAAGACGAAGAGGGCTCTGGAGAGTTCGGCGCGCAGGAAGAAGGCAACGGTGAGCGCTGTCATGAAGCCAGCGACGGTTCCGTGCAGGATGCGGACGTATTCGGTGTTGCCGTGGCCGACGATGTGCTCACTTCGCGTGTCGATGACGCCCAGCGCGAGCAGCCAGATGATGCCGATGACAAGCATGGCGATCGAGTAGCTCACGGAGCCGAGACCGTAGACGGGCAGTTGGGTGGTGCCCTGCGCCTCGAGGACGGCCTGAGCGCTGGCAAGGGTGAGGACGATGATCGCCACGTCGCTGAACCAGAGCCTGCGCGCGTAGATTCTGGCCCAGCCGACGCCGTGCTGGGGGTAGAACGCGGCCACCCGGCTGACGGGATTCCGTGCGGGCTCGGAGGAGCGCCCGTTCCGTGGTGCCGGTCGGGACAGGGTGGGCTCGGGGGTGGTGTGGACGGCCTGCGTGGGGGCTCGCCCGCGGCCATTAGTCGCGTTCATGACCGCACTAGTGTAAGCACAGCCGCCTGACCGCCTGGGCCGATCCGTGTACGAACCATGTACGAAGCTGGCATGAACGGGCCTCTCGGCCGGTCCACCCGCCGAGAGCCCGATTGGCGACGACTATCTGCCGGGCGGCCCGGAGATGATTCGGTCACGCAGAACGACCCGAGGTCCCGCCGCTTCCTGGGACTCGCCTCGCTGAAGGGCAGTCACCGCGGGAGGGAAGGGTGCAGGCCGTCCGGCCAACCACATGGTCCTGGGTCTAGTACACTTTCGGCCGCTGACGGGAGCAAGGCCCCACTTCTGCGGCTCGGGCTGGTTGGCAAGAGGGCTCGTGAGATGGGATTTCTGGTGGTGACACGCTTTCGGCAAGGTCAGAATGGCGCAGTCGCGGCAGCCTGCCAACCCCGCCAGCTCACCAGTGGCGCCCGCACTCATCAGCGACGAAAGCTGCAATGAGCCGTGAGCGCTGCCCCAGGTAACCGAGCGATGCGCGTTCAGTTCATCTCGACCCACTTCAGCCCTGAGAGCACTGGCAACGCGCCGTACGTTCGCGGATGTGCCGAAGGACTTGCCGCAAGAGGCCATGAGGTGTCGGTCGTCGCAGGTGCCCCGCACTACCCCGGCTGGGAAGTCCATCCGGAGTCGACGTGGCGGGCTGTTGCGAGCGAGGGCGGAGTCCTCGTGAGCCGTCACCGCGCGTACGTTCCGCGCAGCCCGACCTTTCTGAAGCGGCTTCTCTACGAGTTCGCCCATGGTCTGGCCTTTGCGCGACACATCGATCGCGAGGCGGATGTCGTGGTGTTGGTCAGCCCGTCCCTCTTCGCCAGTCTTGTCGTACGGATCCGGATGTCGATGTCGCGGGGTCGCCCCGCAGCTGTGCTCTGGATGCAGGACCTCTACTCCGCAGGCGTTGCGGAGACGCCGGGCACGGTCGCGAAAGCGATGACTCGACTGATGGCGACGATTGAGAGTTCGTTGGCCCGGTCGTGCGACGGGGTCGTGGTGATCCACGACCGTTTCGAGCGCTTCGTGGTTGATCGGCTCCGCGTGGCCAAGGGCTTGGTCAATGTGGTTCGTAACTGGACCCACGTCCGGCATGGCTCACGACTCAGCGTGCAGGACGTGCGGGAGAGGTACGGATGGCAAGATGAGTCTGAACTGATTGTGCTGCACGCTGGAAACATGGGGGCCAAACAAGGTCTCGAGAACGTGGTGGACGCGGCGTGGTGGGCGTCGCGGCACAGTCGGCCGGTGAGATTCGCCTTCTTGGGCGACGGGAACCAGCGCGCGAGTCTTGAGCACCGCGGACGCGGCTGCCCTGCTGTCCAGTTCATTGCGCCCGTCCCGGACGAGGACTTCTTCGCGGTCTTGTCAGCCGCCGACGTCCTCCTCGTGAATGAGAGGCCGAGCCTCGTCGATGCTGCGGTACCGAGCAAGTTGACAAGCTACTTCATGACCGGCCTGCCGGTCGTCGCCGCGACCGACCCGAGCAGCGCGACGACGGATGAGATGGTGGCCAGTGGCGCCGGGGCCACGGTTCGTCCCGGATCCCCCGAGGCGCTGGTCACCGCGGTGGAAGACACGCATGCTGCCTGGACGCCGGAGAAGGCCGAGGCCGGGCCGACGTTCGTTGCTCAGAACCTGTCGGTGCAGAGAAACATAGACCTGTTTGAGGCGGCGCTGTACGAGGCAGATCGGCGTCGGGGGCGTGAGGCTCGTAACAGACCTGATGCCCGTGCAACGAACGAAGAGGCAGAGCATTGCGGGTAGGGCCTTGAGGACGATGACGGTGCAGTGCTCGGACAGGTGGCGTTCGGACGAGGCGAGGGGCCGGGCATGAGTGCGGACCTGGCGCCATCGGTCGACATCCTTCTGGCGGTCTTCAACGGCGAAGCGTTCCTGGCCGAGCAGATCGAATCCATCCAGGCGCAGAGTCACTCCCGATGGACCCTGCTCATCTCCGATGACGGCTCATCCGACGGTTCCATGGCGATCGCCAATGCGTACGCGGAACGTGACGAGAGGATCCGCGTTCTCTCGCGTGGGCGTGCATGGGGTTCCGCTGAACGACACTTCCTCTACCTTCTCGGGCGTAGCTCGGCAGAGTACGTCATGTTCTGTGATCAGGACGACGTCTGGCTGCCACACAAGATCGAAGTGACTCTGGATGCCGTCGCGGGGGCCGAGTATCCGCAAGGCCGAGACCGGATTCCCGTGCTCGGGTTCACCGATGTCGCCGTCGTGGACGAAGACCTGCGGGTGCTCGATCCATCCTTCATGCACTACTCGCGGATCGATCCGTACAACCTGAGCCTGCAGCGACTCTTGGCTCAGAACTCTGTCAACGGTTGCACCGCCCTGATGAACCGGCCGCTCGTCGACTTGGTGAACCTGACCCCGCCCGAAACCTACGTGCGGATGCATGATCGGTGGGTTGCGCTGGTCGCAGCCGGGCTGGGGCGCATCGTCTACGTGGACGATGCGAGCATGCTCTATCGTCAGCACTCGGCGAACGCCGTGGGGGCCGCCCGGCATCCCCTCGCCCGGCTTGAGGACTTCGCGAGGTACCGCCAGTCGACGCTCGAGTCGATCAGGGCCGCCCAGAGTTTCACCAGCGTCTACGGTCAGCTACTCCCCGACGATGCCGCTCGTGCTGCGGCAGCCTACGGCGAGTTGGCGCGCGTGGGACGGCTCAAGCGCCTTGCCATCTTGTTGCGCTTCCGCACGCTCAAGGCGGGCACGACCCGCTGTCTCGGTCAGGTGCTTGTGACGATGCTGATCCAGCGCGAGCCAGGCAGATCAGCTCCCGGGCGCGGCTGACACCGGTCCGGCACACGGCAATGCCCGACTCGCCACCGCGGGCATAGTGGGTCCAGCGACAAGCAACCGCATCCTTCCGCCACGGGCAGGTGGCGTCAGGACCTCAGTCGTGCTTGCGGAAGGCATGCCGCGCGGACGCGAGAGCGACTTGCAGTCGACGACGGACTCCCACAAGGACGCGCCGCAACAGAGGCGACTCGAGCCGCCGATAGGCGGCTATGGCGGCAGCCATAGGGCCGGTGTATCGGCTGAGATCTCCGGTGGCCTTGGCCTCGGCGAACCACTCCAGGCTGTTGGCAGACATGGATCGCCGCTGCCGGATGAGCCTGACGCGTTGCGGTGTGACGTGGTCGCGTCCGGGCTCTACCCGCTTGCGAGGGATGCTGAGGCCCGCGTCATGGTCGTCGGCGAGCCGGACACGCAGCCCATCTCGCCGGTGGCGGAAGTTCCCAGCCTGTGATGCCGCCACCTTGTCGAGGCCTAGCGGCTCGAGGGTGATCTCGTCGCGCGCGGCGCCGGAAAGGAGAAGTTCCGAGGCCCTCGCGGAGCGGCTCACTACGATGTTCGTTCCACGCCAGTCAGCGGTGTACTCGGGGAGCCAGGCGTCGGCGAAGACGACGTCCGCGGTCTCTGCGAATATGTCGTCGCAGAAGTTGCACGCCTCAGGCTGGAAGGCTCCGAACCCCCACCCGCCATCGAGTGTGGTTGACATCGGACGTTCGACCGCTTCGCCGGAGGACCGTCGCGTTGCCCGAAAGGCATACTGGCTTGAGGGCCGACCGGGTACCTTCACTCGGAAGTCGAACGTCCCGAGATCCTCGGGTTCGATCCCAGCCTGCCATGCGAGCGACTCCGCGAAGAACTGCGTTTTGAGGTGCCCACACACGAGACCTATGTAGTAGGCGAGCTTGTCGTCGATTGCGGGATCGGCATCGGCCAGCAGGCGGGCAGCCCGTATGAAGCAGGGGACACCAACAATGGCGAAACGCCGCGGGTCTTCTCGTACGGAGGTGAGGACGTCGGCGAAGGTGACCGAGGTGTAGTCGGACTTCCGGCGCTCCAGCAGCTCTTCGGTCGAGCTGGAGATCTGATACTCAAAATGACCGTTCGCTGCACGGCCAACGTGGATGACAGCATCCACATCGCCCGCACTCAGGAGTTCTCGCAGAAGGTAAGTTGTGAGGCCTCCCGAACTGCTGGCGGTCGCCGCTGCATCGTCGCACACGCGACCGGCCCACGCGTCGCGCCAACGGCCGACGCCGCCGGCTTCAGGGAGCCCGGGCCATCGCGCAGCGGCGAGAGCGTCCTCATTGGCCGCATCGTCGCTGAACGGACATACCTGCGAAGCGGCCCGCAGGTCAGCCGGTTCTGCTCGTCCCGCGTTGGCCTGCCAGATCCCCAAGGGACTTAGCTCGACGAACACGCGGCCACCGGTACGCACCGCGCACGAGCCGCAGCCGATACACATGCCTCGCGAGAGGACTTCCTCAAACCGATGTGCCATCACACCTCATGTCCGACCTTGGCCCCGACCGAGCATTGCGCTTGCCAGACGCACAGCAGGCGGCAGCTGGCGCCGCGTCAATGGGACGGCCGCAAGCACGCCAGCCATCACCGCAGTCCCGGCCAGCGCTCCGCTGCCGATGGAGATCACCGCCGGGAGCGAGCCTGTCGCTGCAGTGGCTGCTGTCCCGGCAACGCCACCCAGGAGCCCGGCGCAGATCACGATGATCCCGTTCGTCGCGAACGACCATGCGGGCAGTTTCGCCGTGCGGGCCAGCCAAGCGAGGTTCAATGGCCAGCTCAGCGCCATGGCTACGACGTAGCCCCAGGCAACGCCCTCGATACCGTAGTTTGAGCCCACGATGAGGCAGGTCACTGCCAACGGCTTCGAGATGAGATTATACCGGAGCAACTCGCGACTCTGCTCGTTCAGGATGAACGCCAAGTAGCTCACGTAGCTGAACACCCAGAAGCATCCGCCGATCGCCAGAATGCGAAAGACAGAAGTCGTCGAGTCCCAGCCGGGTCCGAGCACCAAAGGCACGAGGCGACTGGCGGTGCCTCCGGTGACTGAGAAGATCCAGACCATGAAGCAGCCGAGAGCGAACTGGGTCCGGAGCAGTAAGGGCTCGTATGCGTTCCCTTCGGCACGCATACGATTGATGGTGGGAATAACGACTTGAGTGAGCGGCCCAAAGACCCGATCCGCTGGACCGGTGAGTAGCTGGTAGCCGCGATTATATAGGCCAAGTTGAGTGGCGCCGAGCCGGGCGCCGATGATCAGGCTGTCGGCATTGTTCTGGAGGAAGGTGAGGAATTGGGCCGTGCCGTATTCCATCCCAACACGGAACATTCGTCGCGAGTCGTGGCCACGTCTGAATCGCGACGGCGTCCAGCCCGAGGCCAGCCAGCGCCAGGTGACGAGCACGAATGGTGTCACCAGGCTTTGGGCGACGAGTGCCCAATATCCCCAGCCGGACAGCGCCGCCGCGATGGCTGCGGCAAGTCCTAGCAGCTGGGAGCCGAGATCACTGCCGACCAGCACCGAGTAGCGCATCTCACGCGCCAGGCCTACCTGGAGCTGGGAGCCGACGCCCCCCAGCAGGATGACTGCAGCGAGCGCCGGCACGATCGTCGTGAGTCGCGGCTCGGAGTAGAACGCCACCAGCAATGGAGTCGAGATCGCGAGGGCCAAGGCGGTGACCGCGGCTAGCGCCACGTTGAGCCAGAACAGGTTTGAGGCCTGTTGTGACGAGAGGTCCTTCGCTTGCAGCGCAGCGAGCGGCAACCCAAAGTCCTTGAGCAGATTGCCGAGAGCAACGAACACGCCAACCATGGCGACCAGCCCGAAGTCCTCAGGCCGCAGCAGTCGCGAGAGCACCGTAACCGAGACGACCTGAATCAGAATCGCCGCAGAGCTACCCACAATCGTCAGTCCACCTCCGCGAGCTCCTCGTACGGCGTGCTGACTCACATCTGGACCTTACCTGTCTTGCCTGTCGTGGGCACCCTGGCGCCCAGCTGCTGAGGGCGGGCGGTGGCCGCTGCGTGACGGGACGATGGCGGAGGAGCCGGACAGGACCCTCCCGAGCTACCTCGGGCAGCTCTACTCAGACAAGGAGGACTTCAGGAACTCCAGTGAGGCGGACCGAGCAGCCTCGAGAGCAGCAGACACGGCCCTCCAGTCGACGGGCTCCCTCCATAGTCTCGGCAGGTCATCGGAGCCCAGCAGGCGCTCCTCGAGCCCGAGCAGTCCGAGCAGCGAGCCGAACCTCCCCGTGCCGCGCGATGCGTTTCCGAGCGCAACAAATGGTTTGCCGAAGGTGATCGCCATGACTACGCCGTGAAACGAGTCTGTGACTACCGCGTCAGCGGCGGCGAAACTCGCGATCCACTCTTCCATTGATGGCTGCGGCGCGCCAGGTGAGCTCTCGTGGTACTCACCGTAGCCAGGGGTGGGGGCGGGCGTCATGGTTGCCAAGGGGAGGTCGAGGAATGATGCCGAGGAGCGGGCCTGCTCCAGTTTGCGGGGGTTTGGATCGAGGAGGAACGCGAAGAGGCCACCCTTGGCCGTACCCACCGCGCTGCCGACGAGGGTGGAGTACTCGCCTGCCGTGAGCAGCAGCACGGGGTCGAGCACGTGGCTCGCCTCAACACCCCACAGTTCGGAGCACACGTCAACCGCCCAGTCCTCGCGAACCGAGACGGAGCGAAAGCGGCGCGCGTATGGCGCAAGTGCACGGAGTGGCTCGAGCATCTCTCGTGAGTCCGAACCGAAGGACGCGGCGTATGCAACGCGCCGGACTGGTGATTCGTCGGGGAGGAAGTCAAGAAGATAGGAAGCCACATCGCCATATGCGGCGCGCCAGATCTGATCGCTGCCCACGATGATCGTGTTGAAGGCATCAAGCACCTGGGGATCGGGCCGTCTGCCCGTCTTGAACAGGCGGGTCAAGTTCATGTGAGCATCGAGAAACTGATTTATTGGCCGATGCACTTCTTCTGCGATCTCACGGCGGAAGACGGGTCTTTTGACGACCGCCTGCTTTAGGGGAAGAACTCTGTTGACGATACTGCCCTTGACCGAAGGGACGACCGAGACGTCTGTCGCCACCTCGACCGCGAATTGTGCTGTGATCCGCTGCAACGCATAGCCCTGTAGGGCTCCTCCGTAGTTGCCGTGCCGAAGAGGGAGTGTGCGTATCAGCACTCGGGGCTCAAACAACATGACTCCCAGGCTTCGTGCGGAGTCTCCTCGCCCTTCGGGAGACCGTAGCGGATGATCGTAGCGGGCCTGACAGCCGTTCTTCGGCGTAGCCGTCCGCCGGGCAACGCATCGACGGCGCAGCGGGTTGTGCTTCCAGTGCCAGTCTGGGGGTCGCGCGTCGCTCCGTTGGTGATAGTGCTCCCGGCATCCCTATGGCCCGATCGCCCATGACCCGCTCAGTACAGCCGGTGTCGGCGAGCACGCGAAACCGCGTGGGCCACGGGAACGTAGAGGAATCGAAAGGCCAGCGGGCGATGCCCCGCGAGGTACAGCGCCGCTCGTCGCTTCGTGGGAAGAGTGAACCTGTGTGCGAGTGACGGGGACTTGAGGGTTGCCCAAGCCTCCTTCAGCAAGGGCCTCGTGGTGCGCAGGAAGGCGGCGAAATCCGAGGCGCGACGGGCCCTCGCGATCCCAAGATGGGCATCCAGGATGTAGGAGGCGAGCAGAAACCGCGTCAACGGGTGGGCGGACGGGACCTGATCCAGAGCGAACTCCTCGAGATCATGAGCCACTTCGACGCCGGACATGGATACGACACCTGAGTGCATGAGGCTCGACTTGGTCTGTCGATAGTGATAGCCGGCGTAAGAGAGCCGCAGGACGCTGGGGAGCCTCTTGAGGCAGCGAGCGACAACATCGAAGTCTTCGCTCTGACTCTGGCCCGTGTCGCGGAAGTCGATTCCGGACAGTAGCCGCGACCGGAAGACCTTGTTCCACACCATCACACCAAGCCCGGTTGGGCGGCAGAGATCGGCCAAGGCCTGCTCCCCCGGCAGGACGATCGATTTCGGTGCTCCGGCGTCTTCGGCAACACTGGCGCCCCGCCGGGTGTCGACGTAGTAGTTGCACACAACGAGTTCCGCCTCGCTGCTCTTCAGCGCGTCTACCATGACTTCATACATGTCTGGCTCGACCCAGTCATCGGCGTCGACGAAGCCGATGAGATCACCCAGTGCCGCATCGAGGCCACGATTGCGAGCAGCGCTCACGCCGGAGTTGCTCTGATGAATGACCCGTACCCGAGAGTCTCGTGTGGCCCAGTTGTCGCAGATCTCGCCGCTGCGATCGGGTGAGCCGTCGTCTACCAGGATCAGTTCGAACTCCTGGAAGGACTGATTCACGATGCTCTCGATGCAGGTGTCCAGGTATCGCTCCGCCCGGTAGACGGGGACGACGATCGACAGAATCGGTGCTGTAGTGCCCTCAGGCAGGCTCACGGCTGCTTCACCTCGCAGGACACGAGCCGTTGACGCTCCGCCGCACGATCGGGATGAGCCGCGCGGTCACCATCGGCTCGAACGGGCGCCACGCACCTCACTTTGCCATCCAGATGCGGATCGTGCGAATCCCGAGCCGGACCATCCGCGCCAGCCTGCCAGCGGGGGTACGGTAATAGACCGCCGAGTCGTGGCGAAAGATGCCCAAGCGGATGGTCGCTGCCCGCCGATCATCGGACACCAACGAGTATCGCTGATCCAGGTAGATGCCATCCATCGGCACGATGCGCATGCCGGCCTGCCGCGCGTCCAGGATGAACTGGTGGTCGATGAAGTCGACGAAGAGCCGCTCATCGTAGCTGCACCGCTCAAAAACGGATGACGCCGCAACCATGCCCGAATTGATCGCACTGAAGTCGCTGTTCCAGTCACGTACCTTGCGTATTGGGCGAAAGCTGAACAGCCACGGTCGGCACGGGCTGAATGGTTGTCCATCGGCACGTACGATCGGCACGAAAATATCGGCCGGGCCATGAGTTGAAATCCAGTCGTCGACCTGGGTGAAATAGGTGTTTGTCACCTCAGTGTCGTCGTCAAAGATGACGACATGCGCACTCTCTCGCATCGCGACCGCGCGATTGTAGGCATGGGACAGGCCTTTGTTGCCCCCCATGTCGATGTACAGCAGCTTCTCTAGAGCGAAGTCTGCGTTCTTCTGCGCTACGTTCCTGTCCTCGCTGTTGTCGCAGTAAAAGATATTTGCGACGAGCGGGGACGATGCGGCTGCTATTACCGCAGGGCTCGACTCGATGAATGAGTTGTAGCCAACCACGACTACATCAAACATTGCCACCTCGGCGCCATCGCTGCAATGCCCGCTCGATGCCATTCCCACTGGCGACGGACGCGTCCGCCACAGGATCTTTGCGCTGGCTGAGGCGGGCATGCAGTATTCCGGCCGCCAGCACGAGAACCGGCAGATAGGCCAAGCCGACGTTGTTGAACGGGTTGTAGAAGACGTTGACCATCACGAAGAGGACCGAGACGCCCTTCGCGAGCTCGCCCAGGTGGCCGGTTCTTGCCGTAAGTCGCTCCCAGAACTCGAAGTAGGCCAGCATGATGAAAAACGCGGCGTACATGCCCACCATTCCATATGCGCCGTAGAAGGCTACGAATCCGCCGGATGCGTTGAGATACTCGCGGACGTAGGCCACGGGGAACTCGGCGCCGCCGCCAAGCCGTTTGGAAAACGTCTCGGGGAGGAACTGGATGACCACCGTGAAGGGAGAGTCGCCACCCGGATGGAGCGCGATCGTGTTGGCAAGGTTCGCCAGAGGTGATGTCAGGTACGTATACGTCCAACTGAAGGCGTCGAGCGGGGTGGCCACGTCCGCCGAATAGTAGCCAGCGATTTTCTTGAAGTAGGTGAAGTCGTTCCACGGGTAGCCACTCCGCAAGTTCCCGAGAATGCCAAGCAGCACGGCGATCACGGCGAGGCCGGCAACGAGCATGATCGCGACACGGATCCAGTTGTGCCGACCAACTTGAGCGACGCTGTAGAAGAGGACGAGGAAAAAGAGTACGAACACCGCGTAGCCGCGGTTCTGACCGGCGAGGAGAAGGAGAACGCAGGCACCCAGCAGCACGAGAGTTAGCGGGCGTTTGGATATCGAGTATAGGTACGCCAAGAAGGCCCCGTATGCCACTGTCAGGGCAACTGCTACGACATGGACAACTGGCAAGCCGACGCTCGCCTGGGCGGCTGCCGTTGGATCGTAGCCAGCGTACGCGTCTCCGGAGAGGGCCGGCACGCCGCGCAGGTAGACCCAGTCGGCGATGAAAAGCATTGTGAGGGCAAGGGTGAGAGTGAGGAGTACCTTGGGTTTGATCTCGCGAAGAGTTGTGGGTGGCTCGGGGATGGCAGGGATCTTCGCATTCCGTGATTTGAAGTAGCCGAGAGCCAGTGAAATTGCGATAGTGATGCCGAAGAAGGTGATGAGGCTTGGGGGTAGTGGGACGGTCAGCCTTGATACGGGAAGAACATAGAGCAAAAGCGTGAGCGACCAAACGCCTGCATACCAGTAGTGATGGCTAAGTAGAACCTTGATCATTCGATGCTATGCCTTGATCGGTGCCATGTATGGCATACGGTGACTGGAGAGGGTGCGGGGGTCTACGCAGTGGCAGTCTGACTGCGTGAGACGCCGGGTGCGCGTCGAATGGTGGCTGCCAATAGGTCCTCCCGGGATGGTCTGGCGCGTGATTAATGGTAGCGGCCCAGGTTCGGTGGCTCGCCTTCAGTGCCTGGGTGGTCGCCCCGCCGCCGTTCTCGCGGTCACGAGCAGAGTGGCTTGCGCGAGCAGAAGGAGTCACTTCGCGGCGCAGCGTCCGTCCGCCAGCGTGACCTTGGTGGCGTGCACCATCGGCGTCGTCCGCAGCGCGAGCGGGCCGTAGGCGCTGGCGGTGCCCTGGAACGGCACCGTGACCGTCCGGGACTCGCCCGGCTTGAGCGTGACCTTGAACGACGACACCGGACGGCCGAGGTCCTCGACGGGAACCTTGCGCAGCAGCTTGGTCGTGGCGTCGAGTGTGACTTTCCCCGCGGTCGTCCCGGGCGGGCCGTAGACGAAGACCTCGGTGTCGAATCTCGTCGCGCCCCAGGGTGCGCTCTTCACGTAGTCGGGCAACTTGTCCGCCTTCGCCTGGGAGATGTCCAGGTGCAGGGTGACGTCGGCGTTGAACACCGTGGTGCCGTCCGCCGAGCAGGTCGCGCTGAGCGCCACGGCCGGCTTCATGTAGTAGTCGATCTTGGCGCCGAGCGAATGATCGCGGAAGAACACCCCAAGCGTGGTCTGCTCGGTGTTGTCCGTCGGCAGGATGCCGCCGATCCGCATGCCGGCGACCCGCTCCTGGATCTCCTCGTCCGCACTCCAGAACAGGATGTTGCCCCCGTCGATGCCGGTCTGCACGGCGGTCAGCATCGCTTTCGGGTCGAACTGGCCAGTGGAGACCTTCTCGAACACGGCGAGGGCAACCTGCTTGAAGAAGCCGTCGCTCTCGTCGGGGCTGCTGGCGCGCGCGTAGACGTCGCTCAGCACCAGCCGGACGATGTTCTCGCTCGTGGCCTCCTCACCGCCGGCGACCTTGATCGGCCCGGTCGCCTTCAGCACGTGCGACAGCGCGATCGGGTCGATCGAGACCACCCCGTCGATCTCGTCGTCGCGGATGTCTCGTTGCCAGAAGGCCTTGATCAGCTGGGCCGCGGTCGGAAAGTCCGGACGGCTCACGGACGCGTTGATGCGGTACAGCATCGTTTCGCCGAAGAGCTTGGTCGCGCTCTTGTCGATGTCCACGTCGAGCTTCTTGTCCATCCGGAAGTCGTTGCTGTCGGTCTGCTTCTTGATCTCGGGCTTGCCGTCCGTGATCCGGATCAGCGTCTGCGATGCCGCACTGCCGCCCAGGCCGACCGACTCCGCATTGTTCTGCGCCACCATCAGGTAGTTCTTCGGCCCGTCCGCACCCAGCATTCGCGGCAGCATGTCGAGCGCCGGGTTGGCGACGCCGAGGACCTGGCTCACCTGGTCGACCCCGCTGCGCACCTGCGAGACAAGAGACGTGGACTTCTGCACCTCCGCGACGCTCACCGACAACTCGGCCACCCTGGGCTGCGCGGACTGCATGATCGGGATGATCCGGGCCAGCACCGGCTCGTCGCCCGTGCCGTGGAAGGCGTCCAGCACCGGCACGGCGAGCCCCGCGGTCAGCGTCTCCAGCGATTCGGACGCCAGCCGGACCGCACGCAGGTTGTCGCCGGCCATCGGCGTGCTCTCGAAGGCCCGCCAGACCGGGTCGTTCGCCGCGGCCGCGGCAACCGTGGCGTGCGTGGCGATCGACGTCACGGCGTCGCTGGTGTCCCCGCCCTTCTGCACGGCGGCCAGCGACGCCTGAGCGGCCTCGAGCTCGTTCTTGACCGTGAGCACTCTGAAGGCCAGCCACCCTGCGACCGCCAGGCCGACGACCACAACGCCGAGGATCGTCCAGAGCCACCACCGGCGGCGCCTCCCGGCGACACGGCGTGGACGGGGGCCCTTCGGGTTCCCGCCCGGGGTTGCGGCGTCCCCCGCGAGCGGCTCTTCTGCTTCAGGCACGCGCCAAGGCTACCGGGCGCAGGCAATCCAGGAGGCTCATCGGTGACGTCCGGCAAGGGCCTCCGCCACGACCAGCCGGTCCCGGAAATGCACCAGCGCGCGCAGCACGTAACAGGTGATGGCGCCCATGTACCCCCCGAAGGTGTTCGCCGCGACGTCCCAGATGGAGGCGAATCGGGCCACCAGGAACTCGCCCTGCACGATCTCGATCCCGAAGGACACCGCGGGAATCAGCAGCACCACCAGCCACCACTTCCGCTGCGGCAGCGCCAGGGCGAGCAGGAACCCCAACGGCACGAACATCAGGATGTTCGCGATGAACTCGAGATCGCCGTAGCCGAACCACATCGGCAGACCGTGCCGGTGCAGCAGGTCGAGCAGGCGGGTGATCGCTCCGACGAGTGGCGTGTCCACCGGCGTGGGCCACATCGTCGCCGCAGCCACGATCGCGACGTAGCACACCAGCAGTGTGCCGCTGATCGCCAGTCGAAAGCGGCTCGGTGCACTCACGCGTCCGGCCACAGTGTCCCCCCACAGCTCGGCCGGTCCTGGGCGGCCGGCTCTGCCGCCATGCTGCCATACCGCCGCAACGCGTCCTCGCTACCCTGAGCCCATGACCAACCCCTGGCAGCCCGAGCGGTGGCGTCCCGTCGACGGGTTCGACTTCAGCGACATCACCTACCATCGGGCCGCCGACGTGCCGGCGGTGCGGATCGCTTTCGACCGGCCCGAGGTGCGCAACGCCTTCCGTCCGCACACCGTCGACGAGCTGTACACCGCGCTCGACCACGCCCGGACGAGTCCGGACGTGGGCTGCGTGCTGCTCACCGGCAACGGCCCGTCCCCCAGGGACGGTGGCTGGGCCTTCTGTTCGGGTGGCGACCAGCGGATCCGGGGGCGGGCGGGCTACGAGTACCAGACGAGCGATGCCGAGGTCTCGACAGGCTCGACCAGCGGTTCGACGGTGGACGCCGCACGCCTCGGCCGGCTGCACATCCTGGAGGTGCAGCGGCTGATCCGGTTCATGCCCAAGGTGGTGATCGCCCTGGTCAACGGCTGGGCGGCCGGCGGAGGGCACTCGCTGCACGTGGTCTGCGACCTCACTCTCGCCTCGGCGGAGCACGCCCGGTTCAAGCAGACGGACGCCGACGTCGGTTCCTTCGACGCCGGCTTCGGCTCCGCGTACCTGGCCCGGCAGGTCGGCCAGAAGGTGGCGCGGGAGATCTTCTTCCTCGGCGACACCTACGACGCGCAGCGCGCCTACGAGATGGGCACGGTGAACCGCGTCGTCCCCCACGCGGAGTTGGAGACCGTCGGCCTGGAATGGGCAGCGAAGATCTGCGCGAAGAGTCCCACCGCGCAGCGGATGCTGAAGTTCGCGTTCAACGCCATCGACGACGGCCTGGTCGGCCAGCAGGTGTTCGCCGGGGAGACCACCCGACTGGCCTACATGACCGACGAGGCGGTCGAGGGCCGCGACGCCTTCCTGGAGAAGCGCTCACCCGACTGGTCGAGGTTCCCCTACTACTACTGAAATGGCGAGTTTGCGCAGGTCAGAAGCCGTTTGGGTCGCTAGATGTAGCAGAGATGTGCAAGAAGTTCGGTCGCAGCGTGCGGAGTGCCCGCTGAGAGGTCTGATCTGTGGCTGGGATTCTGGATGTGACCAGTTCCGAGTCGCGTGTCGCGATCTACATCGACTTCGACAACGTAATCATCTCCCGGGCCAGCCAAGTGAAGGAGACCGGAGCTTCGGCGACGGTCGCGATCGACGTGCTGCTCGACTTCGCCACCCGATACGGCCGCCTGACCATTTCGCGGGCGTACGCCGACTGGTCGGTGAAGAAGAACGCTGACTACCAGGCGCAGCTCGTTGCCCGCGCGGTTGAGTTAGTACAGCTCTTCCCAGCGACGAGGACCAAGAACGGCGCTGACATTCGGCTGGCTGTCGATGCAATCGAGGACCTTTACTTGCATGACGACCTGACGCATGTTGTCATCGTGGCTGGCGACTCGGACTTCGTGCCGCTCGCGCAGCGTGCGCGCCGCCTTGGAAGGGTCGTGCTGGGTGTGGGCGTGGCGGGCAGCATCAGCAAGACGCTGGCGAGCGCCTGCGACGTGTACGTCGACTACGACGAGTTGCTCGATAACCGGCAGACGCTCGAAGCCGAGGCGGAAAAGGAAGACGCCAAGCCTGCACGAAAAGGTGCGGTGCAGCCGGATCTGGGATCGCGGACGCTGCGGCGGCCATATCCGCTCATCAACGAAGCCCTACGAGGCTTGGATGCACAGCACCCCGAGCGCGGGTGGCACGCACTCAGCGCATTGAAGAACCAGATACTCCGGATCGAACCCGCCTTCAAGGAAGGCGACTACGGCGCCGGGAATTTCAGTGAACTCCTCGGTCGCTACACGAGTCAGGTCGAGGTCAAGGACAATAAGGCGCGGCTGCGCTGACGCGCCTACTTTGTTGCCGCGTTGTCGCGGCTCCTGGCGAGGACGCCGCTGCCATGCCGGAAGCAGTCGCGCCCTCGATCAGGACGGCCCCCATGAAGTCCATCAGGTAGTGCAGTTCGGCATCCGCGACGCGGGGACGATAGCTGGTCACCACGGCAGCATATGTCCCCATCGTCCCGAAATCCCAGATCCGTCGTAACTGAAATCCCAGATTCGTCGCTCGTGAAGTCAGAATTTCGTCGAAACTGACATCCGGAGTTGGTGCCCCTTACTAGAGCCTCGCGTCCGCCCCGTGGGTGCGGTACCAGCTCACGACGTCGGCGATGCCGGCTTCCAGGCCGACCTGCGGACGCCACCCGAGCGAGGTGAGCAGGCCGACGTCGAGCAGCTTGCGCTGCATGCCGTCCGGCTTGCTGAGGTCCCATTCCACATCGCCCGCATAGCCGGTCGCTCGCGCCACCATCTCGGCGAGCTCGCGGATCGTGACGTCCGAGCCGGTGCCCACGTTGACCTGGGACGGTCCGTCGTAGTGCTCCAGCAGGAAGAGGCACGCCCGTGCCATGTCGTCGACGTGCAGGAACTCGCGCCGCGGAGTGCCCGAGCCCCAGTTCACGACCGGCGAGCCGGGGTTGTGCACCGCCTCCTCGTAGCGACGGATCAACGCCGGCAGGACGTGCGATCCGGCCTTCGAGAAGTTGTCGCCCGGGCCGTAGAGATTGGTCGGCATCGCGGAGATCCACGGCAGTCCGTACTGCCGCCGGACGGCCTGCACATGGAGGATCCCGGCGATCTTGGCGATCGCGTACGCGTCGTTGGTCGGTTCCAGGTGCCCGGTGAGGAGGTACTCCTCCTTGATCGGCTGAGGCGAGTGCGCGGGGTAGATGCAGGACGAACCCAGGAACAGCAGCCTCTCGACCCCGGCGTCCACGGCGGCGTCCAGCACGCTGGTCTGGATCTGCAGATTCTCGCTGAGGAAATCCACCGGATAGGTGTTGTTCGCGAGGATGCCGCCCACCTTCGCCGCGGCGAGCACCACGTAGCGCGGCCGGACCTTCCGCAGGAAGTCGAAGACCGCGGGTCGATCCCGAAGATCCAGCTCCGCCGACGTGGCGCCGACCAGATAGGTGAAGCCGGCCGACTCGAGCGTGCGCCAGATGGCGGAACCGACCAGACCGCGATGGCCCGCGACGTAGAACGGCGCCGTTCGATCGAGGGGCGCGGGCGTGAACTCAGCCATGGACGGGGTCCGGCTCGGCCACGAACCGGGGTCGGTCGATCCAGCGTCCGGTCACGTCGGCGAGCGCCTCGATGTCTGCGTCGACCATGATCCGCGCCAGTTCGTCGCCGGTGACGCTCGCGCGCCAGCCGAGCTTGTCCGCGGCCTTGCCCGCGTCCCCGATCAGAGCGTCGACCTCGGTCGGGCGCAGGTAGCGCTCGTCGAACTTGACGTGGTCGGCCCAGTTCAGGCCCGCGCGGGCGAACGCCGCCTCCACGAACTGTCGCACGGTGTAGCCGACGCCGGTGGCGAGCACGAAGTCCTCCGGCTCGTCCACCTGCAGCATCCGCCACATACCCTCCACGTACTCCGGCGCGTAGCCCCAGTCACGGATGGCGTCGAGGTTTCCCATGTAGACCGAGTCCTCCAGGCCGGCCTTGATCCGGGCGACCGCGCGAGTCACCTTGCGGGTGACGAAGGTCTCACCGCGCCGAGGGGACTCGTGGTTGAACAGGATCCCGTTCACCGCGAAGATCCCGTACGCCTCGCGGTAGTTGCGCGTGACCCAGTACGCGTACACCTTCGCCGCTCCGTACGGCGAACGGGGGTAGAAGGGCGTGTCCTCCCCCTGCGGCGGCGGCGTGGCCCCGAACATCTCCGACGTGGACGCCTGGTAGTAGCGGCAGTGCAGACCCGAGCTGCGCACGGCCTCCAGCAGCCGGATGGCGCCCATCGCGTCGGTGTCGGTGGTGTGCACCGGCTCATCGAAGCTCACCCGCACATGTGACTGCGCGGCGAGGTTGTAGACCTCGTCAGGCTGAATGGCATGGAGCAGGCTGACCAGCCGGGCGCCGTCGTCCAGGTCGCCGTAGTGCAGGAAGAGCCGGACGTCGCTCGTGTGCGGATCGACGTACAGATGGTCGATCCGCCGGGTGTTGAACGTCGATGCACGTCGCACGATGCCGTGGACCTCGTAACCCTTGCTCAGCAGCAGCTCTGCCAAGTAGGAGCCGTCCTGTCCGGTGATGCCGGTGATGAGCGCTTTGCGAGCCACTGTCGCTTTCCCCCTCTGGGCCGTGGTGGTCGTAAGGCTGCGACCAGAGAACCTTGGCCAGCAGGCCGAGAATATCGACTGCACCCAGCGCGTGCCGAGCCGTTGTCCGAGACGCGGGGGGCGCACGGAGCGACCCGATCAGGGAATATGCCCAGAGCGCCGCACATCTGCGCATCTTCTTCCCTGTTCGACAGGGTGGCCCTCGGCCTACGCTGGCCTTGGGGCCGGTCCAGTATCGACCACGACTCATGCCGGGATCGGGGGGTGCCGCGTGAGCCATTCTGCTGGTTGGGCGCCGAGCGGCGAGGGGGCTGAACTCGGACGCCCGACCAGCGCCCATGTACGGCTTGGCTAAGCTCGCGGGCGTGTTCGGCACGCTGAATCCCGTCCCTGCCCTGGAGCGCCCCGACCTGTTGCCTGACGCCGTGCTGGCGGCCGTCCGAGACGTCGTGCCGCGCGCCGAGGTGTTCGAGATCGACCCCGACCACGCCGACACCGAGACCCTGTGCCAGGTCTACGACCTGCCGATGGAGGCGATGGCGAACGCCGTCCTCGTGCTCGGTCGTCGCGGTGGCGAGGAGCGGCGGGCCTGCTGCATGACCCTCGCCCACCGCCGGGTGGACGTGAACAACGTCGCGCGCCGCCGGCTGGACGTGCGCAAGGCGTCCTTCGCGCCCATGGACTACGCCGTCGCCGAGTCCGGCATGGAGTACGGCGGCATCACTCCGGTCGGCCTGCCCGCCGGCTGGCCGGTCTGGGTGGACGGCGCCGTCGCCGACACCGACCTGGTCTGCATCGGCGCCGGCGTCCGCGGCGCCAAGCTCGTGCTGCCCGGCGCCGACCTGCTGCTCCTGCCCGGCGCCGAGCGGGTGGACGGGCTCGCCCGAGACCTCTGAGCTGTCGGCAACCGGCCCCTGAGGAGCGTGTCCGAGGAGCGAGGTGCTGCTCAGTCGAGGCCGATGAACCTGCGGAACGCCTCGACGCCGGTGGCGCTGATCGGCTCACCGCGGACGAACGTCTCCGGGGTGAGCACCCACTCCTGGTTCGCCTGCCACTCGCCGGGGCGGCGGGCCTTCCGGATGACGCCGTTCGGTTGGTAGCCGACCTTGCGGCTGACTGCGTTCGAGGCGGGGTTGTCGGTGAAGGCGGCCGAGGTGATCTCCTCCGCGTCCAGGTGGTCGAAGACGAACGCGCAGATGGCCTGCCGCATCGCCGTCCCGATGCCCTGGCCGTGGAAGCGCTGCGCCAGCCACGACCCAGTCTCGCCGGTACGTGTGACCAGGTAGTTCGCGCAGGAGATGCCCTGCACGCCGACCAGTTCGCCGTCCCGCTCGACGGCGAACTGCAGGTCCCAGTGCTCGCGGGTCCAGCCGCCCCGGGCACCCCAGTGGTACTGGGCGAAGTTGGTGGGCAGCTGCTCGGCCGGGGCGTCCGTCCACGGCACGTAGAAGGGCATCGTCTCCGGCGCGTGGATTCCGGACAGTGCCAACTCGATCAGCGCGGGCAGCACGTCGTCCGTGACCGGGCGCAGCACCAGCGGACCGGCCTCGATCCGCAGGCCGAACGGGGGCCAGATGTCGGCAAGGCGCTGACTGGCCGAAGATCGCGGAGCATTCTCCACGCAAGTCGGTGCAGAATCCTCCGCGCTATCCGACGGAATCACTGGGCCAGGCCGTAGAGCCGGTCGCCGGCGTCTCCGAGGCCCGGCACGATGTACCCGACCTCGTTCAGGTGGTCGTCCAGGGCCGCGCAGACCAGGGTGCACGGCACGCCGATCGGGTCGACCAGCTCGCGCATCCGCTCCACGCCC
>NZ_JARKPQ010000169.1 GCF_029975155.1 Propionicimonas sp. | reverse complement strand
TCCGATCAGCGGCGCCTGGGCGGGTACCGGACGATCGATCCAGTCGGCAAGCCGGTGACTGAGGTCGCGGATGGCGTGCAGATCGTAGTCAGCATCACCGTGAAGGGTCAGCCAGCCACAAACCTCCTCCAGCCGCGCGATCCCGGCTCGCTCACCAAGCCCGAGCAGACTGACATCAGCCCAGCCGGCACCGGCCCCGATAGCCGAGATCGCGCCGGCGGTCGCCATACCGAAATCGTTGTGCAGGTGGACGCCGATCTCGCCGGCATACACCGCCCCGACCTCACCCACCAGAACCGAGATCGCCTCCGGCGAAGCGACACCGACGGTATCGGCGATGCGGAGACGATCTGCGCCGGCCCAGTCGGCCGCCGCGGCGACCTCTCGCAGGAAGCCAAGATCAGCGCGGGTTGCGTCCTCCAGGCCGATCGACAGATAGGACACGCCGCACGTGCGGGCGATGTCAACCAGCTCGGTGACCTGGTCAATCGCCCACGTTCGGCTCCGGCCGAGTCGGGCACTCAGGTGTCGATCAGAGACCGGCAGGGCGAACGAGACGACGTCGGGATCGAGGGCGGCGGCAGTCTCGATGTCCTCGGGCCGCGCCCGGCACCAGACCGCCCGCCGCATGGCGGGGGCGGCCTCGGCGGCGATCTCCATGAGCTCAGCCAGCGGTTCGGGACCATAGCTGAGCTCAGCCACTGCGTGGCCCAGTTCGATCTCGGCGATCCCGATCCGCGCCAGGGCCCGGACGACCTCGGCTTTCTGTTCGCTGCTCAGGTAGCGGACCGGGGCTTGGGCACCTTCTCGCAAGGTGGTGTCGATCAGTCCGGCCATGTCATGCCCCGGCCATTCCGGAGTAGTGCTCCCAGCGTTCGTCGACGACCTGCTGCGCGAGATCGAGCAGCGACTGGGCGCGTTCGGGATTGGACAGCCGGATTCTGCGGAACCGGCTCTCGGCGCCGTAGAAGTCACCCAAAGGCATCGAAGGCTCCTTCGAATCGAGCTTCAGGACCGGGTCGGCACCAGGAGCAGGCTCGGGATTGTAGCGGTACAGCACCCAGTGGCCGCTCGCGACCGCCGCCTTCTGCCGCTCCACGGCCCGGGTCAGGTCGGCGCCCTGCTCCCGGCAGGGGGCGTAGGCGATGACCAGCGACGGACCGGGGTAGGCGGCGGCCTCGTTGAGGGCTCGCACGGCCTGCTGTTCGTTCGCGTTGATGGCGATCTGGGCGATGTACACGTCACGGTAGCCACGGGCGAACAGGCCGAGGTCCTTCTTACGGGCGCTCTTGCCGGAGGCGGCGAACTTCGCGGCCGCGCCCAGCGGGGTGGCCTTCGACGCCTGGCCACCGGTGTTGGAGTAGACCTCGGAGTCGAGGACCAGCACGTTCACGTTCTCTCCGGAGGCGAGCAGATGATCCAGACCGCCGAAGCCGATGTCGTAGGCCCAGCCGTCGCCGCCCACCACCCACACCGAGGTGGGCACCAGGGCATCGGCCAACTCGCTGAGCACGGCGGCGTCGGGATTGTCGCTCAGAGCGGCCAAGGCCTCGCGCAGCTGCTTGACCCTCGCGCGCTGCTCGGCGACGGCCGTCTCATCGGTCACGTTGATTCCGGTGTCCAGGAGCGCTTCGATCGTCTCTGCGGGCAGGTCGAGGGACTCGGCGAGACCGGCCAGCAGGATGCGGGCCTGGCCGGCGCGCTGCTGGTGACCCAGGGCGATGCCCATCCCGAACTCGGCGTTGTCCTCGAACAAGGAGTTGTTCCAGGCCGGCCCACAACCGTCGGAGTTGGTCGTCCACGGTGTGGTGGGCAGGTTGCCACCATAGATGGACGAGCAGCCGGTCGCGTTCGCCACGACCATCCGGTCACCGACCAGCTGACTGAGCAGCTTCACGTACGGGGTCTCGCCGCAGCCTGAGCAGGCGCCGGAGAACTCGAACAACGGTTGCAGCAGCTGCGAGCCCTTCACCGTGTTGGTGCGCAGCTTGGTCCGATCGGTATTGGGGATGGTCAGGAAGTAGTTGAAACGCTCGCGCTCGGTGTCTGCCACCATCGAGGCCGGGGTCATGGTCAGGGCCGAGGCCGGGCACAGACTCACGCACAGCGAGCAGCCCGTGCAGTCGTCGGGCGAGACCTGGATGGTCAGCTCCGAGCCTGCCGGAACATCTCGTCCGGATGCCGGGTGCGACAAGAACCCGTCCGGCGCCTCGTCGAGGAAGTCGGGTGAGAACGCCTTCATGCGGATCGCTGCGTGCGGGCAGCCCAGCGTGCACTTGCCGCAATCGATGCAGTTGTCGGACTCCCAGACCGGCAGCTGGGTGGCCAGACCGGGCTTTTCCAGCGCCGCAGTCCCGGTCGGGAAGGTTCCGCCCGGCGACATCGCACTCACCGGAAGCAGCTCGCCTTCCCCGGCAATCAGCCGGCGGATCGTTGCCAATTCGGATGCGACCGAGGGGCCGTTACGGACCTGGGGAGCCTCGTCGAGCAGAGTGACGTCGGCGTCGTCGGGAATAACCACCTCGGTCATCGCGGCGAGTGCCTTGTCGATCGCGTCGAGGTTGGCCTGCACGATCTCGGGCCCCCGCTTGGCGTAAGCCTTGCGGGCGCTGTCCTTGATCAGTTCGAGCGCTTCATCGGTCGGCATCACGTCGGCAAGCGCGAAGAAGCAGGCCTGCATCACCGTGTTGATCCGCCCACCCAGGCCGGCCTTGCGGGCGACCTTCGCCGCGTCAACGGTGTGCACCTGCAAGCCCTTGTCCAAGATCGTGCGCTGCACGTTCGCGGGCAGGTGCTTCCAGGCCTCCGTCCCACGGTATGGGCTGGCCAGCAGCACCGAGGCACCGGGGCGGGCGACATCAAGGACGGGCAGCCTGGCGAGCAGCCCGAACTGGTGGATGCCGACGAAGTCGGCCTGCTCGACCAGATAGGGAGCCTTGATGGGATCGGCCCCGAAGCGCAGATGCGAGATAGTGGTCGAGCCGGACTTCTTCGAGTCGTAGACGAAGTAGCCCTGCACCCACGACGGGGTGTTCTCCCCGATCAGCTTCACCGAAGCCTAGTTCGCACCCACGGTGCCATCGGAGCCGAGACCGTAGAAGAAGGCCTCCACGGCGTCACTGGGCAGCCGGAATCCGGGATCGGTCTCCAGGCTCAGCCGGGTGACGTCGTCGGTGATGCCGACGGTGAACCGCCGCCGCACCGGCGCGCCGGTGAGCAACGCGGTCAGCTCATCGAAGACCGCGGCTGCGTCGCGAGGGGCGAACTCCTTGGAGCCCAGCACGTAGCGGCCGCCGATCACCCGCGGCGGGATCTCGGCGTGATCGGCCAAGGCGGTGACCACATCCAGGTGCAGTGGCTCGGCGGTCGCGCCGGGCTCCTTCACCCGGTCGAGCACGGCAATCGCCTTCACGCTGGCAGGCAGCGCAGCGGCCAGCTCGGCGGCGGGGAACGGCCGGTACAGCCGCACGTTCAGCACGCCCACCTTCTGGCCGGCAGCGTTGAGGGCATCGGCGGTGGCCCGCAGGGTCTGCACGGCCGAACCCATGGCGATCACCACCCGCTCGGCGTCGGGCGCACCGTAGTAGTCGACCAGGCCGTAGTGACGGCCGGTGAGCTCCTCGAATCGCTGCATCACATCGACCACCAGGCCCGGGGCCGCGTCATAGAACGGATTGGCGGCCTCGCGTCCCTGGAAGAAGACGTCGGGGTTCTGGGCGGTGCCGCGCAGCACGGGCCGGGCAGGGTTCAGGGCCTGGGCGCGCTGGGCCAGCACATCGTCCGCATTGACCAGTGCCCGCAGTTGATCGTCGCTGAGCACCTCGATCCGGTTGATCTCGTGAGAGGTACGGAAGCCGTCGAAGAAGTGGACGAACGGCAGCCGCGAGGCCAGCGTGGCGGCATGGGAGACGGCCGCCATGTCGTGGGCTTCCTGAACACTGGTCGA
>NZ_JARKPQ010000152.1 GCF_029975155.1 Propionicimonas sp. | reverse complement strand
AGACGCCACACCGGAATCTCCTGCGCGCAGCAGCACAGCATCCACGCGCACCAAAACAGGCCGCGCCTGCACAGCAACAGCCGTCGCGCGCAGCGCGGCAGACCACGAAACAAGCGCGCGAGACAGCGCTCGGTATGACATGACTTCAGCTTTCGGCTCTCGCCCGCGTTCGGCCGGCGGCCCCCCGAGGGCCTCCGGACGAACGCGAGCTACGCGACGTCTAGATGGAAGTGGCGGTGAACAGCCAGGTGGCTGTGCCCTGCTGGCCTTGCTGAAGCCCGCTACCCGCCGTGATCTTGAAGCACAAGTAGGTCGGGGCGCCATCGGTGGATGAATCAGTCGGCTTCGCCACCGTGAAGGTTCGAGCCGATTCCACACTCCCTAGCGCCGTCCCAGCAGGAACCACCGTCGTCACCGGGTCGGCAGTTGCAGAGCAACCGGCCGAGCTCGTGGTGAACAGTGTGTACGTGAGATCAGTCACCGTTCCCGTGGAGGCGGGCGCGCTGATGGTCACCTTGCCTGCATTCGTCGATGTCTTGTCCAGCCGCAGCGCATACCCGGCATAGACCGTGTCGCCGGGTGTCAAGGCGCCAATCGGCGCCGTAAACGCCAAGGCTCCGATCTGTGGCGCCTCAGCGTGGTCGCCGAAGGTCGTTTGGTCGGTGCTGCCCTGCAAGTTGAACGAACCCGCAACGAAGGACGCCCCTACGTACTCCGTGTCGTTCCAAGAAGCCAAAGTCGCCATCGTCCCGACGCCAACGACCAGCCCCCCAGCCAGTACCGCCGCTACTTTGCGTCGCCGGCGACGCCGATCATCGGCGCCATCACTACCCCCCACTGTTAGCCCTTCCCCTCGTGAGCTGTTGATCAGATGAGTACATCGAGAACGTATTGAAACAAGCCGACAGAAGCAACATGAGCGACCAACCAGATCACCAAAAAGGCTCACACTGTTAATCCTGGCTAACCACGACCGGTGAGAGCGGAGCCCCTTGTCACCCGCGGGAGCGACAGGAGAACCCGCGCCCGGATTCGGCACGATATGCACAAAAGCGGGCTCGCTGTCACCCGTTAGAGGTACAAAGGATTTTCGGGTGCGACACGTCAAGGATTTCAAGGTCGCCACATTTGTCCCCCAAATTGGGGACACGTGATTAACAGCTCGCCACATGTTGGGCCATTCTGCGCCACCACCACGAAGGTGAGCCTCACGATGGTGCACTCGCGGCAAGGCGCGCTCAGGGCATCGTCTGCGCCGCCGCCTGGTCGCCGTCGGATTCTGACAGATCGACAGCGGCAGACGGCTCGTCCCCTGCCGCGTCGGACGCGCCACCCTTCCGGGGCCAGAACGCCCACGTGACCAGCGCACCAGCGATGACCGTCAGGGCCGCCAGGATCCGCGGGTCGCGCGATCGCGAGATCGCGACTGCCACCCCGGGCACCGAGGCAATCACCTTGCGAACCTGCGCGACATGGTACGGATCGGCATCGTCGGCGTTGTTCGCGTCGCCGCGCATCGTGATGGTGTAGAGGCGTCCACCGGCCGGATCCGGCGTGATGGAGGTGATGCGGTGAGTCACCGGCAGCGCGTCTTTGCGCTCTATGGTGACGATGTCGCCAACATGCGCATCCGCAGCTGGGATCTGCTGCACCAGCGCGGCCGAGCCGGCCGGGATGGTCGGCGACATGGAACCGGTCGAGAACAGGATGATCGACAGGCCCCAGATGTGGGCAAGGACGGCCGCGATCAGGCTCAACACGCCCAGGATTCCCAGCACCCACAACACCGCATCGACCGCGCCCTGACTCAGACGCCGCCACACGCCCGGGCGCGCGCGGCTGCCAGAAGCCACCACGGCGGCGTCAGCTGACTCAGGCATTTTCAACAAGTCCCTATCTTGACGTTTGAGCGTGGCCGACTATAGCCACGCAAACGGCGGGTCAACAAGTTCAGGAAAGAGTGACAGGTTTTTCTGTCGTCGAGCATTCCTGGTCCGCGACTTCCACCACGGACCTATCTGCCCTAGCCAACGAGGATCGCGACCCTCGACACCCCCTGACCTGGGACATACTAGTCCGACGCCGGCGGCATTAGTCCCCCAAAAGAGTGACTGAAGGCAATATCCATACTTTCCCGGGGCACTATCGCTTTCCGGCGATCGAAAAAGACCGATCAGAGCCGCGTTCAGCGAACGGCAGCCACCGCGAGAAAGCGCCACGACACCGGCGACGTCTGGGGCTGGCTCGCCGCCGCATCGAGCGTCACCTTGATGCACAGTTGCGTCGCCCCGCCACCAAGCGCACCGCCATCCAACCGCCCCACGTCGAATCCCTCAGACGGGCCGGCACCGAATCCGCGGGATCGGACCACGACCACGCCCGTTTCCCATTGCTCGCGACATTTCTGTGCATCCGTCACTTGACGCACTTCGTAGCTCAACAGTGACTGCGGGCCGGCAGAGACCGCGGGATTCATGGTGATGGTGGCGAGCGGCACGCTGGAGGCCGTCAACCCGAGGCGATAGCCGAAGAGGACCGACTCGCCCGGCGGCAACCCGTGGGTCATCTCGGGGTCAGTGAGCTGCGTGGCATCGCTCAAGGTTCCGTGCTCAGCAAGCTGCGGCGAGGCTGCGGCAGCAGCCACCAGATCCACCGCGCCGCCATCGGACGCGAGCGAGAACATCCCCAGGCCTCGCGCAGCGTCAACGGTGGTCACGACCCCTGCGGCCGAGACCAGCAAGCCAGCAGCTCCGGCGAGGACTCGTCGTCCCCAGATCCGGAACTGTGGTGAACTCAGAGTGTTGGCGGACACGTCTGTCACTTCCTACCGCTTCGTCGGATCGCTCCGACGTGGACAGAATAGTTGCAAGACGAGTCTCAGCCACCGTCTGACGGCTCTCCCTCCGGCTGCGGAACAACCACCCGCCTCCCTACCTACCCAGCTGGTCAGCACCGCAGCCGTGAGCGGCATATCCCCTTGTCACGAGCAGATGGAAGGTCTTGGTCCTGCAGGTGCGCGCAGCCGGCAGCCGCAGCAGCGCCTGGCGGCCGCCGGAAGAGCCATGAGGATTCCCTCACCGAGGTGTCCACGCGCAACGCACGAGCGCCTCGGAAGGCCCCTCACGACGGAGTCGGACCGAGGCGCTCGATCGGTGAAGACCGGTCAGAAATCCCGTAAAACAGCACCGAGTTCGGCCGCAGCCGCCACCGCTGCGGCACGTGCCGCTGAGGTTTCGGCATCGGTCACCGGCCGGTCCGGCGCACGGAATCGCACCGCGAAGGCCAACGATCGATGACCGGCAGGCACCTGACCACCGGTGTAGACATCGAACAACGAGATCGACTCCAGCAACTCCCCCGCCCCGGCAGCCAACGCCGCCTGCACGGCGGCCACGCTGACGTCCTCGGGTACAACCAGGGCGAGATCGTCCTTTGCGACCGGATGAGCGGACACATGAGCGATCGAGCCTGGTCCGGCCGGGGCTGCAGCAAGCAGCGCATCCAGATCCAGCTCGACGGCAGCCGCGCGCTCGGCCAGTCCAAAGGCCGCCACGACCGCGGGATGCAGCTCGCCCGCATACCCGACGACGGTCTGGTCGATCACCAGTTCCGCACAACGGCCGGGGTGCCAAGGGGCGCGCGAGGCGGGTCGACGCTCGATCGTGGCGCCGACCGCACCGGCCAGCACATCCGTCAGCGCGAACGCCTGACGCCAGCCGGCGGCCTCTCCTGCGCCGTCCCATCCGGGACGACGCCAGCGACCACCGAGAACTGCGGCCAGATGACGCGGCTGACGCGGCAGCGCGGACTCGATCGCAGCCAGTTCGGCGGCGGCGGGCCGCTCGGACACGCCCGGCACCGGAGCCGGCAGCCCCGAACCTCGCAGGAAGACGCTGCCCAACTCAACGAGCGCGAGATCGTCATTGCCGCGGGAGGCATTGCGCGCAGCCGCAGCGAACAGCCCCGGCAGAATCGTGGTCCGCAGATACGGCTGCGTCTCGGCCAGCGGGTTCGCCAGGCGCACCAGCGCGCGCCGCGGGTCATCGGCCGGCACCGCCATCCGATCGAGATCGTCGGCCGCCATGAATGGGAACGTGAGGACCTCGACGAAGCCGGCCGCCACTGCCGCACGTCCGATCGCTCGACGGGCCTGCTGGTCTCGAGTCAGGCCACGCCCTGCCGGCGCCACCGGCAATACCGACGGGATGGTGTCGAAGCCGACCTTGCGGCCCACCTCTTCGACGTAGTCATAGGGATCGCGCAGATCCAGCCGCCAGGATGGCGGCGTGAGCCGCAGCAGTTGATCCTCTACCGTCACCTGGCAGCCGCTGGCCCGCAGGATCTCGACCACCCGTTGCGCAGGAATATCGACCCCAAGGATCTTCGACGGCAGGCCGGCATCGATCACCTGCTGTGGAGCGGCGGGAACCGCACCCACCACCGTCTCGGCCTCGGACAAGGTACCGCCGGCCAGGTCGACCAGGAGCTGTGCCGCGCGGTGGGCGGCGCTGTAGGCAGCGTCGGGATCGACTCCCCGGTGGAACCGCTTCGACGCCTCCGACGGAAGGTTGTGGCGGCGTAGCGTGCGCGAGATCGTCGTCGGCTCGAAGTTCGCGGCTTCGATGAGAAGATCCACGCTCGTCGAGCGCAGCTCGGTCGAGGCTCCACCCATCACACCGGCCAGCCCGATCGGGCCGGAGTCATCGGTGATGAGCAGGTCGTCGGGATCAAGCTCGCGCGTCTGGTCGTCCAGAGTGACCAACGACTCACCCGGCTGAGCCTTGCGGACCACGATCGGCCCCTGGAGCAACGTGGCGTCGGAGGCGTGCAGCGGCTGCCCGGTCTCGAGCATCACGTAGTTGGTGATGTCCACGGCCAGCGAGATCGACCGCATGCCGGCCATCACCAGGCGCCGGGCCATCCAGCGCGGCGTGGGCCGGGACGGATCGATGCCGGTCACCGTGAGCGCCACGAAGAGCGGGCACGCGGGATCCTCCAGCCGTACCGGGTACCCGTCCGCCTTCGCGGCCGGCGTGGCACGGTCGACGACGTCGTGGAACGCCACCCCGAGGTTCTGGCCGGTCTCCCGGGCCAGGCCCCGAATGCTGAGGCAGTAGCCGATGTCGGGGCTGACGTCGATCTCCAGCACGTCGTCGCGCAGGTGCAGCACCCCGGACGGGTCGTCGCCCGGCTCCAGCCCCGCGTCCTGCGGCAGCACGATGATGCCGGTGTGGTCGTGGCCGATCCCGAGTTCGTCCTCCGCGCAGATCATCCCGTCCGAGACATGGCCGTAGGTCTTCCGCGCGGCGATCCGGAACCCGCCGGCCAGCACCGCACCCGGCAGCGACACCACGACGAGGTCGCCGACGGCGAAGTTGTGCGCGCCGCAGACCACGCTGCGGCAGCCCTGCGGGAAGTCGGGGTGCGGCTCGTTGTGCGCGGGGCCGACGTCCACCTGCACCCAGCGGATGGTCTTGCCGTTCTTCTGCGGCTCGTCCACCGAGGCGAGGACGCGGCCGACCACGACCGGGCCGGTGATCTCCGCGCCGACCTCGTCCACCTTCTCGACCTCGAGGCCGGCCCGGATCAGCACCTCGCCGAGCTCGCGCCCGGTGATGCCGTCGGGCAGGTCGACGTGCTCGGCCAGCCAGCTCAGCGGCGCCCTCATCGTGCCATCCCCTTCAGTGAGCGGCTGAACCGCACGTCGCCCTCCACCATGTCGCGCATGTCCGCGGCGTTGTTGCGGAACATCAGCGTCCGTTCGATGCCCATCCCGAACGCGAAGCCGGAGTAGACGTCGGTGTCGATGCCGCAGGCGGCCAGCACCCGCGGGTTGACCACGCCGCAGCCGCCCCACTCGATCCAGCCCTGCGACTTGCAGGTGCGGCACGGCCGGTCGGGATTGCCGACCGATTCGCCGTGGCAGACGAAGCACTTCAGGTCGACCTCGGCCGACGGCTCGGTGAACGGGAAGTAGTGCGGCCGCATCCGCGTCTCGATGTCGTCGCCGAACATCGATCGCGCGAGGTGGTCCAGCGTCCCCTTCAGGTTGGCCAGAGAGATCCCCTTGTCGACGCACAGTCCCTCGATCTGGTGGAACACCGGGACATGGGTCGCGTCGAACTCGTCCGCGCGGTAGACCTTGCCCGGGCACACCACGTAGATCGGCAGCTCGCGGTCGAGCAGCGTCCGGATCTGCACCGGGGACGTGTGCGTGCGCAGCACGATGTGGTTCTCCACCGGTGCCACGAACAGCGTGTCGGTGGTCCCCCGGGCCGGATGGTCGGGACCGATGTTGAGCGCGTCGAAGTTCAGCCACTCACCCTCGGCTTCCGGACCCTCCGCGATCTCCCAGCCCATGGTGACGAACACGTCCTCCATCAGCTCCATCAGCGCCGTGATGGGGTGTGGCGCCCCGACCGGAGCCAGTTCGACCGGGAGGGTGACGTCGATCCGCTCGTCGGCCAGCCGCTGCTGCAGCTCCGCTGCCCCGATCTCCGCCTCGCGTGCAGCCAGCGCTGCCTGCACGCCGGCCCGCGCCGCGCCGAGCCGCTGCCCGGCATCCTTGCGTTCGGGGCCGGGCAGCGTGCCGATCGCGCGGTTGGCCAGTGCGAGCGGCGACTTCTCGCCGGAGTGCGCGAGCCGGGCGGCCTTCAGCTCCGCACCCGTGCCGGCCGCGGCGAAGGCCGCGAGCGCATCGGCCACCACCCGATCGATCGACTGCTGACTGAGGTCCGCCGGTTCGTCGGGCATGTGGCTCTGGTCTCCTCCGGTTCAGTTGGACGCGCGCTGCGCGCTGGCGCTGGCGTACAGGCACACCGCGGCAGCAGTGGCCAGATTAAGGCTCTCGGCCTGCCCGTAGATGGGCACGGCCACGGTGTGGTCAGCCAGGGCGAGGTGCTCGACCGGGAGTCCCCAGGACTCGTTGCCCATCACCCAGGCGGTCGGCTTCTCCAGGTCTGCGTCCAGGTCGGTCAGGTCGGTGCCGGCCGCGCCGTCCGTGGCGAAGATCTGCATGCCGGCCCTGCGACAGGCCTCGATCGCCTCCGCCAGGTCCACGCCCACCACGATCGGCAGGTGGAAGAGGCTGCCGACGCTCGCGCGCACGACCTTGGGGTTGTACACCTCGACGGAGTCGGAGCTGAGGATCACCGCGTCGGCGCCGAAGGCGTCCGCGCAGCGGATCACCGTCCCCGCGTTGCCCGGGTCGCGCACCTGCGCGCAGATCACGACCAGCGAGACGTCCTTGCGGCGGTGCTTCTTCTTGGGCTTGTCTTCCTTCTTCTGCTTCTTGCCCAGCACGCTCTTCAGCGGCACGTCGACCGCCCTGGCGACCGCGACCACGCCCTGCGGGGTGACGGTGTCGGTGAGGGTGGCGAGGTTCTGCTCGCTCACCCCGTAGTAGGTGACGCCGGCGTCCCTGGCCATCTCGAACAGGTCGATGTTGTCCATCGCCGCGGCCCATCGGAAGAAGACCGACTCGACCAGCCCGGGGACGCGCAGCGCCTCCCGGACGGCCTGGCGGCCCTCCACCAGGAACCTGCCGGTCTCCTTGCGTTCCTGGCGGCGCTGCAGTGCCCTGGCCGCGCGCAGGACTGCCTGCGACGGCTCGGGGAGCTCGATCGAAGCGACGGTCATCGTCGGTCCTTGTCTCGATGCGGTGACGGCCGGGCCCTTGCCCGGGCCCGGCCGTGTGGTGACCTGTGTGGTCAGGCGGCCTGGGCCGGCTGGTTTGCCTTGGCGATCACGACCAGGGCGCCAAACGCGCCGCTGTCGTTGACGGCCAGCTCGGCCAGGATCTTGCGATCCACCTCGACACCGGCGGTCTTCAGACCGCTGATGAAGCGGTTGTAGGTGATGCCCTCGGCGCGGGCCGCGGCGTTGATCCGCTGGATCCACAGCGCCCGGAAGTCGCCCTTGCGCGCCCTGCGGTCGCGGTAGGCGTAGGTGGACGAGTGGAGCAGCTGCTCCTTGGCCTTGCGGTACAGCCGGGAACGCTGGCCGCGGTAGCCGGACGCGGCCTCCAGGACCTCACGGCGCTTCTTCTGCGCGTTGACAGAACGCTTCACGCGTGCCATGTCGGTTACTCCTCAGTCTCGTGCTCGGGAATCAGTTGGCCTTGTACTTGCCCAGCAGGCGACGCGCCTTCTTGGCGTCGCCCGGGGCCACGACCTTGTCGCCGTCGAGACGGCGGGTGCGGCTGGTCGGCTTGTGCTCGTTGAGGTGCATCTTGCCGGCCTGGCGGTGCATGACCTTGCCCGAGCCGGTGACCCGGAAGCGCTTCTTGGCACCCGAGTGGGTCTTCATCTTCGGCATAGCTGTCCTTCTCTTCTTCTCTTTACAGGTCGATGTCGGGGTCCATGTTGTCCGCGGGACCCCGCTTCCTCTTCGGCTGTGCGGCGGCCGCGGCAGCCGCGCGCAGCTCGGCCTCCTGCTGGCGCTCGGCCTCGGCGTTGGCGGCACGGTCGGCGGCCTTCGCGGCCTTGGCCGCCTCCACCTCGACGCGGGCCTCCGCCTTCTTGCGGGTCGGCGAGAGCACCATCAGCATGTTGCGGCCGTCCTGCTTGGGCGCCGACTCGATGAAGCCGTCCTCGGCCACGTCGTCGGCGAGCTTCTTCAGCAGGTTGAAGCCCAGCTCCGGCCGGCTCTGCTCGCGACCGCGGAACATGATGGTGATCTTCACCTTGTCGCCGGCCTTGAGGAAGCGGACCACGTGACCCTTCTTGGTCTCGTAGTCGTGGCTGTCGATCTTGGGCCGGAGCTTCATCTCCTTGATGACGGTGTTGGTCTGGTTGCGCCGCGACTCGCGGGCCTTCTGCGCCGCCTCGTACTTGTACTTGCCGTAGTCCATCAACTTCGCCACCGGCGGCCGCGCCATCGGGGCCACCTCGACCAGGTCGAGGTCGGCCTCGCGGGCCAGCCGCAGGGCGTCCTCGATCCGCACGATGCCCACCTGCTCGCCGGCTGGGCCGACCAGGCGTACCTCGTTCACATGGATGCGTTCGTTGATCCGCGGTTCAGTGCTGATGTGGTCCTCCAAGGATGGGATTGTCTGCCGATCTCCCGAACCGAAAAGGGCCTCCGCGCAGGCGGAGACCCTGAAGAGCGGACGGCGCGGTGCACCATCCTCTGCGTACCGACCCGGCACCGTGAGGCGATCGGGTGGGAGTTCAGGACTCCACTTCGCGGACTGCCACGCTTCGGTGGCGGTCGATCAATCGCCTACTCTACCCCGCCATCCCTCGCTCCGCCGAATCGGCAGCCCGGACCGAGTCAGGAACCGTCCCGGATCGCCGAAGAACCGGGGACAGGTCCCATTCCCGTTCACCCGGCGTAGAGCCAGCCCCAGCCGCCGTCATCCAGGCGGACGAGCCGTCGACCGCGCGCCAACTCCGCGAGCAGCTCGCCCTCGATCACCAGCGGGCTCGGGCCGGCCAGGTCGACCAGCACGGCCACGCAGCCCTGGTCGACCGCGGACACCGCCAGTTCGTCCAGCCGGCACGGCACCGGACGCGCGTCCGCCCGCCAGGCCTGCAGGGCGTCCAGGCCCGTGAACGCCGGCAGCGCCGTCCTGCCGTCCGCCGTCGCCAGCATCGCCGCCGACAGCTCGGCGTGCCGGTCCGGATCGGGCCCCTCCCCGCCGTCGTCGCCGATCGCAACCACCGGCAGCAGGAACCGCGCCGCGCACAGGGCCGCGACGGCCGTCAGGTAGCCCTCGTGGTCGGTCGCGGCGGCGAGCAGCGTGCGGACGTCCGGATCGGGCTCACCGGCGTCCCCGGCGAACGCCGCGCTCGGCCGCCCCAGCGTGGCCACGGCTACAGCCGGCAGGCGTGGATGCTGGTGACCAGGATCGCGTCCGCTCCGGTGTCCCACAGGTCGTCCATGATCCGCTGCGCCTCGCGCGCCGGGATCATCGCGCGGACGGCGACCCAGCCGTCCTTCGCCAGCGGGGAGACCGTGGGCGCGTCCAGGCCCGGAGTGACCCGGCAGGCCGCGTCCAGGAGATCGCGGGGCACGTTGTAGTCGACCATCAGATAGTCGCGGGCCGTGATCACGCCGTTCAGCCGCCGCTGCAGCAGGCCCAGCCCCTCCGGCGCGGGACTGTTGCGGCACTGGATGAGCACGGCCTCCGACTCGAGGATCGCGTCCCCGAACAGCTCGAGACCCGCCCGCTTGAGCGTGGTGCCGGTCTCGACCACGTCCGCCACGACGTCCGCCACACCGAGCCGGACGGAACTCTCCACGGCCCCGTCCAGGTGGATCAACCGGGCGCTGACCCCATGGCTGGCGAGATAGGTGCGAACCAGACCCGGATAGGACGTGGCGATGCGCAGGCCGCTCAGGTCAGCCACGGACATGGCCGAGCCGCCGGGGGCGGCGAAGCGGAACCGAGTGCCGCCGAAACCGAGCGACATCACCTCGTCCGCCTCGGCCTCGGAGTCGAGCAGCATGTCCCGCCCGGTGATGCCCAGATCGAGGGTGCCCTCCCCCACGTACACCGCGATGTCCCGTGGGCGCAGGTAGTAGAACTCGACGCCGTTGGTCTCGTCGATGAGCACGAGCTCCTTGGCGTCCGAGCGCTGCCGGTAGCCGGCCTCGCGCAGCATGCCGGTGGCACCCTCGGCCAGCGAGCCCTTGTTGGGCACCGCGATCTTCAGCAGGTCGTTCACTTCCGGTCCGTTCACAGGTATTCGTAGACGTCTTCGAGGTCGAGGCCCAGCGCGATCATCAACACCTGCACGTGGTACAGCAGCTGGCTGATCTCCTCCGCGGTCGCGGCCCTGCCCTGGTACTCGGCGGCCATCCAGACCTCGGCGGCCTCCTCCACGACCTTCTTGCCGATGGCATGGACGCCCGCGTCCAGCGCCCGGACGGTGCCGGAACCTTCCGGGCGGGTCGCCGCGCGATGGCGCAGCTCGGCGAACAGGTCTTCGAAGGATTTGCTCACGGCGCGCCAGCCTACCGGTGAACGGAAAGGGACCCGTCCCCTTTCCGTTCAGCCACCGTGTCGCGTTCTGGCCAGCCGTGAGGTCTCTCCTGTCTCCCCCGTCACATTGCGGCCGAACAGCGGCCGAGGCGCGACATGTCGGGCGCCACCTGGCACCTCCGACGACCCGATGGATCGCACGGGTTTCGCGCGCCGCCCGCGGGCGGAGGAGTTCGGCACTTGTCGCGTTCGCGCCACGCAAGCTCCGGGATGTGACCACAGAGACGATTGGGACGCGAGGAGTGGCCAGATCACGACACGGTGCCGCGATCGGCTAGCTGTCGGTGCCGCGGGGGATGCCGAGGGTGGCCAGCAGGTCCTCGTGGAACTGGATCCAGACCAGCTGGCAGGACGGGCAGTCGGGCGTGTCCAGCCATTCGGTCCGACCGGCGCGGACGCGGGCCAGCGCGGCGGCGTGCCGCTGGGTGTGGCCGTCGAAGCGGGCGAGCACGCCCGTCAGGGCGGCGCCCAGCTCCTGGACCTCGGCGTCGACCGCCTCCAGCTCGGCGAGGACGGCGTCGTCGTGGACCGGGTCGGAGTGGTCGTTCGGCAGCCGGGCACCGGCCACCGTCCGCAGTTGCCAGTCGGTGCAGGCCTGGCCGTGACGCCGGTTCAGCGGCAGGAACGCCGCGTGTACGCCGGCGACCACCTCACGCGCCCCGGCGGCATCCAGCTCCGCAGCCAGTTGCCGCTCGTTCTCGGCCGTGCCGCGATCGGTCAGCGACCAGGTCTCACCGAAGTAGTCGTGGCGCGTCACCCAGCCGTAGGCCTGCGCGTCCAGCAGGTGCTCCCGCACGTCGACCGGCGCCAGACCGTAGCGCTCGGCGATCGCCGAGGCCGACGGCCCGCCCAGCACCCGGACGCCGTGGAGCGACAGCAGCGCCGGCTCGGAACGGAAGCTCACAACGCGACTCCGAGCAGAGCGTCGGCGAGATCCCGGACGAGGCCGGGCGCGGCCGGATCGTCCCCGTCGGCGAGCGCCCAGGCGTCGATCGCCGCCAGCGCGGCCGGTGCGTCGAGGTCGTTGCGCAGCGCAACCCGTACCGCGTCGAGGGTCGCGGTGGCATCGGCTCCGCCCGCCGCCGACGTGGCGCGCCGCCACGACTCCAGCCGTCCCTGTGCCTCGGCGAGCGCGTCGGGGGTGTACTCCCAGTCGGAGCGGTAGTGGTGGGCCAGCAGCACGAGCCGGATCGCCATCGGGTCGACGCCGTCGGCGAGCAGGCGGCTGACGAACACGAGGTTCCCCCGCGACTTGCTCATCTTCTCCCCGTCGAGGGCCACCATGCCGCTGTGCAGGAACACCTTCGCCATCGGTCGCCCGGTCGCGATCCGGGCCTCGGCCGCGCACATCGGGTGATGCGGGAACGCGAGGTCCCGTCCGCCCGCCTGCACGTCGAACTCGGCTCCCAGGGCGGCGAGCGAGATCGCCGTGCACTCGACGTGCCAGCCCGGACGGCCGCGGCCCAGCCAGGACTCCCACGCCGGCTCCCCCGGACGCGCCTGGCGCCAGACCAGGCAGTCCAGCCGGTGCCGCTTGCCCGGACGATCGGGGTCGCCGCCCCGCTCGGCGAACACGTGCTCGGCCTCCAGCATCGAAATCCCGGTGCCCTCCAGGAGGTTGCTGGCCTTCGTGACGGAGAAGTACCAGTCGGGATACTCCGGGTCGGGCACCTGGTAGACCGCCTGTTCGTCCCGGAGCACGCCGATCAGGTCGGTGACGATGTCCAGGCTCTCCACCACTCCGGTCAGCTCGGCGGGCGGCAGCACGCGCAGGGCGGTCATGTCGCCGCGGTACAGCTCCACCTGCTGCGCCGCGAGGTCGGCCCAGTCCACGCCGGTGGCCTCCGCGCGCTCGAGCAGCGGATCGTCCACGTCGGTCACGTTCTGGGCGTACCGGACGCCCAGTCCGGCGTCCAGCCAGGCCCGGTACAGCAGGTCGACGGCGACGTAGGTGGCCGCGTGGCCGAGGTGGGTGGCGTCGTAGGGTGTGATGCCGCAGGCGTACAGCCGGGCCTCGCCGGACTCGGGTCCGGCGGGCTGCAACTGGCCGGTCAGGGAGTCGTGCACGAGCACCCGTCCGCCACCAGTTCCGGGCAGGACCGGTACCTCAGGGGTCATCCAGGCGCGCATGGGCCGCAGCCTACCGGCCACCGGTTAGGGTGTCCTGCGAGCCGGAAGGGGATCCAAGCATGGGTTGGTTGGAAGCGATCGTGCTGGGCGTGGTCCAGGGACTCACCGAGTTCCTGCCCATCTCGTCGAGTGCCCACCAGTCGATCGTCGGTCAGCTCTTCTTCGGCGGCCACGACCCGGGCGCGGCCTTCACCGCGGTGAGCCAGCTCGGCACCGAGACCGCCGTGGTCGTCTACTTCGCCAAGGACATCGGACGGATCATCAGCCGCTGGTTCGGTTCGCTGTTCGGCCGAGTCCCCCGCAACGACCCGGACGCCCGGATCGGCTGGCTGGTGATCATCGGCTCGATCCCGATCGGCGTGCTCGGCCTGCTGTTCGAGAACGCGATCGACACCACTCTGCGCAACCTCTGGATCACCGTCGCCATGTTGGCCGGCGTCGGCGTCCTGCTGTGGGTCGCCGACCGGGTGGCGAAGAACAGCTACGAGCTCACCCAGCTCACCTGGCTGGACGGCGTCGCGCTCGGCTTCGCCCAGGCCCTCGCCCTCATCCCCGGCGTCTCGCGGTCCGGGGCTACCATCGCCGGCGGCCTGTTCCTCGGCTACAAGCGCGAGGCGGCCACCGAGTACGCCTTCCTGCTGGCCGTGCCCGCGGTGTTCATCAGCGGGCTGTTCAAGCTGAAGGACATCCCCAACGACCCCAACCTCGCCTGGGGTCCGACGATCGTGGCCACGGTGATCGCCTTCGGCATCGGCCTCGCGGTGATCCACTGGCTGCTGAAGTACGTCAGCAAGCACAACTTCTCGATCTTCGTCTGGTACCGGCTGGCGCTGGCCGCACTCGTGGCCGGCCTGCTGGTGGGCGGCGTCCTGCAACCGTAGGCTGCGTCCGGTGCAACGCAGGGCGGCGGGCCACAGCGGCCTCCAGGTGTCCCGGCTCGGGCTGGGCACTCTGACGTGGGGACGGGAGACCCGTCCGGAGGATGCGCGACCGTTGCTGCGGGCGTTCGTCGAGGCCGGTGGCAGCCTGGTCGACACGGCGGCCGCCTATGCCGCCGGTGACGCCGAACGGATGATCGGACGCATGCTGCGCGCCGGCGACGTCCACCGTGACGACCTGGTGATCGCGACCAAGGCCGGGTTCGGCATCCGGGACGGCGAGCGGGTGGTGGACACGTCCCGGGCCGCGCTGCTGTCCGACCTGCGGGCGTCCCTGCGCCGGCTGGGCACCGACCATATCGACCTGTGGCAGCTGCACGCCTGGGGCCAGGCGCCCCTGGAGGAGTCGCTGGCCGCGGTGGACACCGCGGTGAGCGCCGGGGACGTCCGCTACGCCGGGGTGTGCAACTTCGTCGGCTGGCAGACCGCGCAGGCGGCGACGTGGCAGGCGGCCTTCCCCGGTCGGACACCGCTCACGTCCGCGCAGGTGGAGTACTCCCTGCTCGCGCGGCGGGCGGAGGTGGAGGTGATCCCCGCGGTCCGGGCGTTCGGGATGGGTCTGTTCCCCTGGTCGCCGCTGGGACGCGGCGTGCTCACCGGCAAGTACCGGACGGGCCGCCCGCGCGGCTCACGTGGGGCGTCACAGCACTTCGCCTGGTTCGTCGAGCCCTATCTCGAGACCCGGTCGCGGGCGGTCGTGGACGCCGTCGCCACCGCCGCCGACGGCCTGGACCTCACCCCGGGACAGGTCGCCCTGCTGTGGGTACGGGACGCCCCGGGCGTGACCGCACCCCTGCTCGGTGCCCGGACGGTCGCGCAGCTGCAGCCCTATCTCGACTGCGAGGAGCTCGAGTTGCCGGCCGAGATCACCGCCGCCCTCGACGACGTCTCCGGTGGCCCCAACGCCATGCGCGAGGGATACGAGCCGACCCTCAGCGCCTGAGTGGGGGAAGGGACCGCTGGTTGAGCTTGTCGAAACCGTGCGACACCAACGAGATCGCTGGTTGAGCTTGTCGAAACCGCGCAACACCGCCCGGGACCGCTGGTTGAGCTTGTCGAAACCGCGCGAGATGATCTCGACAAGCTCGATCAGCGGTCGGGGGACTCGATCAGCGGTTGGGGCACTCGATCAGCGGTCGGGCACTCGGTTGACGATGGGAGGCAGCCCATGGCCATGGCAGACGCCGAACGTTTCCAGCCGGAGTCGATCGCCGACTGGCACGACTGGCTGGCGGTCAACCACGGCCAGGGCGCCGGGGTCTGGGTCGTCACCTGGCGGCCGTCCTCCGGTCGCCCTCCGCTCAGCTATGAGGAACTGATCCGCGAGGCGCTGTGCTGGGGCTGGGTGGACGGCCAGGCCAGCCCGCTGGACGAGCAGCGCTCCATGCTGTGGTTCACCCGGCGCAAGGCCAACAGCCCGTGGGCCGCATCGAACAAGGCGCGGGTGGCCGAACTGGAGCGGGAGGGACGACTGCAGCCCGCCGGTATCGCGGAGATCGAGCGCGCCAAGTCCAACGGCATGTGGACCATCTACGACTCGGTCGAGGCCCTGGAGGAGCCGCCGGAGCTGACCGCGGCGCTGGACGCATCACCCGCCGCCCGCCAGGCCTGGGACGGGTTTCCACGCGGCGTCCGAAAGCAGGCCCTGGCCTCGATCGTCCTCGCCAAGCGCCCGGAGACGAAAGCTGCGCGGATCACCGCCATCGTGACGAAGGCCACCCGCGGAGAGCGTCCGGTCTGACGGTCCCCGAGGGATCAGGCCCGGTCGAGGAAGTCGTCCAGCACCCGGCAGCCGAACGTCAGGGACTCGACCGGCACCCGCTCGTCCACGCCGTGGAAGAGTGCGACGAAGTCGAGGTCGGGCGGCAGCCGCAGGGGGGCGAAGCCGAAGCAGCGGATGCCCAGCTTCGACCAGGCCTTGGCGTCGGTGCCGGCGCTCATCATGAACGGCACAGCCAGTGAACCGGGGTCGGCGGCCTGCAGACTGGCGGTCATCGCGTCCACCAGGGCGCCGTCGAACCCGGTCTCGACCGCGACGTCGCCGGTGACCACCTCGTAACGCACCTTGTCACCGACGAGTTGGGTGATGGTGTCGTAGAACTCCTGCTCGTGGCCGGGGATGAACCGGCCGTCAATCCCCGCCGTGGCGTGGCCGGGGATCACGTTCACCTTGTAGCCGCCACCGAGCATCGTCGGATTGGCGGTGTTGGACATGGTCGCGCCCACCATTCGGGCAATCGAGCCGAGCCGGGCGAGCGTGGTCTCGGCGTCGTCGGCGGTGATCGGCACCCCGAGCGCCTGCTCGACGGCGTCGAGGAAGGCGCGCTGTGCGGGACGGATCCGCGGCGGCCAGCGGTAGCCGCCCACGCGGCTGACCGCCTCGGCGAGGTGGGTGATCGCGTTGTCGTCGTTGCGCATCGACCCGTGACCGGCGGTGCCGTCGGCGATCAGATTGAGCCAGGCCAGACCCTTCTCGGCGGTCTGGATGAGGTACATGCGTTGGTCGTTCACGGTGAGCGAGAAGCCGCCGACCTCCCCGATCGCCTCGGTGCAGTCGGCCAGGAGTTCAGGATGGTGCTCGGCGAGCCAGCCGGAGCCTTTGGGACCGCCGGCCTCCTCGTCCGCGGTGAACACCAGCCGGATCGGACGCCGGGGTGGCCGCCCGGTCCGGACGCGCTCGCGCACGACGGCCAGCACGATCGCGTCGAAGTCCTTCATGTCGACGGCGCCACGGCCCCACACGTAGTCGTCGACGATCTCGCCGGCGAACGGGGCCACCTGCCAGTCGGACGCGACAGCGGGCACCACGTCGGTGTGTCCGTGGATCAGCAGTGGCGGCAGGCTGGTGTCGCAGCCCTCGGGAGCCCAGTCCGCGACGAGGCTCGTGCGCCGCGGCTCGGACTCCAGCAGCGTGCTGGCGATGCCCACCTCGTCCAGCCTCGCCGCGACGTACTCCGCGGCCTCGCGCTCTCCTTCCGACCCGGACGGCCCGAAGTTGGACGTGTCGAAGCGGATCAGTTCGCTGCACAGGCCCGCGACCTCGCCCGCGGCTGTGGGGATGGCATCCATGCCGCCATCCTGCCATCCACCGTGGCCGGCACCGCCCACCGTTTCGCCAACGGGTCCGCCGATTGGGTATAGTGCTCTGGCTGTCCGGGCGATCCTCGGGCACACCCTGTCCGGGTGGCGGAATAGGTAGACGAGCTAGCTTGAGGTGCTAGTGCCCTTTATCGGGCGTGGAGGTTCAAGTCCTCTCTCGGACACTCTTGAAGGCCTCTTGACCAGGTGCTTCTTGCTGAGCAGTCCCGTCTCCGTGCGTCGTCAACGCCCGCCTGGGCGCGGGAACGAAGCCAGCGCCGTCTCGACCTCGTGCAGGTAGCGGACGTTGCACTCCGCCCAACGCTGTTCGTCGGGGTCGAGGTCGGCCAGGAAGACATACCGACCGCGCACGCTGGAGATCCACTCGGGGATGCGAACGGGCCTGGTGAGGTAGCCGATATCCTCCTCACGGAAATCGCCTGCGCGTCGAGGCCGCAGCACGTCCTGAGGTTCGATGGGCTTGTTGCCGCGGCCGTCGACGACGATGTCCCGGTAGGTCTTGAGCACCCAGAGCCGCCGTGTGACAGCCTCATCGAGTGCACCGTTGACGCCGTACCAATGCAGGTCGTACAGATCGCGTGCGAGCGAGACGCGGCGGAATCGGGCCAACTTCTCGGCGACCGCCTCTTCGACCTTCACCACCGGAGTGGGGGGAAGCACGAAGCCATACCGGTCGTGGATCGGCAGGCGAGTTGGCTCAAGCAGGTCTGGCTCGAGACTCAGAGGATGGCGAGCGAGTTCAACCTTGGCTCCGAGGTTCGGGCGGCCAAACGGCGTGTCGACGATCAGATCCCCTCGTCGTCCATCATCACCCAAGTTGGCAATCGCGAACGCGAAGCCATCGACCTGAACACCATCGAGAGTCTCGAGAACGGCGAGCGCGAGTTCTTCGTCCGCTGCGGCCAGGTCGATGTCGGTGGAGAACCGGCCGGCATTGCCTGCCCTGAACTTGCGCAAAGCAGTGCCTCCTTTGAAGACCAGGCCTTGCTGGAACAGGCCGGCTTCGTGAAGGAGGTGGAGTGCGTGATCCTGAGCGATGTCGAGCAGTGCGGCATCCCGACCGCCGCGTACACCTTGGTAGTGGCGGACCAGGTAGCCCTCGGTGACACGCGTCACGCCGCACCCCCGACGGTGAGGTAGGGATGGAGCAGCGTGTCATTCACCTGGGTCTTCTTGTCGAACGCGCCGTCCGCGGAGCGCGGTCCGAACCACGCAACACCTGCAGGTGGATACCGGTCGGCCAACCGCTCCCTCGCTTCAACGTTCCCCGCCACCCCGAGCAGGTACGCGGCACGCTGTCTGCTCATCGGCGTCGCAGCCTCCAGCAGACGGATGAGGCGACCAGAGTCGACCTGAGTCCCGACCTCCGGCAGCCATTGCGCCAAGCCCGGAGTGTCCCGATAGCTGGTGGGGCGGATCGCGATGCCTGCGAGCAGTCCTTCGAGATTCCAGGTGGGCAGCTGGCCCGCTTCCGTGATGCCGACATCGGGGAGCTGAATCCCAACAGATCGCCAAGCTCCAAGCATCGCTTTCGGGAGGGCCTCGGGCTTGGGTAGAGCAACCACTTCGCGCTCGGGCAAGCGTTGAGCCAGTCCGAGAACGGACGCAGCGGACTCCATAGCAAGAACGCCACCCCAGGAAGGATCGACCGCACGCTGGGCACGAAACTCCAGGAATCTGTCTCCCGAACTGAAGGCTCCTGCACGTGCACCAGGCAGGAACTCCCAGACGTTCCGCGTTCGCAAGGTACCGAGCCAGCCGGCGCGCTGGAGCTCATAGGCGACCTGCCTCGCATCCTTGGGGTCGCGCCCAAGTATGCGCAGGATCTCTGCAAGCCGGTCTGCGGACACCACAACGTCACCATCCAGCTCAAGTTGTTCGATGACGTCAGCAACAGACCTCGCGATCGCTCGCGCCACTGTCGTTCACCTCCTTTTTTCGTAATATAGTAGCAAACTGCGGTAGTGAACGACAGCAGTCCGGTTCGGCGCTCGTTGACACCGCGTTGCGAGGCTCGCCTATCTCCCCGGTGGAGCGCGGTGATACTCCCAAGCCATGTGCAACGGATCGGAGTTCGCGAGACTCTACGTAGTGTGACCGTGTTCAGCACGAGGGCTGGGGCCACCATGGAGACAGGGGCGATCCCCTTCGCCGACTACGTGCGCGCCCGGTCGGACGGGTTGCTGCGGCTTGCCTGGCTGATCACCAGGGACTGGGAGGACGCGCGCGACGCCGTGCAGGACGCGTTCACCGCGCTCTACCCACGCTGGTCGCGACTCCCCGACGGCGCGCGACTCGAGGCCTACGTCCACCGGAGCGTCGTGAACGCCTGCCTGGCGGTGCTCCGGCGCCGCCACGCCGATCCGGTCGCGGACGTGTCGACGCTCCGCGAGGCGCCGACCGTCCCGGACTCGGCTCCCGCACTCGTCGAGTCGGACGCGCTGGCACGCCTGTGCGGCCGACTGCCGGCGCTGCAGCGGACCGCCGTGGTGCTGCGGTTCTACCAGGACCTCAGCTTCGCCCAGATCGCCGACGCCATGGGCTGCCGGGAGTCGACCGCCCGGTCCCGCGTCCATCGCGCCGTCACCGCGCTGCGATCCCGACTCGAGGAGGACGGTACGCATGAGTGACTTCGAGAACCGCATCCGCGACAGCCTCAGGCCCGCCGCCACGATGCCCGTCCCGGTCGCACCACTCGACCCCGACCAGATCGCCGCCGGCGCGGCCACCCGGCCGGCCAGACCCGCCGCCACCCACCGATGGCCGGCCATCGCCGCAGCGATCCTGCTCATCGCCGGGGTCGGCCTCGGCGCCTGGGCCTGGTCGGGCGGCAGTCGCGGCGTCCCCGCCACCCCGGCCGCATCGCCGCAGAGCACCGTGCTGATCGACATGTACTCCGGCCGGGAGAACCCGCGAGTCGTCCTCGACGCCACCGTCACGACGGAGCTGTACCTCATGCTGGCCGACCAGGAGGCCGCGGGCCGGCTCAGGCCCGGCGGTCCGCCCGAGGTCGGCCTCGGCTTCCGCGGGTTCGTGGTCACGCCGGCCGACGGGTCGCTGCCCGCGCTGCGGATCCTGCCGACCGCCGTCTACCTCAACCGGTCCGGAACCGCGTTGCGGCTCGATGATCCCGATCAGGGGTTCTACAACCGTGTCTACGACGCCGTCCGACCGCTGATCGACGACGAGGCCCGGAAGGCCCTCCCCGACTCGAATCCCGCCATTCCGGACGTCACCGCGACCGTCCCGCCACAACAGGGCGCCAGCGCCACCTGGGTCCTGGCAGAGCCCGGCGAGGTGGACAGCAGCTCGACGAGCGTCGCGATCAAGGTCACCCGTCTGGAGTGTGCGGGCGGCAGGACCGGCGCCGTCCTGCCACCGGTCGCCTCCCTCGGCAGCAGGGACATCGTCGTGCGCGCCGACGTCGAGCCTCTGCCCGGGAACGTCGCTCGGCGCTGCCCGGGCAACGACAGCGTCACCGTGACCGTCGCCCTGGCCGAGCCGATCGGCGACCGCTCCCTCATCGACGCCGCCTGCCTCGAGGGCGAGGCGGTGCGCACCAGTGTCTGCGCTGCCGGGGCCGTCCGCTGGACCCCGTAGCCCGATCAGATCCGCCGCCTCACCGGCGGCCCGGCCGAGGGATCAGCCGGGCGGAGTTCAGGATGAAGGCCGACTCGCTGCCCACGTGGATGATCGCCGCGACGAGCGGGCCGATCACGCCGAACGCGGCCAGTGCCATGCCGGCCAGGTCGACGCCGATCGTCCCGACGAAGTTGGCCATCACGATGCGGCGGCCACGGCGGGCCGTCCGGACAGCCTCGGTGAGGTCGGCGAGATCGGAACTGATCAGCACGACGTCGGCGCTCTCCCTCGCCACGTGGGTTCCGCTGCCCATCGCGATCCCGACGTGCGCCTGCGCCAGGGCCGGGGCGTCGTTGATGCCGTCGCCGACCATGGCGACCGTGTGCCCGGCCGCGCGCAGCTCCCGCACGAGGGCGACCTTGTCCACCGGCAGCAGTCCGGCGCGGACGTCGTCGATGCCCAGCTCCGCCCCGACCGCCTGGGCTGCCGCGGCACTGTCCCCGGTCATCATCACCACGCGCAGGCCCAGTCTGTGCAGGTCGCCCACACCGGCGGACGCCGAGTCGCGCACGGTGTCGGTGAGCAGGATCACGCCGGCGTAGACGTCGTCGACGGCCACGTGGACGAGGGTGCCGCTCAGTGCGTCGGCCCCCGCCGGTGCACCGGCGACGAACGCTGCATTGCCGGCCAGCACCCGCCGTCCGGCCACCGTTGCGCTGACTCCCAGACCGGGCTGGTAGTCGAAGTCGACGGGCTTGTCGAGGGCGACGCCGAGCTCACCGGCGCGAGCGGTGATCGCCTGTCCGATCGGGTGTTCCGACCACGTCTCCGCCGCCGCGGCCGCGGCGAGCACCTCGTCGGCGGTGAAGCCGGCCACCGGCCGGACGCTCGCCACTCGCGGCTGGCCATGGGTGAGGGTGCCGGTCTTGTCGAACACGATCGTCTCGACGCTCGCCAGTTGCTCCAGGTGCGTGCCGTCCTTGATGAAGGCACCGGAGCGCGCCGTCCGGGCGATCGCCGCGAGGACGGCCAATGGCGTGCCGGCGGCCACGCCGCAGGCACCGGCGACGATCACCACCGAGATCGTGGCGGTCAGGTCGCGGGTGAACAGGTACGTGAGCGCGGCGCCACCGAGCGCGACGTAGACGAGGTAGCCCGCGACCCGGTCGGCGAGCCGCTGGACGGGCGCCTCCGACTCCTGCGCAGCCTTCACCGCAGCGACGATCTGGCCGTAGGAGGACGCCTCCCCCACCTGTTCGGCGCGAACCGCGACCGCGCCGGCCTGGTTCACGGAGCCCGAGAAGACCGCGCTGCCGGGCGACACGTCCACCGGCAGCGGCTCCCCGGTGATCCGGGACGCGTCGACGCTGGAACTGCCCTCCAGGACCACCCCGTCCACGGGAATCCGGCCGCCGGGCAACACCTGGACGACATCGCCGACGCGGACCTCGTGGAGTTCCACGCTGCGCAACTCGTCCCCGTCCCGTACCTGCACGACGGACGGCAGGAAGCTCATCAGCTCGGTGAGCGCGTCCCGGCCGCGGTCCATCGACAGGTCCTCGAGGATCTCTGCGGCGAGCACGAAGGCCGTGATCACCAGGGCGGTCACCCACTCGCCGATCAAGCCGGCGGCGACGATCGCGATCAGCATGGACAGTTCCATGGTCATCCGGCGGTCCCGGACGTCCTCCATCGCCTCGACGAGGATCGGCCAGCACCCGATCACCAGGCCGGCCGCCGCGACCACGATCGTCAGCCATCCCGCACCGGCCGGCCACGACGACACCGCCGCGACCACGGCCAGGAGCGCCACCGTGCCGAGCCGGACGAGATCGGCCCGCTCGATCCGCGCCCACAGGCTCGCCACGGTCTCCGGTGCGTACTCCTGCTCGACGGGCAGGCCCACCTGGCCGGTGGCGCTCACCGGGCGACCGTGCCGCCGCGCTCGGCCGGCGCGGCCCGCTCCGCGGTGAGGTGGTGCCGCGGCCAGAAGTCGATCACATGCTCCGCCTGGAACACTGCCTGGTGGACCAGTTCGCGGGCGTGCTCGTCGATCAGGCTGTAGTAGACGCGGGTGCCCTCCTGACGGGTCTGGACGACCTTCGCCCAGCGCAGCTTCGCCAGGTGCTGCGACACCGCCGTCGACGCCTTGCCGACCCGCTCGGCGAGCTCACCGACCGGCAGCTCGCCCTCCTCCAGCGCGAGGATGATCCGGATCCGCGTCGGGTCCGACAGCAGGGTGAACACCTCGGCGGCCAGGTCGACGTACTCACTGTCGAGCGTTACCTGCATATCTGCGTCCATACGCAGATATTAACCTATGTCATCGCCGCGGATCGATCGTCGAGCACGAGCCCACCACCGGTCGTCGAGCCTGTCGAGACGCAGGATGGTCCCGACGCAGTCTGAGCGACCGCCACCCAACCGACCGTCGAGCCTGTCGAGACGCATCCGGGGTCTCGACAAGCTCGACCGGCGGTTAGGGGGACCAGCGGTTGGGGGGTCGACCAGCGGTTGGGGCCGCACCAGGGTGCGGGATCAGAGCGCGGCGTACTCCCGGGCGATGGCTGCACCGAGGCGGGCGTTGTTCTTGACCAGCGCGATGTTGGCGCGCAGCGACTCGCCGCCGGAGAGCTCGACGATCCGGCCGAGCAGGTACGGGGTGATCGCCGCACCGCTGATCCCCTTCTCCTCCGCCTCCGCGACAGCTCGTGCGATCAGGGCGCCGATCTCGGTCTCGGGGATCTCGTCCTCGACCGGGATGGGGTTCGCCACCACCATGCCGCCCGCGAGGCCGAGGCCCCACTTGGCCCGCATGGCCCGCGCAACCTCGGCTGCGCCGTCGAGCCGCAGCGGCGAACGGAAGCCGCTGGAGCGGGAGTAGAAGGAGGGGAAGTCGTCCGACCCCACGGTGACCACCGGGACGCCGAGGGTCTCGAGCACCTCGAGCGTGCGGCCGATGTCCAGCAGAGACTTCACTCCCGCGCTGACCACGGCCACGTCGGTGAGACTCAGCTCGGTGAGGTCTGCGGAGACGTCCATCGAGTGCTCTGCGCCGCGGTGGACGCCGCCGAGGCCGCCGGTGACGAACACCCGGATGCCGGCCAGCGCGGCCAGCCGCATCGTCGAGGCGACGGTCGTGGCGCCGTGCTCACCGCGCGCGATCACGTACGGCAGGTCGCGGATGCTCACCTTGCGGACGTGCTCGTCCGAGCCGAGCAGGTCGAGTTGCGCGTCGTCCAGGCCGATCCGCGGCACGCCGTGCAGCACGGCGATCGTGGCCGGCACCGCGCCCCCCTCGCGGATGATCTGCTCCACCTCGCGGGCGGTCTGGACGTTCTTCGGGTAGGGCATGCCGTGGCTGATGATGGTGGACTCCAGCGCTACCACCGGCCGCCCGGACGCGAGCGCGTCCCGCACCTCCACGGCGATGTCGAGCATCGGATGGGGATCGGTCACGGTCTGGCTCCTTCGTTCTCGGCGGGGGCCGCGGCGATCGCGGCGCCCAGGTCGGGTCTGACGGTGTGGCTGCTGGCCACGGTGAGGGCCGCGGCGAGATGCCCGCGGCGGGCTGCCGCCTCCGGGTCGTCCCCGCGCAGCAGTCCGTGGACGAACCCCGTGGTGAGGGCGTCGCCCGCACCGGTGACGTCGTCCACCCGGGCGGGCACTGCCGGAATCGCCACGACACGCTCGGGGCTGACCAGCAGGCTGCCCTCGTCGCCGCGGCTGACCCAGACGTGGACGACCCCACGGTCCTGCAGCGTCCTGGCCGCCGCGAGGATGTCGTCCTCGCTGTGGGCCACGGGCCGGCCGGCCAGAGCGCCCAGTTCATCCGCGTTGGGGGTCACTGCGAAGACCGGACGGTCCGAGGTGAGCAGCGGCGCCACCCGTGCCGCCTTCGCCACGCTCACCGGCTCCAGCACCACCCGGACGCCACGGGCGTCGGCGACTCCCAGCACCCACGCCGCCACGTCCACCGGGATGTTCGCGTCGACCACGACGACGGCCGCACGCCCGATCAGCTCCTGCGCGTTGCTGAGCGCGGCCACGTCCATCGCGTCCGTGGCCGCGAAGTCCGACAGGCCGATCACCAGTTCCCCGGACGCGTCGAGCGCGGCGAGGTAACTGCCGGTCGGCTGCGGGCTCTCCGCCACCCGGTCGACGTACACGCCCGCGTCGGCGGTCCGGGCGAGGAGTTCCCTGCCCGCCGCGTCCATGCCGACGGCCGCGAGGAGGTGGACCCGTTCACCCAGCCGCGCGAGACCCTCGGCGATGTTCCGGCCGACACCGCCGGGCGTGCGGGTGACCACGGCCGGGTTCGACGTGTGCAGCCGCGCCATGCCCAGGCTGCGGGCCTTGATGTCCCAGGCCGCTCCCCCGACCACCACCGCCCAGGGCTCGCCACGGAGCAGGTAGCCGCGGCCGACGATCTCGCCCTTCTGGGTGAGGGAGGAGAGCGCGACCGCCACGGCGCCCTTGGTGGTGCCCAGGCTCCGGGCCAGACCCGCCGCGTCCAGCATCGGCTGCGCGCGCAGCAGGGCGAGGATCTCCCGCTCGCGGGGACTCAGCGTCATGCTCACTATTCTTAGGCTTCCTTGACTCTCTTAGCAACAGGGCCTGCTCCCGCCGAGAGCTTGCGCACGGCCACGGGCGCCGGTTAGGTCGAGGCATGGCACCACCGACCAGCCAGCTCCGTCCGGCGGAACGGCTCGTGTTCTTCACCGACGCCGTCGTGGCAATCGCCATGACCCTGCTCATCCTCCCGCTCCTGGAGTCCGTCACCGAAGCGGCCCGGAACGGGCTCGACACCGCGGCCTATCTGCACGAGCACGACGGGCAGCTGTTCGCCTTCGCGCTCAGCTTCGTGATCATCGCCGCCTTCTGGCGGGGTCACGACCGGCTGTTCGAGCACGTCGAGCGGCAGGATCCGGTGCTGCTGTGGCTGAACGTCGCCTGGATGTTCACCATCGTCTGGCTCCCCGTGGCCACGGCGATGGTGGGCGCCATGGAGACCGATCCGGCGCAACTCGCGATCTACATCGGCACGCTGCTCGCCAGCAGCCTGATCAGCCTCGCGATGGTGGCCTGGCTGCGACGCCGGCCCGAACTGCTCGCGCCCGAGACCCCCGCGAAGCTCATCCGGACGGCGCCGACGGTGATCGCCTGCGGACTCTTCGCGCTCGCGCTCCTGCTGGCCGTCGCGGTGCCCGGAGTGCAGTACTGGGCAATGCTGGTACTTCTGCTCAACCCCCTGCTGGACCGGTTGCTGCCCGGCCGGCGTTAGTCTGCGGGGATTCACCCCGCGCGGCTCCGCCACCGCACCGATGTCGAAGGAGCATCGAATGCGCCGTCCCGTCCTCAGCATCCTGCTCAGCCTCAGCCTTGCCGCCGGCGTGATCGCCGCCGGCACCGCCCCGTCCGCCCGCGCCGCCACCGACTCGGTGACGCTGGCGGGCTCCCTGCAGAGCGAACTGGGCTGCCCCGACGACTGGCAGCCCGGTTGCGCCGCCACGCATCTCGCGAACGTGCCCGGCACCAGTACCTGGCGGGCGACCTTCACGGTGCCTGCCGGCGACTACGAGTTCAAGATCGCCGTCAACGACAGCTGGGACGTCAACTACGGCGCGGACGGACGCGCCAACGGTCCCAATCTGCCGCTCGGCCTCGCCGGCAGGGCCCGGCTGGAGTTCAGCTTCGACGCCGACTCCCACCGGATCGGCGTCCGGCCGGTGGACCTCAGCGGCGCCACCACCCGCGCCGACCGGAAGCTGGCGGACGAGTCACTGCGCCGTCCGCTCACCGACGAGCGCTACTACTTCGTGATGGCCGACCGGTTCGCCAACGGCAACCGCGGCAACGACGCCGGGGGCCTCACCGGCGACCGGCTGCAGACCGGCTTCGACCCGACCGACAAGGGGTTCTACCACGGCGGCGACCTGCAGGGCCTCGTCAGGAAGCTCGACTACATCAAGGGCCTCGGCACCACCGCGATCTGGCTGACCCCGGCGTTCAAGAACCGTCCGGTGCAGGGCACCCCCGGCAACGAGAGCGCCGGCTACCACGGCTACTGGATCACCGACTTCACCACGATCGACCCGCACCTGGGCACCAATGCCGACATGAAGGAGCTGATCCGGAAGGCCCACGCCAAGGGCATGAAGGTGTTCTTCGACATCATCACCAACCACACCGCGGACGTGATCGACTACCGCGAGGGCACCTACACCTACGTGCCGACCGCGGACAGGCCGTACCTCGACGCCTCCGGCCGGGAGTTCGACCCGGCGGCGGTGGCGGGCTCGGACGACTTCCCCGCCCTCGACGTGAACACCTCGTTCCCGTACCACCCGTACTTCCACAACGACGCCGACGCGAACGTGAAGGTGCCGGCCTGGCTGAACGACCCGACGCTGTACCACAACCGGGGCGACTCCACGTTCGCCGGTGAGTCATCCGAGTACGGCGACTTCGTCGGCCTGGACGACCTGTTCACCGAGAACCCGAAGGTCGTCGACGGCATGATCGACGCCTACTCCGCCTGGGTGGACTTCGGCATCGACGGCTTCCGGATCGACACGGTCAAGCACGTCAACACGGCCTTCTGGCAGGAGTTCTCGCCCGCGATGCTGGCCGAGGCGAAGCGGATCGGGAACCGCGACTTCTTCATGTTCGGCGAGGTCTACGACGCCCGTCCGGAGTACATGTCGACGTTCACGACCACCGCGAAGCTGCCGGCGACGCTGGACTTCGGCTTCCAGGCGCAGGCGCAGGCCTTCGCCCAGGGCAAGGCCACGACGGGACTGCGGGACCTGTTCGTGGCCGACGACTACTACACCGACACCGATTCGAACGCGTACCAGTTGCCGACTTTCCTCGGCAACCACGACATGGGCCGGCTGTCCTCCCTGCTGCGCGGCGGCGGGATCAGCGACGACGCCGACCTGATGAAACGGGTGCAGCTCGCGAACGCGCTGATGTACCTCACCCGCGGCCAGCCGATCGTCTACTACGGCGACGAGCAGGGCTTCATCGGCGCCGGCGGCGACAAGGACGCCCGACAGGACATGTTCGCCACCCGCACCGAGCAGTACGCGACCGAGCCGGTGCTGGGCGGGACGCCGGGCGCGAAGGACCGCTATGACCAGAAGGCACCGCTGTACCGGTTCATCAGCAGGCTGGCCGCGCTGCGCACGGCCAATCCGGGCCTGGCGGACGGCGCCCAGGTGCACCGCTACGCGTCGAAGAACGCGGGCATCTACGCCTTCAGCCGCGTGGACGACCGCGGCACCGAGTACGTGGTGGCGCTGAACAACGCGACCACGGCGAAGTCCGCGACCTTCACCACGTTCAACGCCAACGAGCGGTTCTCCCCGATCTACGGTGCGAGGACGGCGGTGCGCAGCGACCGCAACGCCCGGGTCAAGGTCACCGTTCCGGCGCTGTCCGCGGTGGTGTACAAGGCGCACAGCCGGGTCGACCGCGGTTGGCGACCCCCGCTGGTGACGGTGACCGCTCCCGCGCCCGGCGGCGTGGTCGGCGGCCGGGCGGAGATCTCCGCCGAACTGGACACGGGCGCGTTCAGCCAGGTCAGCTTCTGGTACCGCCCGGTGGGCACCACCACCTGGCGAGCCCTCGGCACGGATGACAGCGCGCCGTACCGGGTCTTCCACGACGTCACCGGGTTCCGGACCGGCACGCTGCTGGAGTACCGCGCGGTCGCGCGGGACGCGTCCGGGCGGGTGAGCGCTGCCGCGTCCTACGGCATCGTGGGCACACCGCCGGCCTCCGGTGGCGACGACGGATCGGTCGGGCCGGTCACCCAGCCGGACGCGGTGAGCGTGCCGGGCTCGCTCAACAACGAGATCGGCTGCAGCGACGACTGGCAGCCGGACTGCCCGCAGGCGCAGCTGTCCCTGCGTGCCACCGACGGGATCTGGACGGGCACGCTCCCGGTGCCGCCGGGGTCGTACGCCTACAAGGTGGCCATCGACAACAGCTGGGACGAGAACTACGGCGCCGGTGGCAGACCCAACGGCGACAACATCTCGATCACCAGCAGCGCGCCCGGAATCACCTTCTACTACGACCATCGCACGCACTACGTCACCTCGACCGTCGAGGGCGACCTGATCACCGCCCCGGGCACGTGGAACAGCGAACTCGGCTGTGGCAGTGACAACGCGCCCGACTGCATGCGTCCGTGGTTGCAGGATCCCGACGGCGACGGGACCTACACCTGGGCCACCAGCGAGTTGCCGGCCGGCAGCTACGAATTCCAGATCGCGCACAACTTCGCCACCGACCAGGCGGACTGGTACCCCACCGGGCAGAGGGTCGCGGTGGACGTGCCGGACACCGGCCTGGTGGTGCGGGTCAACTACAACCGCGCCACCCACGAGGTGACCACGTCCGTCACCCGACCCACGACCGAGCCGAGCCTGGCGGAGGTCCGGGGCGTGTGGCTGACGCCGGACCTGATCGCCTGGCCGGCGGAGGCGCTGCCGGTGGAGCCCTCCCGGCTGGAGTACCGGCTGCACTGGGCTGGTCCCGACGGACTGGCGGTGGACGCGGAGGACATCACCGGCGGCGACGAGGCGCTGCTCCGTTACGATCCACGCGGGCTGCCCGCGGCGGTGCTGGCGGCACATCCGGAGCTGGCCAACCACATCGCGCTGCGCGTGGACCGGGCGACGGCCAGGAAGCTGCCCGGCATCGCCGCGGGTGACGTGGCGGTCGGCGCCTACTCCGGCGGACGGCTCGTCGACGCGGGCCGGGTGGACACCGCCGCGGTCGACTGACCCCGGAACCAGTGAAGCGGACGGGCCGACTCGGCCTCGTCCGCTTCACTGATGTGCTGCGATCTTTGTAGTCCTCAGGTCAGTCGCTCTCAGCCTCGCGGCCTCGCAACAGTTAGCGCCTGCTCCCCCCCTGCGCTGCTCATCCTAGGGAGTCGGAGCCCGGATCGTCTGTCCCCCCGACGGGGGACACCGGTCCGGCCCCGGCGCGGCGACGGGAGCGCCGCCGCCACAGCAGCAGCGGGATCAGCACCACTGCCACCACGGCCGCGAAGGGCAGGACGGCCCCGATCACGGTCATCAGCACCTTGCTGCTGGCCAGCAGTGCGTTCCAGCCGGCGATGAGGCCGCCGATGAAGCCGGTGGTCTCCAGTTCGCTGGCCTGCGCCGGCGTGCGCAGGGTGATCGTGACCGGCGACTGGGCCACTCGTCCGGCCAGCGCGCGCTGCTGCGCGACCAGCGAGTCCCGCTCGGCGATCCGCGAGGTGAGCTGGGCCTCGAGCTCGGTCAGCTCGCGGATGCTGCCGGCCTTCTCCGACAGGTCGCGCAGCCGGTCGATGGAGGCGTCGAGGGTCTTGATCCGCGAATCGACGTCGGCCACCTGGGTGGTGACGTCCTCCGAGGAGATGACGCGGCTGGTGAGCGTGCCGACGGACTTCAGCTGGTCGAGCGTGGAGTCGAGCCGGTCGGCGGGAACACTGATCACGATCGTCGAGACCGGGCCGCGGTCCTCCTCGGCGTCGGCATCGGTCCTCGCGACGAGGTTCTCCGCGGTGACCTGACCACCCATCGCCGCCGCGAGGTCCCGCAGTTGGGTGGCCGCGGCCTCCACGTCGGTGACCGTGATGCCCACGCGCGCGGTGCGCGCCAGTTTCTGGGCGACGGCCGGGCCGGGCACCTCTTCCGGTTGCCCCTCCGCTGCGGACGGCAGGCTGCCCGCGTCCTCCGCCCGATCGGCGGCAGACAGGTCGCCGGGCTCCTCGCCGGCGGCTGCGGAACCGGCCGGCATGCTGGCAGAGCCGGCACTGCAGCCGGCGAGGAGAGCGAGGGTGGTGACGCCGGCGGCGATGCCGAGCGAACGCAGTGTCTTCATGCCGCTATCACGGTAGCGGTACCGGCTTCGTTGCGTAATCCCCCTCACTCGCGCGGTCTGTTGCCGGATCGTGACCTGGACGAGACTGGGCCGATGGCGGCAGAGATCTATGACGTGGTGGTGATCGGTGCGGGGGCGGCGGGCGAGAACGCCGCCGACCACGCGATTCGCGGATCGGAGCGGACGGCGCTGCTGGTGGAGCGCGAGCTCGTCGGTGGCGAGTGCTCGTATCACGCGTGCATGCCGAGCAAGGCGCTGCTCCGCCCGCTGGAGGTACGCGATGCCGCCGAGCATCTGGGCGGGCTGCCCGCCCGGATCGACCTGGACGTGCCGGCCCTGCTCGCGCGGCGGGACGCCTGGGTGTCGGACTACGACGACTCCGGGCAGGCGGAATGGGCCACGGGAGCCGGGATCGAGGTGGCTCGCGGCACCGCGCGGCTGACCGGTGAGCGGCGCGTGGCCATCGCCGGCAACGACGGCTCGGCCCGGGAGGTCGAGGCACGCCATGCCGTGGTGGTCGCCACCGGCAGCGCGCCGGTCATTCCGCCGGCCTTCGCCGGCCTGCACCCGTGGACCTCCCGCGACGCGACCGGCGTCGTGGAGGTGCCTGAGTCCATCGCCGTCGTCGGTGGTGGCGTGGTCGCCGTGGAGGCGTCCCGCTGGCTGGCCGCGCTCGGGTCCAGGGTCACCATGCTCGTCCGCGGCGACCGACTGCTGGACCGGTTCGAGCCGTTCGCGTCCCACCTGGTCGCCGACGGCCTGCGCGCCGACGGCGTGGACGTGCGGCTCGGCGCGTCCGTCGGCGCCGCCGCCCGGCTCGACGGCACCGACACCGGCCTCGGCAGGGTGCACGGTGGTCCGGTCCGGCTCGAGGTCGACGGCTCCGCGCTGGAGTTCGCGGAGGTCCTCGTCGCCACGGGACGGCGTCCGGCCATCGCAGAGCTCGGGCTGGAGAACATCGGGCTGTCCCCCGAGGCCCTCGCCGACGCCGGCGCGCGTCCCGACTGGCTGTACGTCGTCGGCGACGCCAGCGGGCAGGCGGCCCTCACCCACTGGGGCAAGTACACCGCACGGCTCGCCGGTGCGGCCATCGCAGCCCGCGCCGACGGACGTCCGGTGCCGGAGGCTCCCGCGGACGTCCCGGTGCCGCAGGTGGTGTTCAGCGACCCGCAGGTGGCCTCCACGGGGCTCACCGAGGCGCAGGCCCGCGCCGCCGGCCGGACCGTCGACGCCATTGCCGTGCCGATGAACAGTGCGGCGGGCTTCGGTCTGCTGCGCGACGACGCGTCCGGCCAGGCCTCACTGGTCTTCGAGCCCGGGACGGGTCGCCTCCTCGGCGCGACCTTCGCCGGCCAGGAGGTGGCCGAGCTGGTGCATGCCGCCACGGTCGCGATCGTCGGCGGTCTGACCGCCGACCAGCTGTGGCACGCCGTGCCGGCGTACCCGACCGCGAGCGAGGTGTGGCTGCGGCTGCTGGAGGCCTACCGCGTCGCGGAAGATGACCCGTCCCCGCGCACACGCTGAACCCCCCTCGGTGGCAGGTGCCACTCCCCCAACAGGTTCTGCGCGACGAAGCCCCGCTCCGCCAGCTGGTCGAGCAGGGCCAGACAACGTGGCACCGTGATCCCTGCGCGCAGCGCGAGCTCGCCGGCCGGCAGACTCCCCCGGCCCGGCACGGACTCGTACAGGCGCAGGTCGTCCCCGACCAGGTCGTCGGTCGGTCGGCGCTCGCGCGGCATCCGCGGACTCGCCCGGCCCAGGGGCGAGAGCAGTTCCAGCACGTCGGCGGACGACCTGACCAGCACGGCCTCCGCCTCGCGGACCAGGCGATGCGGCGTGACCGACGTGGCGCTGGTGACCGGCCCCGGGACCGCCATCACCACCCGGCCGAGCACATTCGCCCACGTGACGGTGTTCCGGGCACCCGACCGCGCGGCCGCCTCCACCAGCACCGTGCCGGGCGCCAGCGCAGCGATCAGTCGATTTCTGGCCAGGAAGCGGACACGCGTGGGGTGTTCCCCGGGAGCCAGCTCGCTGACCAGCAGCCCGTGCTCCGCGATCCGGTCGAACAGCGGACGGTGCCCGGGCGGATAGGGCCGGTCGAGACCCCCGGCGAGCACGCAGACCGTCGGCGTCCGGCCGGCGAGGCAGCCCCGGTGCGCGGCGGCGTCGATCCCGTAGGCACCGCCGGACACCACGCTGCGCCCGGCCTCGGAGAGCTCCGCCCCGAGGTCCGCGGCGACGGTGTCGCCGTAGGCGGTCGAAGCCCGCGAGCCGACGACGGCGACCGCGGAGAACGACAGCGCCGCGAGGTCACCGCTCCCCCGCACCCAGAGGCCGAGCGGTTCGCCGGACAGGTCGTTGACCTGCTCGCACCCGGCGAGGTCCGCCAGGGCCGGCGGCCAGTCGATGTCGCCGGGAACGACGAACCGCAGCTGGGCGGCCTTCGTGCGGGCCAGCAGCTCGTCCGGTTTCAGCCTGCGGGCCCGCGCCGCAACCGGTCCCTCTCGCCGGAGCAGGCCCGCCCACACGTCCGCGGCCCCGAGCGCCCCCACCGCCTCGACCGTGGCCGGCTTCCCCGGTTCGACCACGGCGGCCAGGCACATCCGCGCCAGCCGCTCGTCCATCAGGACGCCTCCGCTCGGTTCTCGCCCCGGCGCATCGCCAGGGCTGTGTGCAGGTGCTCGCGGCTCGGGCGTTCGCTCCCGGCCAGATCTGCGACCGTCCAGGCCAACCGCAGGACCTTGTCGACGCCGCGCGCGGACAGGCGCCCGCGGGCGACCGCGACGTCCAGCAACTCCGCACCGTCCGGCAGCGGCAGCCGCTTGCGCAGTGCAGGCCCCGGCACCTCCCCGTTGGTGCGCCAGCCGCTCGGCTGCAACCGGTGCCGCTGCCGGTCGCGGGCGGCCAGCACCCGCGCGGCCACCGCCTTCGTGCCCTCGCCCGGCTCGTAGCGCCGATCGAGAAACGCCGCCCGGACCGGCCGCAGTTCCTGGTGGATGTCGATCCGGTCGAGAATCGGCCCCGACACCCGGGACGCGTACCGCCGCACCGTCATCGGAGGACACCGGCAGTTGCCGCCCGGCGTGCCCGCCATGCCGCACGGGCACGGGTTCGCCGCCAGCACCAGCAGGAAGCTCGCCGGATAGGTCGCGGTCGCCATCGAGCGGCCCAGCACGATCCGGCCGGACTCGAGCGGCACCCGCAGGGCCTCCATCACCCGGGGGCTGAACTCCGGGGCCTCGTCCAGGAACAGCACGCCCCGGTGCGCGCGGGACACGGCACCGGGCAGGGCGATCCGCGCGCCCCCACCGACGAGGCTCGCGGCCGAGGCGGAGTGGTGCGGGTCGGCGTACGGCGGGCGCCACACCAGTCCCCCGTCCAGGTTCACCCCGGCGAGGGAGTGCACGGCGGAGACCTCCAGCGCCTCGGCCAGCTCCAGATCGGGCAGCAGGCCCGGCAATCGCTCGGCGAGCAGTGTCTTGCCCACTCCCGGCGGGCCGTGCAGGTAGAGGTGGTGACGCCCGGCCGCAGCGACCTCCAGCGCCCACTTCGCCTCCGACTGCCCGGCGACGTCGGCGACGTCGAGCACCGGACGCGGGGCGGCCGCCGGCTCGACCTGGGCGGGCACCGGGGCTCCGGGTCCGCCGGTGAGCACGTCGAACAGGTCGGAGAGGTCGGCAGCCCCGAAGATCGTGAGCCCGTCGAGGAGGGCCGCTTCCCGCAGTTGCGCGGCGGGCACCACCACCCGGGTGAACTCGTGTCCGCTGGCGGCGATCAGGGCCGGCAGCAACCCACGGACCGCCCGCACCCGGCCGTCGAGACCGAGTTCGCCGAAGATCGCCAGCCCCTCCAGCGCCGCCGGGTCGTACTTGCGCCCGGCGGCCGCGACCGCCGCGGCGATCGCCAGGTCGTAGTGGGAGCCGGCCTTCGGCAGCGTCGCCGGGGAGAGGTTGATGGTCACCGGGTCGGACGGCCAGCCGAAACCGGCGGACGCCATCGCCGCGCGACACCGGTCCCTGGCCTCGTAGAGCGCGGCGTCCGGCAGCCCGACCATCGTGGTCCGCGGAAGCCCGCTGCTGATCGCGGCCTCGACCTCGACCATCGTGCCCTCCAGGCCCACCAGCGCCACCGACCAGGCTCTGGCCTGGCTCATCGGCCGATCCCCGGCACGTGCGTGATCACCGGCGGCGAGTCCCTGGCCAGCAGCACCCCGACGCCGTCGAACCGGATGTGCGGCACCGGCCGGGGCTGGGCCCGCAACCAGTGCAGCGCCACCTCCCGGAGTTTGGCGACCTTGCGGGTGGTGATCCCCTCCAGGGGCGGGCCGAAGCCGAGCCCGCTGCGGCATTTCACCTCGCAGAACACCACCACCGGCTCCGGCCCGGGCTGCAGCGCGACGATGTCGAGTTCGCCCGCAGGGCACCGCCAGTTGCGCTCCAGGATCCGCCAGCCGAGCCGCTCCAGATGCGCGGCGGCCAGATCCTCCCCCAGGTGCCAGACCTCTGCCCGTCCCACGGCAACCACCTCCCGATGGTCACTATCGGCAACGGGGCCGCGAACGCGTCACGCAATTTGCGGGCTGTGGAAAACCCGGCGTCATCCACAGGGTGGTGGCAGTCAGCGAGGAGATCCCGGGTCAAGCCCGGGATGACACCTCCCCCACCGTCATCCCGGCTCCACCGCGTCATCCCGGCCCCACCGCGTCATCCCGGCTCCACCGCGTCATCCCGGCGAACGCCGGGATCCCCGCACCAGACTGGCGACCTCACCATAGGGATCCCGGGTCAAGCCCGGGATGACGATGACACTGAGGCCCGGGATGACGATGTGACCCTGAGGCCAGGGATGACGATGACACTGAAGCCCCGGGATGACGAAGACACCGAGGCCCGGGACGGCGGTCGGCAGCAGGCACGCCTCAGAGGTTGTCGGGCACCTTCAGGTCGCTGTGCGCGATCTCCTCGATGGAGACGTCGCGGAAGGTGAGCACCTTCGCGCTCTTCACGAACCTCGCGGGCCGGTACATGTCCCAGACCCAGGCGTCGCCCATCGAGACCTCGTAGTACACGTCCCCGCCCTCGGTGCGCACCTTCAGGTCGACGGCGTTGCAGAGGTAGAACCGGCGTTCGGTCTCGACGGCGTAGGTGAAGATGCCGACGACGTCCTTGTACTCCCGGTACAGCTGCAGTTCGAGTTCGGATTCGTACTGCTCAAGGTCCTCGGCGCTCATAACGCACTCACCTTAATCGTTCTCCGGACGTTCTCGAAGCACATCCGGTGGATGCTGCTCGGCCCGTGCTCGTCCAGCCGTTCCTGGTGCAGCGGGGTGCAATAGCCCTTGTGGATGTCGAAGGCGTAGTGAGGGTACTCCTGGTGCCACTCGGCCATGATCCGGTCCCTGGTCACCTTCGCGACGACCGACGCGGCCGCCACGCACGCCGCCACCCGATCGCCCTTCCAGATCGCCAGGTTCGGCATCCCGAGACCGTCGACGCTGAACCCGTCGGTGAGCGCGAACTCGGCCGCCGGCTGCAGCCTCAGCAGCGCGCGACGCAGTGCGGCCAGATCGGCCTGGTGCATGCCGAGGGCGTCGCACTCGTCGGACTCCACACTGACCACGGCCCAGGCCACCGCGCGGTTGACCACCTCTTCGTAGACCCGTTCGCGCGCGGCCGGCGTGAGCAGCTTGGAGTCCGCCAGACCGGGGATCTCGCCGGCCCGGCCCGGACGCAGGATCACCGCGCCCGCCACGAGAGGACCAGCGCAGGCGCCCCGTCCGGCCTCGTCCGCGCCGGCGATCAGGTCGAACCCGCCCCGCCGCAGCGAGGCCTCATACGCGTAGATCCCGGCGTCCCGGCGTACCACGATCGCCATCGTGCCACCTCAGCAGACGACTTTGTTCCCGGTCAGCACCGGGGCGTCGGGCGGTGTGCCGCCGGGGGCGACGCCCTCGAACGTCCGGGGCCGGCTGATCCCGTGGAACCGGTCGAACGGATACACCACCGCGATCGCCGTGCCCACGATGTTCTCGACGGGGATGAACGCCTTCGAGCCCTCCGGTGCGCCGTCGGTGGCGTCGCTGAGGTGACAGCGGGAGTCCTCGGAGTCGTTGCGATGGTCACCCATCACGAACACGGTGCCCGCAGGGACGACCAGATCGAAGGCGACCGCGGACGGCTCCACCTGCCGTCCGGTGGCCGGATCCGTGTAGAGATATTCGCTCTCGTTCAGCGCGGTGCCGTTGACGGCGACCCGGCCGCGGGCGTCACAACAGGTCACGTGGTCGCCGGCGACGCCGATGAGCCGCTTGATCAGGTGATTGGAGTTCTCGTCCGGGGCGAGCCCGACGAACACCAGCGCGCGCTTGAAGGGGTCCGTCTCCTGCTTGGCGGGCTCGAGCCAGTCCTGGGTGTCGCGGAACACGATGATGTCGCCCCTGGAATAGCCGGCGATCTTCTGCACCGCCACCCGGTCGCGCACCAGCAGCGTGTTCTCCATCGAGCCCGAGGGAATCACGAACATCTGCGCGACGAACAGCCGCAGCAGCGTGGACGCGATCAGCGCGCCCACGACGACGATCGCGATCTCTCGCAGCCAGCTGGCTGCGGCCCGCCACGCGCCCTGCCGGGCTGCCTCGCTCCCGGTGCTGGCTGCGCTCACCGCTCTCCCTTCCGGGACGCTCTCGGATCCCCGCTCCGGTGACCGCGGTGCGTCCAGCGCATCAGCGGTCGCGCTTCTCCTTGATCTTCGCAGCCTTGCCGCGCAGACCGCGGAGGTAGTACAGCTTGGCGCGTCGCACGTCGCCCAGCCGCTCGACCTCGATCTTCTCGATGATCGGGCTGTGCAGCGGGAACGTGCGCTCGACGCCGGTACCGAAGCTCACCTTGCGGACGGTGAAGGACTCCGCGATGCCGGAACCCGTGCGGGCGATGACGGCGCCGGCGAAGATCTGGATGCGGGAGCGGTTGCCCTCGATGACTCGCACGTGCACCTTCACGGAGTCGCCGGGGCGGAAATCGGGCACGTCCTCGCGCTGCGCGGCCTTGCCGATCTGCTCAACCAACTGGTTCATGGGTTCCTCGCCAGTGCCACAGGTCACTTCGTCTCGATTGCTCATCACGGTCGCCCGCGCCTTCCCCCTGTGGCAGGAGCGCCGGCGGCACAACGATGGACAAGTCTGCCACACCGGCACCCCCCCGCGTTAATCGCGACCCCCGCCCCGTCCCCCGCCGGTCGCCCCCAGACAAAGGCTGCCGAAACGTGCTCAAGCTGCCGAACCTTCGGCAGCCTCGGCAACTTCCGGCAGCTCCGTGGAACTGGTGGGGTGGGTGGGACGCGGGCGGGGGCGGGGTGGCGGGACGGGGGTGGGTGGTGGCGGGACGGGGGGGCGGGACGGCCGACGGCCCCCGGAGCGGACTCCGGGGGCCGTCGGTCGTGGCTGCTACTTGCCGTCGCGGCTGAACAGCGAGGCGATCAGGTCGCGGTTCAGCTGGCTGATCGTGTCGAACGGGATCTGCTTGGGGCAGACCTCCGCGCACTCCCCGATGTTCGTGCAGCCGCCGAAGCCCTCGGCGTCGTGCTGGCCGATCATGGTCTTGATCCGCAGCTTCCGCTCCGGCTGACCCTGCGGGAGCATCGCCAGGTGGGTGATCTTCGCGGCCGTGAACAGCATGGCCGAGGAGTTCGGGCAGGCCGCCACGCAGGCGCCACAACCGATGCAGGTGGCTGCGTCGAAGGCACGGTCGGCCTTCAGCTTGCCCACCGCGTTGGCGTGTGCGTCGGGCGCAGCGCCGGTGTTCACCGAGACGAAGCCGCCGGCCTGGATGATCCGGTCGAACGCCGTCCGGTCCACGACCAGGTCCTTGATCACCGGGAACGGGCCGGCCCGCCAGGGCTCGACGTCGATCACGGCGCCGTCCTCGAACGAGCGCATGTGCAGCTGGCAGGTCGTGGTCGGCACCGGCGAGCTGCCGCGCCCGTGGGCGGTGCCGTTGATCACGACGCCACACATGCCGCAGATGCCCTCGCGGCAGTCGTGGTCGAAAGCCACCGGCTCCTCGCCCTTGACCGTGAGGTCCTCGTTGAGCAGGTCGAGCATCTCCAGGAACGACATATCCGGGGAGACGTCCTGCACCTGGTAGGTGACCATCCGCCCCTCCGAGGCGGCGTTTGCTTGGCGCCAGACGCGCAGGGTGACGTTCACTTGTAACTCCGTTGCTTCAGCTCGATGAAGTTGTACTCCAGCGGTTCCTTGTGCAGGACCGGCTTCTCGCCGGTACCGGTGAACTCCCACGCGGCCACGTACAGGAATTCGTCGTCGTGGCGCAGCGCCTCGCCGTCCTCGGTCTGGCTCTCGGCCCGGAAGTGCCCGCCACACGACTCGCGCCGGTGCAGCGCGTCCACGCACATCAGCCGGCCCAGCTCGAAGAAGTCGGCCACGCGGCCGGCCCGCTCCAGCGTCTGGTTGAAGTCCTCGTTCACGCCGGTGACCTTGACGTCGCGCCAGAACTCGGCCTGAAGCTCGTCGATCTTGGCGATCGCGGTCTTCAGTCCCTCCTCGGTGCGCTCCATGCCGCAGTACTCCCACATGATGTGGCCGAGTTCCTTGTGGAAGGAGTCCACCGTGCGACTGCCCTTGACGGCGAGCAGCGCGTCGACCCGGCCCTTCACCGACTCCAGCGCCTCGACGGCCGCCGGGTGGCTGTCGTCCACCTTCGGGAACGGCGCGCCGGCCAGGTAGTCGTTGATGGTGTTCGGCAGCACGAAGTAGCCATCGGCAAGACCCTGCATCAGGGCGGAAGCACCCAGGCGGTTCGCACCGTGATCGGAGAAGTTCGCCTCACCGCACACATACAGACCCGGGATGTTGCTGGACAGGTCGTAGTCGACCCACAGCCCGCCCATCGTGTAGTGCACCGCCGGGTAGATCCGCATCGGCGTCTCGTACGGGTTCTCACCGGTGATCTGGGCGTACATGTCGAAGAGGTTGCCGTAGCGCGCGGCCACGCCATCCTTGCCCAGACGGCTGATCGCCTCGGAGAAGTCGAGGTAGACACCGCGACGAACCATGCGCTCGTTGCCGTTGTCGTCGATCTCACGCACGGCCGGGCCGACGCCGCGGCCTTCGTCGCACATGTTCTTGGCCTGACGCGACGCGATGTCACGCGGCACCAGGTTGCCGAACGACGGGTAGATCCGCTCCAGGTAGTAGTCGC
>NZ_JARKPQ010000151.1 GCF_029975155.1 Propionicimonas sp. | reverse complement strand
AGACGCGCTCAGGGTGTGTAGGCACCCGCGGCAAGCCCCCAGAACGCGCCTGGGGGCCACCGTGGGGGTCTACGCGCCCGTCGTCTGGCGTCGTGGCACGCCTGCGCTGACGACGCCGCGGGAACGTCCCGAGCACACCTGCCAGGCCGGCACATGAATGACCGGCATCGCGATCTGCTGACGGATCGCACCACAAGCGAGATCCAAGATCGTGCCGTCGATGTCGTCGGGATCCGGTAGGTCGACCAGCACATCGGTGACGTAGGTCACGGTCACGCCGGCCAGCACGTTCAGCCGGATCGTCTCGGCGATCAGGCGGCCGTCCTGCGCGACGACCACACCCAGGCGCCGCCAATCACGATTCGCCCTGGCGTCCTCAGCCCAGGCTGCCAGCGGCTTGGAGTTCGCGGGATCGCCGCCCGCCGCCATGAACACGTCCGCCGCCTGCGCCGCGAAGTACTCACTGCTCATCGCTCAGCCCTCCAACGCCGATCGGCCTCGCGAGCTTCGGCCCAGTCCTGGAGCCAGCGGCCCAGGCGCCACGCGAACCGCTCGATGCGGTTGAACTTGGTGTCACGATGCAAGCTCATCGCTGGCCTCCCTCAAGCAGGTCGGCAGCTTCGAGCAGCGCCGCCGCGATCAGGCGAGCCTTGGTCGCGTCCAACGGGCCGAGACGATCCGGTGTCGAGATCGACACCTCACCGAACTTCCCGGTCGCCGGATCTTCGAGGGCGTCCAGTACCACGGCCGTGCCCAAGCCGGCGAACATGCCGTCTGCTCCGAGGCCAACGAAGATGCGGTGAGTGTGATCGATGCACTCGTCATCGAGCTCGGAGGTATCGGCGATCACGTTGGCGTGCTCGGAGCACCACGGCGGGCAGGACGGCCCGCGCTCGACCACGAACAAGGTGCTGTAGCGCACCACCCAGCGTTCAGCGAACCAGCGGGCGCTCGCGTACTGCCGGCACCCCGCACCGTGATGCTGGCCGGTCAGCTGGCACTGCCATGATTTCCCGGCCGTGCTGGTTTCCCACTCGGAGACCTCGCTTGCCCACGCCGACGTCAGGGCGGGCGGCTGCACCCCGCTGGTCTCGGCGACGGCGGTCATTTCGCCAACCGCCCTTCGACGGAATCCCAGGCTTCACAGATCGGATCGGAGCACAGCCAGATCGGCCCTCCAACGTGCTCGGCGTGGTGACGATCGATCACTGCCCGCTCCAGCGCGGGCAGCGCTTCGACGGCTTCGAGTGCGCGTTCGGCGTCGTCCAGGAACGCGGTGGATAGGATGCTCCGACGTTTCGTGGTGGTGTTCATCGCTGGACCGCCTGACGGTCGCGACTGAGGTTGATGACGACGCGTTCAACGTGGCTCATCCAATTGCGGCCGGGGGAGCGAACGCCGAGTTCGACATCTTCGAGTACCTGGACGCTGACACTGGCAGCTTCGGCTACCTGGGCAGTGGTGAGGCCGGCTGCTTGGCGTCGCTGGCGTAACGCGATGCCGGGATTGGGCTGCTCGGTGGTTCTGCGTGACATGGACTGACTCCTGAGACTAACGGCACCTGAGTGGTACCTAAGCGGGCCGGGTGTTGCTCCGGTGCTTGTCAGTCAGTAAGAGTCAGATTCCCGCCACCTCCACCCCAACGTTCGTCGTTCAAACCCACGACGGACGACGTTTGAGTCCCCGACTCGTCCTTTGCCTTCGGGCGGAGGGCGAGTCGTTTTGCTGTTCACCCGCCCTTTCGGAC
>NZ_JARKPQ010000149.1 GCF_029975155.1 Propionicimonas sp. | reverse complement strand
TAAGGTCGACGAGCCCGGATTGCCTAAGCAGCAGCACCGCATAATCATGCGGCAGCAGGCATGGTTATGGCATAGATATCAGCGCCAGGCGCACCACTATTCGGCCCGTAGTCTGACGACAATCGAGCCTAGGCGGCGTGTGGAGGCTGGAGAGTCGGCTGACCGGGCTGGTGATGGACCAGTCAACCAATAATCATGCGGGACTAGGTATGCCGTGTTTTCAGGCTCAGTCACGCCCAGCGCGGCGATGCGTGCGGTGAGTTCGGCTACGGCAGCCTCGAGGGTAGCCAAGCGCTGCTCAACGACCGTCGGGGTGTGATGCGCGGCCAACCTCCCATCGTCATCGAGGAGCGGCACAAGGCCGGTGCGGATATCGGGCATGATGGTTTTTCCTCCTATGCGGAGTTTTCGTTACGGGCCCGAATAGGGCCAATAGAGACCCAGGACGTATACCACCTAGCCACGCCGATATCCGGGTTTTTTGTTTCGTGGGGAGAGATAGGCCCTATGCCTTCTAGAGGGGCCCGGAAGGGCTGGGGGGAGGGGTGACCGGGTGGGGGTCACAGCTCGAGTGCCTCGGCGGCCGCAAGAACGTTGCGACGGGTTCGGATGCTGCGGACGACGTTGGATAGTTGCTCGGGGCGGGCGCTGGTGTAGGCGGTCTGGACGGCATCGAGGCGTCGGGTCACCCATGCGGTGAACCGCGGAACAGCGTCGTCGACAGCGGTTTGGATGGCTGTTGCTCGTGCGGTGACGGTCAGAATGGCTGTGGTCTGGTCGCAGCTGGTGTGCAGCGCTGCACCGCCGAGGTAGTGGAATGCTCCGTGCTGCAGCCATCGTTGGTCGCCTGTGTAGCGCCAGATGATGGTTGCGCGTACGTAGGGTTGGCCGTCGCGGTCGATGATGGGCTCCGAGTTGGCAATGACGGGATCGCCTTTCCATCGGATCGGTGCCCAGGCTGGCAGGAGTTGCGCTGCCAGGGTCTGGTCATCGCTGGCGGCGAGCACAGCCGATTCGAGGGTGTTGGCTGCGGCTATCGCCTGGGTGGTTTCGCTGGCGAGGGTCGGGCCGAGCGGGCGGGTGAACATGGCCATGGAGGCCTCCTTGTTGTGGTGGGGGCGGGGGTCAAGACAGTGACCGGTGGGCTTATCTTGACCCCCGCGGGGGTTGGCGCTGGTCAGCTTGGATGCAAGGAATAACATCCCGTGTTGCGCTGGCCATCGTTCCCGGTCCGAAGGATCACCATGTTCGGCCGGGTGGCGTTGACGCCAGGCTTGGGGTTAGGCGCCGAGCTTGATCTTCTGGACGGCGGCCGCGTGTGGGAAGAGGATCGCGATCCGCATGGTGGCCTTGATCGCGACGCGGTCGGACGTGAAGTAGACCGACCGGTCAACTTCGACGTTCACGTCTTCGCGGATGGCTACGACGATCCGGCCGGTGGGGACGGCCCAGACGGTCCCGGCGGTTACCGACGGGCTGGTGATCAGCGGAACGCCAGCGATGACCCGGCGCGTGGGCTGGGATGGGTCGGCACCCAGCAGCGGCAGGTTCGATCCGGTCGCGGCTTTCAGCTTGGCCATGAGCAGCGCGTCGGCCGGGTTCGCAACGAATGCGCGCAGCGTCGCACCGACCGCTTCGGCCTTGTAGGTCGCTTCGATGAACGGGTCGGTGGTGGTCCAGGCGGTGCCGGCGGTCACGGTTCCGACGCCGGCCAAATCTTCCAGACCGGCGGGCTGGTGCTCGTTGACCACGACGGGCGGGCCGGGATCAATCACCCGGCTGCCGAAGAACGCGGCATCGAGCTTGCGGGCGATGTCGCGGGCCAGGCCCTTTCCGACCAGTTCAGCGGCTGCCGGGCTGGAGTCGTTCGCCAGTTCCCGGGTGACGATCGTCAGGCCGCCGAGCTTGTAGAAGCCGGATGTCGCTTCACCCAGTGCGGCCTCCGAGGTGCCGATTTCGGCGCCCTCGGCGATCCATGCAGCGGTCGGGTCGGCGGCGACGACCGGCACCCTGTAGTCGTGGACCGCGCCCGGCACCGGGACGACATCGGCGACCTGCAACGCGACGGATTCGGTGGCGACCGGCTGAACGATCAGATCGCCGGCCTCGGACGCCAGGAATGATGTGTTCCCGGCGTCAGTGTTCATGAAAGGCATGATGTTTCAACCTTCTGGCGGGATCAGCCCGCCAACAAAAGAATGTGATGGTGGTCTTTTGCCGGCGGCCCTGGCCTCCGTGCTTCCCCGCCCGGGGGAACCAGCGACGCGAGGCGGGCACCCGGCCCGGCATCTCAACGTCACGTAGAGCATACCAGACCGGGCCCTTTCACCGCTTGTCAGCCCGCAAGAATCCGGCCCAGTCGGCTCGGTCGAACGCGGTCGGGTCTCCCGTTCCTTGGGTGGGGACGTAGCCCGCCAACGGTTTCTGCAGCCCGAACTGTGCAGCGATCTCGTCGGCACGCGCATGCAGCGCGTCGAGGTCGAGCTTGCCTTCCTGGTCAAAGAACTCACTCGGTTTCGCGCCGGACAGCCAGAAGCCCTCCGGTTTGGCCAGCCTCGCCGCGAGAGCGGTTTCAACGATCTGCTGATGCAGACCGTCGACCTGCCTCGCCAGCGCGTCGCGTTCGGCTTCCGTGTCCCGCAACTGTCGGCGGTACTTCGCCGCCTCGTGGTTCGCCTGACGCTTCGGGTCCTCGGCCTCGCCGACCTCGGGGGCTCCACCGTCGACGGGTGGTTCGTCGACTGCTTGTTCACTCATGATCTGCCACCTCGGTTTCCGCGTCGGCGACAATCCGTTGGACGGCGGCGGCGAGCAGCTCGTTGACCTCGTGATCGATCTGCTGGAGGCTGCGATGGAGCGCCAACAATTCGTCGTCGTTGAATTCGCACAGCCGGAGGCCGTCCAGCCTTTCCAGGTTGTTCGTCAGATGCCAGATCGTCATCGGGATATCGGTGGTGCACATTGTCTTTCTCCTTTTTTATTTGTTCCGCGCTGGTGATGTCGCGGTGGTCTTGGTTGGGGTTGCGAGGGTCTTCGCGGCCGTCTTGTAGAGCTTGGTTCTGCGGTCGACGGGCGTCAGGCGCCCGCGGTCATCCCACAGTTCGATAGCCTCGATCGGGTTCAGAGCGTCTGGC